>NZ_JBIUBJ010000008.1:0-362365 GCF_044547985.1 Nonomuraea sp. NPDC052265
CGAACGTCACATGATCGAGAAGAGACAAGCCTCATCGGCCCTGCTGAGGACCGCTGTGGCATAGACCCGTCTCCACGCTTTGAGGGGATTGACACCCGTTGGGCACTTCAAAGAGATATTGCTGTGATAGCGCTGCGCTTCAGGCAATAGATGCACGACCTAATGAGCCTTGGACCGGTACTCAGCCCACCTGTCGACCGCCTCTTGAAGGTCAAGAGCGGCAACGTCCTCACGCGCCATCCCGGCGAAGATCAACCGGTCCGCGAGCCAATCTGGAACCGGTTCTCTGGGAGGTGCTTTCTCCACCCGAATGTGATCGGCCAGCCTGCCAAGGCGTTCGATCACCTGGCCGAGCTGGACGATCTCGGGACGGCCTGCACCCACCTCGCGGACCCTCGCCGTCGCCTCTGCGTACACCTCCGCGTCGGCACGCTCACCGACAGCCCACACCTCGCAGATCTCCACTGACTTGTCCTCAGTGATGCGATAGACGACACGCCAGGTGTTGCGACCGACCACCAGTTTCCGGAAGTTGGTCAGTTCCCCGCCGAGCGGGTAACCGGCTTCAGGATTGTCCAACAGGAGAAGGATCTTCTTGAGCACTTTGGGTACCGCGTCTGGGCCAATGCGCCGGAGGTCGTCAACTGCCGGCGCAGTGAAGGCGACGTCGGCCACGATTCACTCATCGTCCGGGACGGCGGAAAGCGACTCGCGAGTATGCCCGAAAGCGGCAAGCACCTCATCAAGTGAGACCCGCTCCCCCGTGTCCGTGACCGACCGGGCGAGCACAAGCGCCAGATCACGCAAATCAGCCGCCGCTTCCTCAAGCTCATTGAGCCGACGAATACTCACCACGGCCGCTACTGGCTGATGCCGACGGGTGACCACCAGATCGGCCCCCTGCTCCGCATCAGCCACCAGGCGGGCAACGCCTCGCTGGGCCGCCTCTGTGACGGTCAGCTCAGTAGGGTCGTGCAGAACAGTCATACGTCAACTGTACATCTTTCTGTACAGAATCGCAGCCCCCCTGCCCAAGCACCGCCTCACGCGTCACCTGACGTCAGACCCACTGGACACGCGACTCCGGTCCCGCCGATGCCGCAGCACCCATTGGGAACTTTAAAAAGATATTGCTGGTGGTAGCGCTTGGCTTCGCGCTACAGATCCAGTTGGGGGACTTCAGCCGGCTCGAAGGGCAGCGACCGCTTCGACGAGGCCCGCCGCCTCCAAAGCGTCGAGCACATCATCAACGGTCTCCGGCGGGCTGGTCCGTGAGTCCGCGATCTGCTGCACACAAGCCCAGACGACCCTTCCGTCCAGGTCGATTTGGTCCAGCACGAAGTCATCGGGTGACTTCACCTCGATATCCCATGGAGCCAAATAGTCGGCAGGGAAGTCCTTGAGATTCGACGTAACGATGACCTTCGCGCCCACCTTGATCGCCGCAGCCAGCACATGCCTATCATCGGAGTCGGGTAGTTTCAGCCCTTCGATCAGTGGCTCATATCCCTCGACGAGGCAGTCTCGGACAGCGGAGTTTCATCAGGCAGCGGAGCTTGTCGAGCTTCTCCGCAGGAATGTCGGGCCGGTTGGCGGCGAGGTTGCGCTGCATCTCGTCAAGGATGCCGTTGGTCCACCTGGCTTGCACCCGTCCTGTCATGGCGAGACGAATGAGCAGGTCACGCAGGTGTTGCCGTACAACACGTTCGCGTCGTAGACCGCCACGAATGTCATGGCTCAGATGCGCAACTCTTGCCCCAGCGCAGCGAGTTCGTCGGCTGCGGTCCGGCGCTTGGCGTCATCGCGACGCTTGTACTCCTGGAGATCCTCGTACTTGATTCGGCGGTGCTTGCCGATCAACCGGAAGGGAATTTTTCCCGTCTCCAGAAGTTTGATCACATACGGGCGTGAGACGTTCAGCATGTCCGCCGCTTGCTGTGTCGTCAGCTCAGCATGCGACGGAATCACCGCGACTCCGCGCCCTTCGGCTGCTTGGGCGAGGATGAAGGCAAGCAGAGTCACGGCTTCACGAGGCAGGATCAAGGGGTCCTCGTCCCCGTGCTCACCGACGACATGTACAGTCGGCTGCTCGGGATACCGCATGAGGTAATCCTTGATTCGGCGTACCGCGCGACCGGCTACCTCGGCATCGATGCTTCCCGGCTGAACTCGCTTGGCCTGCACGTCAGTCATGACGTCACCCCCTCTTCGCAGTATCCGCAACAGACGCAATAAACGCAAGCGAAATCGCTAGCGGCTAACGGGCGCACACGATCGAAGACGGCCGTCAAAAGGATCATGGACATGCCGCTGCCCCAGAGGTCCGGATGAGCCAAAAAAGGTGTGGATCTCCGCGAGGCCGGTGCGGGAAGGGGCGGCCCCGAACTGGGCGACAACTCATCTCGCGCGATACATCCGGCTCAGGTTGCGGGAGAGCGTGGACTGACGGCACCTCCAGTCTCGGCGTCCAGCGCCCTGGCCAGTCGCTCGAGGACCGGCAGCATCGGCACAGTGCCTCCCCCTTCAAGACGGGCCCCTGCTGACTGTGTCATGTCAGCCGCACGAGCCAGGTCACTCTGGCTCCATCCACGAGATTCCGGCAACCGTCGTACTGCCCGACCGAGCTCGAAGGCGAGACGAGCCGCATCGTATGCCTCGGCCGCCCCGGGCTCGGACAGCCGTCGATACCGCAACTACCCATGGCTGCACCAGCGACAAGAAGACAACGCGAACGGCCTCGGGACTCCGGTGGACGGCCTCGCGACCCTACGCGTCGCCGGACGTCAGACCCACTGGACACGCGACTCCGGTCCCGCCGATGCCGCAGTACCCGTTGGGGACTTAAAAGATATTGCTGATGGTAGTGCTCCGCTCCCGGCAACAGATCGTTAAGACTGGAGGTCGTTGGAGAGGTTGATCCGGATCTCTGTGTTGCGGTACCCGGCGCGCAGGAACGCGGCCGCCATCGGCGCGTTGCCCACGTCGGTGGTGGCTGTGATGCGCGACTCTCCGTTGGCCGCATGCATGCGGGTGATCTCGGCGAGTACCTCGTCCACGTATCCGCGCCCCCGGAACTCCGGGACCACCCCGAGGTATCCGACGTTCACGCTGTACGGCGTCGCCGAGGGGATCGCCATGCCTGCCACCTCGCCCTCGTACGTGTAGGCGATCCGCCACCACTCCCGCTTGCCCGGCGCGCCGAGATAGAAGTCCATCTCTTCGCGCGCGGTCGCGTCCACGCCTTTGGCCGCCACGTTCGTTCGGGTCTGAAAGTCCAGACTGCCCTGGGCGATTCTCCTGAACACCGCCAGGTACTCCTCATCGGACGCCTCGGCGAACCGCAGCGCCCCGGCCGCTGGAGGCACCCCGTCAGCCGGCGCCCACTCGAACTGCAGCCGCTCGACCTCCCGGCTGAGGCCGGCCGCGTGTGCTGCCGTTCGCCGCCATTCCACGGCCGCCGAGGTGACCGGATCGTCACGCCAGCCGCCGGACGCCTTGATCGCGTACTGCACCGGCTGCGGGAACACTGCCAGTGCGGCCCTGATCAGTTCGGTGGCGACGACGATGCGCTCACCCACTGCGGGATCCACGTCGAGGCAGTCGAGCGCGACCGGATACGCGCTGCCCCTCGGCCCCCACCACAGCGCACGTCCCACGACCCGGTCACCGACCTCGGCGATCCACGTCCACTCCGACCGGTACATGTTCTCGGCCAGTTCTGCGAGGTAACGGTCGGCGGAGATCCAACCGACGGGCTCCGTCACGACCCACGAGGTCACACGGTCCAGCTCCGCAGGGACGATCGCACGGCAGGAAATCACCGGAAGAGCTTAGTGGACCTTTTGTCCACCCGTGGGCGACCCGGCATGGGGCAGGTCACGCTGATCACGCGGACGCGTGTTTCCGGCTGCACGGCGAGAGGTACACGCTGGACAGCCGGACTGGCGAAGTCCTCGACGTGTACCGGACCGCCGACGAGCCGACCGGCTTCCTGCTCACAGCCTGCGGCAACCGGCGCGCGTCCAGGCGCCCGGCCTGCTCGGCGGTCTAAAGGACGACACGTACCACCTGATCATTACTGGCTCGACCGGGCCATACGCCGGACCGCCGGTCAGGTCGCGGTCCAAATAGAGGACGGACCGCCCTCGCCTGTCCGGTGGGGTGGGCGTTCCACAGGAAGGCCCCGATGTAGTCGTGGCAGTCCGCGGGACGGCCCCGGCGCGGACGACATGGGAGCGTCCGTCCGGACTGCTCGCGGTGTCTCGGCGACCTTGGCGCAGGAGAGGCGGACCGTCCGGCACAGCCCGCGTCCGCAGGGACCGTAGACCGTCCGATTCGGCATGCCGGACAGATCGCCGGTCTGGAGATCACCGAGCACGCCCGCCGCATGATCTACACCTGTTCAGCCTCGCCGAACTCCATCCCTACCGAAACCCTGGCTCCTGCGACAATGGGCGCACATGCTGGGCTACCGGGACACTTCTCCACCAAGTCCCGCCACTACTCGATCAGACTCGGGGACCTTCGACAGGCCCGCGCCGACTTCTGCGCCAAGCAAGCCCGGCTGATCGCTGGCGCTCCGCCTCCCGATCCAGAGAAGACCGTGACGGTAGGCGAATGGCACTATGCCGGAAGCGGCCATCGCCACGGAGAGGCCTTCTGGGCGGAGGTAGCCCGACTACGGATCGCCACCCCTCGCAAGATCGCCCGACAACAAGCAGACGAGAAGCGATAGGCCCCCGTGCCTCTAACCGAGAGGGTCCGGGCCGGTTGTGACTCAGTTAGTCACCCAGGATCGGGCCTGCGGGCTGGGGTTGCTGCCACACGTCTCGGCCGTTGCCCCACAGCTCAGAGGCATGGTAGGCAAACCGATCGAACAGGCCGTCGTCCTGATACCGCCGCAAGTGCAACATGGGCGAGTCGTGACCAACGAGCTTAGCCAAGTGCGGCGTGACGAGCATTTCCGAGTCGAACCGGAACACGCTCATGGCGATGTGCTCGTCACCGAACCGGGCCTCCACACCGGCATCGTCGCGTAGCTGCTCGATCTCCGACAGAGTGATCCGGATGCGCGTGGAGACGGTCAGCGGAACGTTCTCCACGTCCTCACGGTGGCGCGTTACCTCACTCGCCGGATCGCCGACGAGGAACCGAATCTTGCAGCCCTGCTGCGCCTTCCGCTTGAGCACCTTCGCGAGATTGGGGTGTTCCAGCCACAGGAAGTAGTTGGTGTAACCGGCGAACACGATCTCGTTGCGCGCCGAGCTGATGAGGTTGCGCCAGATTGATTTCGGACATGCGGAGCGATACGGATAGACGGTCAAGACTTCCTTATCCGGCCCAGTTTTCACCGTATTGCGAATTGCATCCGGCCATAGCATGGCTGTCTCAACTCCTAGTGCCTCTGCGGCTGCCCATTGGTGCCGCATGTGCGGAACGCGCGTTTCGTCCTGCAGCCAGCGTTCCACCGTCTTGACGTCCACGCCACATCGGTCGGCCAAGTGCTGGTTCGTGACCTGGGCGTTCAGCATGGCGCTGCGTAGTGGGACGTTGGCCACGGCACACCTCGAACTGGAGGACGTCAGGGACGTTCGGAGCGTAACGCTGTAACGTCCTGGACGTCTTGATAACGCGGTGGGTTTGTCACGCTCAGGTAAGCACGCTGATCGCATGTCCACTCCGGTGATTCTCGAAGACCTCCAAGCGGCATTTCCCGGTTGGTGCATTTGGCGTAGTTCTGCGGGCCGTCTCTGGGCCACCCGGAACGGCCGTCGCCTGTCCCCGCGCGAAATAGATCACGGCCTGTCCCAGACGATCGACGCGAACGACATCGTCCATCTCGCCGAGCAGCTGAAGGAGCAGGAGACAGCAGAGGAGGCGTTGTGAGCCGCCCTTCGCTCGCACCGGAGACCCACGCCGCTGCAGCCCTGGCCAACGCCCTCGCCGCTCGGGGAGTCTCCGCAGATGTGCACGACGGCTACGGCCTGGCGCTCGTGTCCGTCTGGGTCGGATTGGTCGTCTGGTGTCACGGCGGGCGCTACTGGTGGCGATCGGCATGGGATGCGAGACGACAGCGAGTCATCTACGCCTGGCACCCCTCCACCGAACCCGCTCGGGCCGCTCACCGAGTCGCTCTCCGCTACGCCCAACTACGGGAGTCTCAGCCGATCTGTACGCCGGTCGCCGGAGTGCACCCGTGCCCATGACCTTGGCGAAGCTGATCGCCCAGTACCCGGCATGGAAGGTTCAGGACATGGCCGCAGGCTGGGTGGCCATTCGGAAGCAGCCCGTGCCCTGTGCAAGCGGACTGTCCAACGTCCGTTGCGGAGCGACGTTGGATGAACTGGCTGCGAATCTGCAGGCGGAGACCAGACAGGGGAGGAGGAAGCAAAGGCCCCTTCGAAGCGTCTGAAACGGCCCCGCAATACGCGAGCCTCCACTACAGGGAGCAACGCGGGTAAATCGATGGCAACCCGACCCGGAGCGCAGGGCCTCCAGGCCCGAGCACCGGAAGCGGGGCGGCAGGAACTTGAAGCTCATCGTCGGGGCCGCCGGCTCGCGTGCGGTGGCGGGCGCGAACGGCCCCCAGGCCGCACGCGCAAGCCCGCCAGACCGCTAAGCGGGCCGGCGGCCCCGTGGCGAGCGCAGCGAGCCCTTGACCTTGTAAGGAGGGTTGTCGCCGAAGACGGCTCTGGCCCGTGATCGACGCCGGACGAGCCGGGTGACCACGGGCCAGGATCTAGCTATCTCCGCAGGTCTACGCCTCGCCGGATGTCAGCCCGACCGGACAGGCCACGCCCGTCCCACCTATCCCGCAGTAGCCGTTTTTGTTGCGGTGGAGGTACTGCTGGTGATAGTCCTCGGCGTAGTAGAAAGGCTTGGCTTGGGCTATTTCGGTGGTTATGGTGCCGTAGCCGGCCTGGGTGAGGACCTGCTGGTAGGCGGCGCGGGAAGCCTCCGCCGCCTTCTCCTGCTCCGCCGAGTGGTAGTAGATCGCCGACCGGTACTGGGTGCCGGTGTCGTTGCCCTGGCGCATGCCCTGGGTCGGGTCGTGGGCCTCCCAGAAGAGCTTCAGGAGCTCCTCGTACGACACCCGAGCCGGGTCGAACACCACCCGGACGGCCTCGGTGTGGCCGGTGAGGCCGCTGCAGACCTCCTCGTACGTCGGGTTGGGGGTGTAGCCGCCCTGGTACCCGACGGCCGTCGTCACCACCCCCGGCGTCTGCCAGAACTTGCGCTCGGCTCCCCAGAAGCAGCCCAGGCCGAAGTCGGCCACCTCCAGGCCCGAGGGGTACGGCGGGGCGAGCGGGGCGTCCAGGACCGCGTGCCGCGCGGGCACGGGCATCGCCTCCGAGCGGCCCGGCAGGGCGTCCTCGGGACGGACCATCGATGTCTTGTTGCCGCCGAACAGCCAGCCCATCGTGCCACCTCCATCAGGTGTCTCTACCTTACGCAGCGCCGCGGGCGGCGGCGTGGCGTGGGTAGCGGGATTGCGCCTACACAACGCCCGAACACTTAAGGATGCCTAAACATTCCCGTATAGTGACACACATTTGTATTTAAGCTAGTAAGGCCCGAAAATGGGCTACATGCCTGACCTTCGGCGCGGTGTACTGTTCGGGATCGCCGCCTACACCATGTGGGGGCTGTTCCCCCTGTACTGGCCGCTGCTCAAACCGTCCGGGGCCGTGGAGATCCTGGCCCATCGGATGGTCTGGTCGCTGGTCGCCGTCGTCGCGGTGCTCGCCGTGCGCAGGCACTGGAGCTGGTTCCGGGAGCTGGCCCGGCAGCCGCGCAAGCTGGTCCTGCTCGGCATCGGCGCCGTGGTCATCACCGTCAACTGGGGCACCTACATCTACGCGGTCAACACCGGCCACGTGGTCGAGAGCGCCCTCGGGTACTTCATCAACCCGCTGGTCAGCGTGCTGTTCGGGGTGCTGGTGCTGCGCGAGCGGCTGCGTCCGCTGCAGTGGACGGCGGTGGGGTTCGCGGCGCTGGCGGTGGTCGTGCTGACCGTGGACTACGGCAGGCTGCCCTGGATCGCGCTCACGCTCGCCGTCAGCTTCGGCGTGTACGGGCTGGTCAAGAAGCAGGCGAACGTGGCGGCCACCGAGAGCCTGGCCGTCGAGACGCTGGTGCTGCTGCTGCCGGCGCTCGGGTACCTGGTCTATCTGGAGTTCGCGGGGCAGGCCACGTTCGGGCAGGAGGGCGGCCGGCACGCGGTGCTGCTGGTGGGGGCCGGGATCATCACGGCGGTGCCGCTGATCTTCTTCGGCGCGGCGGCGATCCGGGTGCCGCTGAGCACCGTCGGGGTGCTGCAGTACATCGCGCCGATCCTGCAGTTCGCGGTGGGGGTGACGATCGCCGGCGAGATCATGCCGCCCAGCCGGTGGATCGGGTTCTCGATCGTCTGGCTGGCGCTGGCCATCTTCACGTACGACAGCTTCCGGGCGGCGCGGACGGCCGCCCGGGTCAGGCGATCAGCCCGAACGCTCGACCACGTAGTCGCAGAGCGCTAGGAACGCCGCCCTGGCCGGGATGTCGGGCAGGGCGGAGAGGTCGACGCGGGCCCGGTCGACCCACGCGACCAGTTCGGCGCGGGCCCGCTCCATGGCCGGGTGGGCCCGCAGCAGGGTGAGCGCCTCCGCCACGTCCTCCTCCGACACCGGGCCCGCCAGCAGCTCGGTCAGCCGCGACTGCTCGCCGCCGGTGAGCGCGTAGAGGACCGGCAGGGTCCGTACGCCCTCGCGCAGGTCGGTGCCGGGGGTCTTGCCCGACTGGGTGCCCGAGGACGCCACGTCGAGCAGGTCGTCGCCGAGCTGCCAGGCCACGCCGACGGCCTCGCAGGCGCGGCTCAGGCGCTCCTCCACGTCGGCGGGGGCGCCGGACAGCAGCGCGCCGAACCGGCCGGAGGCGGCGATCAGGGAGCCGGTCTTGTCGGCCAGGACGCTCAGGTAGTGGCCCACCGGGTCCTCGTCCTCGCGCGGGCCGATCGTCTCGCGGATCTGCCCCTGGACGAGGCGGGAGAACGTCTGGGCCTGGATGCGGATCAGCTCGGGGCCGAGGTCGGCCAGGAGGTCCGAGGCCTGGGCGAACAGGTAGTCGCCGGTGAGGATCGCCACGGTGTTGTCCCACCGGGCGTTGGCCGAGGGCGAACCCCGGCGCACCGGGGCCTCGTCCATGACGTCGTCGTGGTACAGCGAGCCCAGGTGGGTCAGCTCGATGACCACCGCGCCGGGCACGACACCCGGCGCGGACGGGTCGCCGAACTGGGCCGCGAGCAGCACCATCAGCGTACGGAACCGCTTGCCGCCCGCCTCGATGAGGTGCTTGGACGCCTCCGTGACGAAGGCGTCCTCGCTCTCCACCGACGAGCGCAGGAGCTTCTCGACCGCGGCCAATCCGGTGGCCACGTCCTGCGCCAACCGTTCGTCCTCAATGGGAAGGTCAACCACGGGCGGCGCAGACATACGAGATCCCCTTTTATCTAATGAACAGAGCCGAAGCGGCGTCGTTGGCGACACCGAGGAGGGACTCCGGGTAGAGCCCCACTCCTACGGTAACCAGCAGGGAAACGGCGATGACGGCCACGGTCCCCATACTGGGCACCGCGATCGCCGGGCCGTCGGCCGCGGGCTCGCTGAAGAACATCAGCACGATGACCCGGACGTAGAAGAACGCGGCGATGGCCGAGGCCACCACGCCCACCACGACCAGACCGGCCATCCAGCCGCCCATGGAGTCGCCGGGCTGCGTGCCACTGTTGAGTGCGGCCGCGAACACGGCGTACTTGCCGAAGAAGCCGCTGGTCAGCGGGATTCCGGCGAAGGCGAGCAGGAAGAAGGCGAACACCCCGGCGAGCATCGGCGAACGCTTGCCGAGCCCGGCCCAGCGCGACAGGTGTCCAGCCTCGCCGCCGGGGTCGCGCACCAGCGTGACCACCGCGAACGCGCCCACCGTGGTGATGCCGTAGACCGCCAGGTAGAACAGGATCGACTTGAGCGACTGGGCGTTCTGCCCGGCCGAACCGAACGTCGCCATCACGCCGACGAGCAGGAAGCCCGCGTGCGCGATGGAGGAGTAGGCCAGCATGCGCTTGATGTCGGTCTGCGTGATCGCCAGGATCGAGCCGACGATCATCGTCAGGGCCGCGACGGCCCAGATGACCGGCCGCCAGTTCCAGTCGAGGTTGCCCAGACCGACCCAGAACACCCGCAGCAGGGCGCCGACGGCCGCGACGAGCGTGCCGGAGGCCATGAGCGCGGTGATGGGCGTCGGGGCGCCCTGGTAGACGTCGGGCTTCCACGCCTGGAAGGGCGCGGCGCCGATCTTGAACAGCAGGCCGACGCCGAGCAGCGCGAGCCCGGCCATGAGCAGCGGGTCGAGCAGCGCGCCCTTGGACAGGGCGGCGTTGATCCCGGGCAGCGAGACGGTGCCCGCGTAGCCGTAGATCATGGCGGTGCCGTACAGGAAGAACGCCGAGGAGAACGCGCCGAGCAGGAAGTACTTCATCGACGCCTCCTGCGACAGCAGGCGGCGCCGGCGGGCCAGGCCGCACAGCAGGTACAGCGGGAGCGACATGACCTCAAGGGCCACGAACATCGTCAGCAGGTCGTGCGAGGCGGGGAAGAGCAGCATGCCGCCGACCGCGAACAGCACCAGCGGGTAGACCTCGGTCTGCCCGGCGCCGTTGTCGGCCGCCTCGGCCTCCTCCTCGTCCGCGCTGCCCGGTACGGCCGCCGCCGAGGCCACGAAGTGGCCCTCGTCGTTGATCAGCAGCACCGACACGAACGACAGGACGATGATCACGCCCCAGATGAACAGCGCGGGCCCGTCCACCGCGACCGCGCCCATGGCGGCGGCCTGGGTCGGCACGCCGCGCATGACCTGAAGGATGACCAGGGCGAACGCGCCGATCAGGCTGAGCAGCGTGAGCGGGACGTGGATGGACTTGCGCAGGTAGCGCGGCGCGAACGCCTCGACGAGCACGCCGATGCAGGCCGCGCCGAAGATGATCAGCAACGGCGCCAGCGTGCCGTACTCGATCGTCGGCGCTTGGATGACGTCGTTCACTGACCTGTCCCCTTCTCAGCGATGGTGGCAGTGGGTACGTGCACGTTGGTCAGCGTCTGGTGCACGGACGGGTTGATCACGTCGAGCAGCGGCTTGGGGAAGAAGCCGAACCCGATGATCAGCGCGACCAGCGGCGCCAGCACCCAGATCTCGCGGGCGTTGAGGTCCTTGAACGCCTTGACCGGCTCGGCGGTCGGGCCGTTCAGCGTCCGCTGGACCATCCACAGGATGTAGACGGCGGCCAGGATCACGGCCACCGCGGAGATGATCGCGGCCACCGTCAGCGCGCCGGAGCCGTGCGCCTCGCTGGAGTACGTGCCGATCATCACCATGAACTCGCTGACGAAGGACGACAGTCCGGGCAGCGAGAGACCGGCCAGACCGGCGACCAGGAAGAAGCCCGCGAGCACCGGGGCGACCTTCTGGACGCCGCCGTAGTCGGCGATGAACGGCGAGCCGCGCCGGGCGATGAGGAACCCGGCCGCCAGGAACAGCGCGCCCGTGGCGAAGCCGTGGTTGACCATGTAGAGGGCCGCGCCGGACTGGGCGACCGACGACATGGCGAACACGCCGAGCACGATGAAGCCGAAGTGCGAGATCGACGTGTAGGCGATGAGCCGCTTCATGTCGGTCTGGCCGATGGCCACGATCGCGCCGTAGATGATGCTGATGACCGCCAGGACGACGATCGGCATCGTGAACGCCTTGGCCGCGTCCGGGAACAGCTCCAGGCAGAAGCGGAGCATGCCGAACGTGCCGACCTTGTCGAGCACGCCGACGAGCAGCACGGCGGCGCCGGCCGGGGCCTGGGCGGCCGCGTCGGGCAGCCAGGTGTGCACCGGCCAGAGCGGCGCCTTGATGGCGAAGGCGATGAAGAAGCCGCCGAACAGCCACTTCTGCGTCGTCGGGTCCTGGATGGCGCCGACGAGCGGCTCGAACATGAACGTGCCCTTGTTCGCCAGCACGTACAGGCCGATGACCGCGACCAGCATGAGCAGGCCGCCGAACAGCGAGTACAGCAGGAACTTGACGGCCGCGTACGACCGCTGGGCGCCGCCGTACGACCCGATCATGAAGTACATCGGGATCAGCATGGCTTCGAAGAACACGTAGAACAGGAAGACGTCGGTCGCCGCGAAGACGCCGATCATCATCGTCTCAAGGACGAGCAGCAGCGAGAAGTACGTCTTGACCGACCGCTTGGGCGTGATCAGCGTGCCGTCCGCGGTCCTGACGCCGTCGGCGTCGTGCCAGGAGGCCAGCACGACGATCGGCACCAGCACGACCGACAGGGCGATCAGGACCAGGGCGACGCCGTCGACGCCGACCCCGAACTTCACGCCGAAGCTCGGGATCCAGTCGTACTCCGCCTTGAACTGGAAGCGCTCGCCGTCGGGCTTGAACCCGGCGGCCATGACGCCCGTCAGCACCATCGTCAGCAGCGAGACCGCCAGCGTGACCTGCTTGGCCAGCTTGTCGCCGCCCTTGGGAAGCAGGGCCACCACGATGGCGCCCACAACGGGCACCGCCATGATTATCGGGAGCCAGGGTGACATCAGATGTTCCCAACGAGGAGCAGGGCGCCGGTCAGCAGGGCGGCACCGATCAGGATGGACAGCGCGTACGTTCGCGCGAAGCCCGTCTGGAGCCTGCGCAGGCGACCCGAGCTCCCGCCGATGCCTGCCGCCAGACCGTTGACCAGCCCGTCGACGCCGCGGTTGTCGAAGAACACCGCGATGCGGGTGAGCCACTGGCCGGGACGCATGAACAGGGACTCGTTGAGGGCGTCGCCGTAGAGGTCACGGCGGGCGAACGTGGTGAGGAAGGAGCCGCGCGGCTGCACCGCGGGCACCTCTGCCCGGCCGTACCTCATCCAGGCGAAGACCACACCGACGGCGACGAGCGCGAGGGTGGCCAGACCAGGCGTGCTGGCGAACTGGAAGGTCGGGGCCTCCGCCTCGCCGCCCACGGCGGGCCGCAGGAAGTTGTAGAGCGTACCGCCCAGCACCAGGTACGCGCCCAGACCGAGCGCGCCCAGCGACAGGATCATCAGCGGCACGGTCATGACGAGCGGCGACTCGTGCGGGTGGGCGTCGTCGGCCCAGCGCTTCTCGCCGAAGAAGGTCATGAAGACCATCCGCGACATGTAGAAGCCGGTGATGCCCGCGCCGAGGACGGCCAGCCAGCCCAGGATCGGCTGGTGGTGGACCGCGGTCTCGATGATGCCGTCCTTGGTGAAGTAGCCGGACAGCAGCGGGAACCCGATGATCGCCAGGTAGCCGATGAAGAACGTGACGAACGTGATGGGCATGAACTTGCGCAGGCCGCCGTACTTCCTCATGTTGACCTCGTCGTTCATGCCGTGCATGACCGATCCGGCGCCGAGGAACATGTCGGCCTTGAAGAAGCCGTGCGTGATGAGGTGGCCGATCGCGAAGGCGTACCCCGCGGGGCCGAGGCCCGCGCCGAGCATCATGTAGCCGATCTGCGACATCGTCGAGCCGGCCAGGCCCTTCTTGATGTCGTCCTTCGCACAACCGATGATCGCACCGGCGAGCAGCGTGGCCGCGCCGACGATGGAGACGGCGAGCGCCGCACCCGAGCCCTCGGGGAAGAAGAACGCGCCCGAGCGGACGACCAGGTAGACACCGGCGGTGACCATGGTCGCCGCGTGGATCAGGGCCGACACGGGCGTCGGGCCCTCCATGGCGTCGAGGAGCCAGGACTGCAGCGGGAGCTGCGCCGACTTGCCGCACGCCCCGAGGAGCAGCAGCAGGCCGATGGCGAGCATGGTGCCGTCGGAGGCGCCACCGGCGCCGATCTTCGCGCCGAGATCCTTGAAGGCCAGGGTGCCGAACGACGTCCAGATGATGAACATGCCGACCAGCAGGCCGAAGTCACCGACGCGGTTGACGACGAACGCCTTCTTCGCCGCGACCGCGGCCGACGGCTTGAACTGCCAGAACCCGATCAGCAGGTACGAGGCCAGGCCCACGCCCTCCCAGCCGATGAACAGGCCCACGTAGTTGTCGGCCAGCACCAGCAGGAGCATCGAGGCGACGAACAGGTTCAGGTACGCGAAGAACCTGCGCCGGTGCTCGTCGTGCGACATGTACCCGATGGAGTAGATGTGGATCAGTGATCCGACACCCGTGATGAGCAGCGCGAAGCTGATCGACAGCGGGTCGATGAGCAGGCCCATGTCGACCATGCCGGGGATGAACTCGTAGAGGTGCACCGCCCGGCGGCGCTCCTCCTCCCCGAACCCGATCAGCTCGAAGAACGCCAGCACCGCCACCACGAACGAGGCCAGTGACATGACCACGCCCAGCAGATGGCCCCAGCGATTGGTGAACTTGTTGAACACCAGCAGGATGAACGCCCCCACGAGCGGAAGGGCGATCATCAGCCAGGCGTTCCCGATCACACCGCCGACGTGAGGGGTGATCTGAGCGATTTCAGATTGCATCAGTCACCTCTCTTAGTACTTCAGCAGGTTGACGTCGTCGACGGACGCGGACCTGCGGGTTCGGAAGATCGTCACGATGATGGCCAGGCCGACGACGACCTCGGCCGCGGCCACCACCATCACGAAGAACGCGATGATCTGGCCCTCCAGGTTGCCGTTCTGCCTGGCGAAGGTGACGAACGCGAGGTTGCAGGCGTTGAGCATGAGCTCGACGCACATGAACACCACGATCGCGTTGCGCCTGATCAGCACGCCGAGCGCGCCGATCGCGAACAGCACACCCGACAGGATCAGGTAGTGGGTCGTCACTTGGTCACCTCGTTGGTGGTCTCCTCGGCGTCATCCTCGGCCGTGTGCTGGATGGCCTCGGCGAGCTTGGGGTCCTCGGGGAGGTGGCCGTGCTCGACGTCGTAGCGGGCGATGTAGCGGTTGACCGACGACTCCGCGACCGAGCCGTCGGGCAGCAGCGCCGGCATGTCGATGGCGTTGTTCCTGGCGTACGTGCCGGGGCCGGGCAGCGGCGAGGGACGCTCGCCCAGGAACCTGGCGCGCGAGAGGTCCTTCTGCGTGACCTTCTCGGTGAGCTTCTCCCGGTGCGCCAGGACCATCGCGCCCAGGGCGGCGGTGATCAGCAGGGCCGAGGTGACCTCGAAAGCGAAGACGTACTTGGTGAACAGCAGCAGCGCGATCGAGCGGACGTAGCCGCCCTGCGCCGTGGCCTGGGCCAGACCCGCCTCACCGGAGAAGATCGCGTTGCCCACCGCCAGGATGATCAGGACGGCGAAGCCGAGGGCCGCCAGGGCGCCCCAGAAGCGCTGCCCCTTCAGCGTCTCCACGAAGGAGTCGGAGGAGTCGACGCCCACCAGCATGAGCACGAACAGGAACAGCATCATGATGGCGCCGGTGTAGACGATGATCTGCACCGCGGCGAGGAAGGGCGCGTCCTGGACGGCGTAGAGCACCGCGAGGCAGAGCATCACGGTGCCGAGCATCAGCGCCGAGTAGACGGCCTTCCTGTTGAAGACCATGCCGAGCGCCGCGCCGACGGACACGACGGCGAGAACCCAGAATGTGATGGTCTCACCCATTGGTTCGTCCCAGCCGGTAGTAGTCCTCTTCGGTCTCGCCGAGGCGCATGGGGTGGGGCGGCTGCTCCATGCCCTGCGTCAGCGGCGCGAGGAGCATCTCCTTGGTGAAGATGAGGCTCTCGCGGCTGCTGTCGGCGAGCTCGTACTCGTTGGTCATGGTGAGCGCGCGGGTCGGGCAGGCCTCGATGCACAGGCCGCACAGGATGCACCGCAGATAGTTGATCTGGTACGTGCGCCCGTAACGCTCACCCGGCGAGAAGCGCTCCTCGTCGGTGTTGTCCGCGCCCTCGACGTAGATCGCGTCCGCCGGACACGCCCACGCGCACAGCTCGCACCCGACGCACTTCTCCAGCCCGTCCGGCCAGCGGTTGAGCTGGTGACGACCGTGGAAGCGAGGAGCCGTCGGCTTCTTGACCTCCGGGTAGTTGGTCGTGACGGGCTTCTTGAACATCGTGTGGAAGGTGACCCCGAAGCCCTTGACGGGGTTCAGCCAATCAGTTAGTCCCACTGGGAATCTCCTTGTGCTGCACCCCGTGGTAGTGCGGCAGATCGAGCGGCGGCACAGGGAAGCCGCCGGCCGTCGGCTCGTCGGACAGTTGCTCGAACTCGGCCTCCACCTCGGCCTTGCGCGCCTCCTTGCGCCGCTGGTTGACGGTGTCGAACCGCATCCAGATGGCCAGCGCGCCGACCACGATGACCGCGCCGATCACGATGCCGACCGTCTTGTTGCCCTCGTTGACGACCACGTTGCGAGCCGCGGCGACGAGCAGGATCCAGGCCAGGTTCACCGGGATCAGCACCTTCCAGCCCAGGGACATGAGCTGGTCGTAGCGCACGCGCGGCAGCGAGGCACGCACCCACACGATGAAGCTGAAGGTCAGCACGAACTTGATGAAGAACCACAGCACCGGCCACCAGCCCGTGTTGGCGCCGTCCCACAGGGAGATCGGCCACGGGGCCCGCCAGCCGCCCAGGAACAGGGTGACCGCGATGCCCGAGGCGGTGAAGGTGTGCAGGTACTCGCCCATCATGATCAGGGCGAACTTCAGGGACGAGGAGTACTCGGTCTGGAAGCCGCCGACCAGCTCGCCCTCGCCCTCGGGCAGGTCGAACGGGATACGGGCGGCCTCGCCGAACATGCAGATCACGTAGATCACGAAGGACGGGATCAGCAGGAAGACGAACCAGCCCTGCTCGCCCTGCGCCTTGACGATCTCGGAGGTGGACAGCGTCCCGGCGAACAGGAAGATCGCCACGAACGACAGACCCATCGCGATCTCGTACGAGACCACCTGCGCCGCCGACCGCAGACCGCCCAGCAGCGCGTACGGCGAGCGCGACGACCAGCCGGCCAGCACCACGCCGTAGACCGAGATGGCGCCCATGGCCAGCATGAACAGCACCGCCACCGGCAGGTCGACGAGCTGCAGCGGCGTCTGCACGCCGAACAGGTTGACCATCGGCGCGAACGGCACGATCGAGAAGGCCAGGAACGCCGGCACGACCATGATCACGGGGGCCAGCAGGTAGAGCACCTTGTCCACGGTCCGCGGGAAGATGTCCTCCTTCAGACCCATCTTGATGCCGTCGGCCACCGACTGGAGCAGACCGAACTTGCCGGCCCGGTTGGGGCCGTAGCGGTGCTGCATCCGCGAGATCAGCTTGCGCTCGTACCAGACGCCGAACAGGATGCCCAGCATCAGGAAGGCGAACAGCATCACGGCCTTGATGATGGTGATCCACAGCGGGTCCTTGCCGAAGTCGGCGAGGGTGGGATCGGCCGCGAGAACGTGGGTCATGATGCGCTCCCGATCGTGACGATGTCGCCGGCCAGCGCGCGCAGATCGCGCGTGACCGAGCAGCCGCCGGAGTTCGCCGGCACCCAGACCACCCGGTCGGGCAGGTCGGCGACGCGGACCGGCAGCGTGACCGCGTTGGGGCCGGGGCCGCCGACGACGAGCTTGTCGCCGTCGATGACGCCGATCTCGGCCGCCGTGGCCGCCGACACCAGCGCCTCGGTGGCGCGGGCGGTGCCGGCCAGGTACGGCTCGCCGTCCTGGAGCCTGCCCTCGTCGAGCAGCAGGTGCCAGGTCGCCAGCAGCGCCTCGCCGGCCGCCGGGGCGGCCTGGGCGCGGGTGGCGGTGCTCGGCGCGGCGACGCGGGCCCCGCGCCAGGCGCCGAGGCTGGACAGCTCGCGCCGGACGGCCTTGGCGTCCGGCAGGCCGAGGTGCACGTCCATGCGGTCGGCCAGGTTGCCGATGACGGCCAGGTCGCTCTGGATGCCGGGCACGCGCAGCGGCGCCTCGAACGAGCGGCCCCTGCCCTCCCAGTTGACGAACGTGCCGCTCTTCTCCTGCACCGCCGCGACCGGCAACACCACGTCGGCGCGGTCGGTGACGGCGCTGGCGCGGATCTCCAGGCTGACGATGAACGGCGTGTTCTCCAGCGCCTCCAGCGCGGCGGCGGGGTCGGCCAGGTCGTGCGGGTCGACGCCCGCCACGACCAGCGCGTCGATCTCGCCGGAGCGGGCGGCGGCGATGATGCCGTCGGTGTCACGGCCGGGGACGGCGGGCAGCGAGCCCACGTTCCACACCCTGGCGACCTCGGCCCTGGCGCCCTCGTCGTCCACGGGACGGCCGATCGGCAGCAGGTTGGGCAGCGCGCCGGCTTCGAGCGCGCCGCGCTCACCGGCCCTGCGCGGCACCCAGGCCACCCGGACGCCGGAACCGGCGCCGAGGCGGACCAGGGCGGACAGCGCGCCCGGCACGGTGGCCAGCCGCTCGCCGGCGAGCACGATCGTGCCCTCGGCCAGCGTGCCGACCAGCTCGCCGATCGCGTCGGCCTCGGCCCCGGGGGCGGCGGCGATGAGCGTGCCGCCCATCTTGGCCAGCCCGGCGGAGGCGAACGGCGCGATCGCGGTGACCTTCAGGCCCTTCTTCTGCCACGCCTTGCGCAGGCGCAGGAAGACGATCGGCGACTCCTCCTCGGGCTCGAACCCGACGAGCAGCACGGCCGGAGCCTTCTCAAGGTCGGTGTAGCTGATCTCGATGCCCTTGCCGGCGACCGCGTGCGCCAGGAACTGCGCCTCCTCGGCGGAGTGCGGGCGGGCGCGGAAGTCGATGTCGTTGCTGCCCAGCGCGACCCTGGTGAACTTGCTGTAGGCGTAGGCGTCCTCGACCGTGACCCGGCCGCCGACCAGCACGCCGGCCTTGCCGCGGGCGGCGGCCAGACCCTCGGCGGCGACCGCCAGCGCCTCCGGCCACGAGGCGGGCACGAGCACGCCTTCCTCGTTGCGCACCAGAGGCGTCTTGAGACGGTCGGGCTGGGTGGCGTAGGAGAAGGCCCAGCGGCCCTTGTCGCAGTTCCACTCCTCGTTCACCTGCGGGTCGTTGCCCGCCAGGCGGCGGGTGACCCGGCCGCGCCGGTGGTCGGTGCGCAGGGAGCAGCCCGACGCGCAGTGCTCGCACGCGCTCGGCGTGGACACCAGGTCGAACGGGCGCGCCCGGAACCGGTAGGCCGCGCCGGTGAGCGCGCCGACCGGGCAGATCTGCACCGTGTTGCCGGAGAAGTAGGAGTTGAACGGCTTGCCGTCGGCGACCCGCACCTGCTCCTTGGCGCCGCGCTCGAAGAACTCGATGAGCGGGTCGCCGGCGATCTGGTCGGAGAAGCGGATGCAGCGGGCGCACTGGACGCAACGCTCACGGTCGAGCAGCACCTGCGTGGACAGCGGCAGCGGCTTGGGGAACGTGCGCTTCTGCTCCTGGAACCGCGACTCGCCCTGGCCGTTCGACATGGCCTGGTTCTGCAGGGGGCACTCGCCGCCCTTGTCGCAGACCGGGCAGTCGAGCGGGTGGTTCATCAGCAGCAGCTCCATGGCCCCCCGCTGCGCCTTCTCGGCGACCGGCGAGGTGAGCTGGGTCTGCACGACCATGCCCTCGGCGACCTCGATCGCGCAGGACGGCTGCGGCTTGGGGAAGCCGCGGCCGTTGCCCGCGTCGGGGATGTCCACGAGGCACTGGCGGCAGTTGGCCGCCGGGTCGAGCAGCGGGTGGTCGCAGAACCGGGGGATCTGGATGCCCAGCAGCTCGGCGGCCCTGATGATCAGGGTGCCCTTGGGGACACTGACCTGGAACCCGTCGATGGTGAGGGTCACCAGGGTGGTTTCTGTTTCTACGACGGTCACTGCTCACCCCAGAGAGTGGACTTCTTCGGGTCGAACGGGCAGCCGCCGATCTCGAAGTGCTTGAGGTACTCCTCGCGGAAGTACTTCACCGAGGAGTGGATCGGGCTGGTCGCGCCGTCGCCGAGGGCGCAGAACGAGCGGCCGAGAATGTTGTCCGCGATGTCGGTGATCGTGGACAGGTCGTCCTCGGTGCCCTGGCCCTTCTCCAGGCGCTTGAGCACCTGCTTGAGCCAGTAGGTGCCCTCGCGGCACGGCGTGCACTTGCCGCAGGACTCGTGGGCGTAGAACTCGGTCCAGCGCAGCACCGTGCGGACCACGCAGGTGGTCTCGTCGAAGATCTGCAGCGCGCGGGTGCCGAGCATCGAGCCCTTGGCGCCGACGGCCTCGAAGTCGAGCGGCACGTCGAGGTGCTCGTCGGTGAAGATCGGCGTGGAGGAGCCGCCGGGGGTCCAGAACTTGATCTGGTGCCCTTCGCGGATGCCGCCGGCCATGTCGAGCAGCTCGCGCAGCGTGATGCCGAGCGGGGCCTCGTACTGGCCGGGCCTGGTGACGTGGCCGCTGAGGGAGAAGATGCCGAAGCCCTTGGACTTCTCGGTGCCCATCGAGGCGAACCAGTCGGCGCCGTTGCTGATGATCGAGGGAACACTGGCGATCGACTCGACGTTGTTCACGACAGTCGGCGAGGCGTACAGGCCCGCCACGGCCGGGAACGGGGGCTTGAGTCGCGGTTGACCTCTGAAGCCCTCCAGCGAGTCGAGCAGCGCCGTCTCCTCGCCGCAGATGTACGCGCCCGCGCCGCTGTGCACGACGAGTTCCAGGTCGTAGCCCGACCCGAAGATGTCGTTGCCCAGGAAGCCCTTCTCGTACGCCTCGCGCACGGCCGCGTGCAGCCGGCGGATGACGTGCAGCACCTCGCCGCGCACGTAGATGAAGGCGTAGTTGGCCCTGATCGCGAACGCGGTGATGATGACGCCCTCGACCAGCGAGTGCGGGTTGGCCATCATCAGCGGGATGTCCTTGCAGGTGCCCGGCTCCGACTCGTCGGCGTTGACGACGAGGTAGTGGGGCTTGCCGTCACCCTGCGGGATGAATCCCCACTTCATGCCGGTGGGGAAGCCGGCGCCGCCGCGGCCGCGCAGGCCGGAGTCCTTGACCGCCTGGATGACGGCGTCGGGGTCCATGCCCAGCGCCTTCTTGGCCGCGCTGTAGTCACCGCCGTAGCCGTCGAGGGTGAAGGAGTCGGCCTGGTCCCAGTTGGCCGTCAGGACCGGGGTCAGTGTGGTGCTCATGCCTCGGGGGCCTTCCATCCGTTGGCCTTGGCCACCTTCAGGCCCTCCAGCGAGGGGCCGGCGGCCGACGGGCCGTCGCCCGCCTGGTCGTCGGGGAGGCCCGCGAGCACGCGCGAGGCCTCCTTGAAGGTGCAGAGCTTCTTCGGTCCGCGGGTCGGCCGCACGTCCTTGCCGTCACGCAGGTCGTCGACGAGCTGCTTGGCCGAGGCGGGCGTCTGGTTGTCGAAGAACTCCCAGTTGACCATCATGACCGGGGCGAAGTCGCAGGCCGCGTTGCACTCAAGGCGCTCCAGCGAGATCTTGCCGTCGCCGGTGGTCTCCTCGTGGCCGACGCCGACGTGCTCGGACAGCTCGTCCCAGATCTCGTCGCCGCCCATGACGGCGCACAGCGCGTTGATGCAGACGCCGACGTGGTAGTCGCCGGCGGGCTTGCGCTTGTACATCGTGTAGAAGGTCGCCACGCCGGTGACCTCGGCCTTGCTCAGGCCCAGCATCTCGGCGCAGAACTCCTTGCCGTCGTCGGAGACGTAGCCGTCGGCCGACTGCACGAGGTGGAGCAGCGGCAGCAGGGCGGACCGCGTCTTGGGGTAACGGCCGATGATCTCCTTGGCGTCCTGTTCGAGACGCTCGCGGACTTCCGGTGAGTAAGTCACCGGTCCACACCTCCCATGACGGGGTCGATAGAAGCCACCGCGGCGATCACGTCGGCGACCTGGCCGCCCTCCGCCATGGCGGAGAAGCCCTGCAGGTTGCAGAAGGAAGGCTCGCGGAAGTGCACGCGGTACGGGCGGGTGCCGCCGTCGCTGACGATGTGCGCCCCGAGCTCGCCCTTGGGCGACTCGATGCTCGCGTACGCCTGGCCGGCCGGGACCCGGAAGCCCTCGGTCACCAGCTTGAAGTGGTGGATCAGGGCCTCCATCGAGCTGCCCATGATGTGCGCGATGTGGTCGGGCGAGTTGCCGAAGCCGTCGGGGCCGAGCGCGAGCTGCGCCGGCCAGCCGATCTTCTTGTCCTCGATCATCACCGGGTCGCCCTTGAGCGGGCCGGCGATGCGGTCGAGAGCCTGCTCGACGATCTTGAGCGACTCCTCCATCTCCCGCATGCGCACGAGGTAGCGCGAGTAGACGTCGCAGCCGCGCTCGGTGGCGACCTCGAACTCGTACGTCTCGTAGCCGGAGTAGGGCTGCGACTTGCGCAGGTCCCAGGGCAGACCGGCGGCGCGCAGGATGGGGCCGGTGATGCCGAGCGCCATGCAGCCGGTCAGATCGAGGTAGCCCACGTCCTTGGTGCGGCGCACGTAGACGGGGTTCTCGTCGAGCAGCTTGCGGATGTCCTTGATCCGCTTGGGCATCTCCTTGAGGAACTCGCCCACCTTGTCGACCGCGCCCGCGGGCAGGTCGACGCTGACGCCGCCCGGCCTGACGTAGGCGTGGTTCATGCGCAGACCCGTGATGTACTCGAACAGGTCCATGATCATTTCACGGTCGCGGTAGCCGAACAGGAACGGCGTGGTCGCGCCCAGCTCCATGCCGAACGTGCCCATCGCGACCAGGTGCGAGGCGATGCGGTTGAGCTCCATCATCATCACGCGGATGGCCTGCGCCCGCTCGGGCACGCGGTCGGTGATGCCGAGCAGCTTCTCCACGCCCAGGCAGTACGCGGTCTCGTTGAAGATCGGCGAGAGGTAGTCCATGCGGGTCACGAACGTGGTCCCCTGGGTCCACGTCCGGTACTCCATGTTCTTCTCGATACCGGTGTGCAGGTAGCCGATGACGCTGCGCGCCTCGGTGACCGTCTCACCGTCGAGCGTCAGGACCAGGCGGAGCACGCCGTGCGTGGACGGGTGCTGCGGGCCCATGTTGACGACCAGGCGCTCTTCCTCGGTGTCGCGCGCTCCGCCGACGACCTCGTCCCAGTCTCCGCCGGTGACCGAGTAGACCTTGCCCTCTGTCGCCTCGTCATAAGCGGTGCTCATGAGTAAGACCTCCTCTGGTCCGGCGAGGGGATGGTGGCGCCCCGGTACTCGACCGGGATGCCGCCGAGCGGGTAGTCCTTGCGCTGCGGGTGACCGTCCCAGTCATCCGGCATCATGATCCGGGTGAGCGACGGGTGACCGTCGAAGACGATGCCGAAGAAGTCGTACGTCTCCCGCTCATGCCAGTCATGACCAGGGTAAACGCCCACAGTGGATGGAATGTGCGGGTCGGCGTCGGGTGCGCTCACCTCGACGCGCACGCGCCTGTTGTGGGTGATCGAGCACAGGTGGTAGACGGCGCGCAGCTCCTCGCCCTTCAGGTGCGGGTAGTGCACTCCGGACACGCCGAGCGACAGCTCGAAACGCAGGGCCGGGTCGTCGCGCAGCTTCTGGCAGACCTCCACCAGGCGCTCCCGGCGGACGTGCAGCGTCAGCTCGCCGCGGTCGACCACGACGCGCTCGATGGCGTCGTCGAGGGCGAGGGCGTCGACGAGCTCGTCGAAGTAGCCGCCGTACGGGCGCGGCGTGGAGAGCTGCGGCGCCCGGCGGACGACGAGACCGCCGTAGCCGGAGGTGTCTCCGGTGTCGTGCGCGCCGAACATGCCGTGCCGGGCGACGGGCGCCTCGGGGACGGCCGGGACCGAGGCGGCCTCGGGGGCCTCCCCGCTCTCCGGGCTCCCGGGAAGGTGGTCGGGCGAGGTCACTTTCCGGCCCCCTGGTCGATCAGCGGCAGCGTGCGCAGCGCCCGCAGTTCGAGGTCCTCGATCTGCTTGGCGCGGTGAGCGCCGAACTTCATGTTCTGGATCTTGTCGTGCAGCTTCACGATCGCGTCGATCAGCATCTCCGGCCGCGGCGGGCAGCCGGGCAGGTAGATGTCGACCGGCACGACGTGGTCGACGCCCTGCACGATGGCGTAGTTGTTGAACATGCCGCCGCTGGAGGCGCACACGCCCATGGCGATGACCCACTTGGGCTCGGCCATCTGGTCGTAGATCTGCCGCAGGACGGGCGCCATCTTCTGCGACACGCGCCCGGCGACGATCATGAGGTCGGCCTGGCGGGGAGACGCCGAAGCGCGCTCCATGCCGAAGCGCGCCAGGTCGTAGTGGGGGCCACCGGTGGCCATCAGCTCGATGGCGCAACATGCGAGGCCGAACGTGGCCGGCCACACGGAGCTCTTACGCGCCCATCCGGCGGCCGCTTCGACCGTGCTGAGGATGAACCCGCTGGGGAGTTTCTCTTCAAGTCCCATTTTCAGTCCCAGTCCAGACCCTTGCGGCGCCACACGTACGCGTAGGCGACGAGCACGGTGACGATGAACAGCAGCATCTCGACCAGCGCGAACAGTCCGAGGCCGGACGCGATGACGTCGCCCGCGTCGTTCTTCAGCGGCGCGAAGGAGACCGCCCACGGGTAGAGGAAGATGATCTCGATGTCGAACACGATGAAGAGCATCGCGGTGATCATGTATTTGAGCGGGAACCGTCCGCCACCGACCGGCTGGGGCGTCGGCTCGATGCCGCATTCATAGGCGTCAAGCTTCGCGCGGTTCCAGCGCTTGGGACCGGTGAAGGGAGCGATGGCGACCGAGAAGATCGCGAAGCCCCCCGCGAGAACGGCGAGCACCAGGATGGGCACGTAAAGGTCCATCGCTACGCCTCCTCTGGAGTCGCCGCGCGCGCGGGCGCGCAGCTTGATGTGTCTGTCGTGGGAATCATGCTGGTGGGGCGACCTTCGAGAGTGCGTTGATGATCATGTCGGACGCATCGCCTCGCCGGTCGGTGAGATTACCAAGGAGTTTGAGCGCGAAGCGCATCAGCCTCGGGTGAGGCAGGCCGTGCCTGGTCCCGAAGCGCATCACACCCGGTTTCCCAATCGCCTCGACGAACAACCTCCCTAGTGTGAAGTAGCCGCCGTAGGCGTCCTTCATCACCTGGGGGTAGGTCCTCAGGATCCGCTCGCGCTGTGCGGGAGTGGTGTCCCTGAGGGCCTTCGCGATGATCTCGGCGGCTATCTCGCCGGTCTCCATGGCGTAGGCGATGCCCTCGCCGTTGAACGGGTTGATCGACCCGCCGGAGTCACCCACGAGGATAAGACCCCGCGTGTAGTGCGGCTGCCTGTTGAAGGCCATCGGGAGAGCGGCGCCGCGGATGGGGGCCGTCATGTTCTCCTCGGTGAAGCCCCAGTCGGCCGGCATGGCCTTGCACCAGCGCTTCAACAGGTCGCGGTAGTCGATGTTGCCGAACTGGGCGCTGGTGTTGAGCAGCCCGAGCCCGACGTTGGCGGTGCCGTCGCCGACGCCGAACACCCAGCCGTAGCCGGGCAGCAGCGTGTCGCCGTCCCACAGCTCCAGCCAGGTCTCCAGGTAGTCGTCGTCGTGGCGGGGGCTCTCGAAGTAGGTGCGGACGGCCACGCCCATGGGCCGGTCCTCCCGCTTGTGCAGGCCCATGCCGATCGCCAGGCGGGTGCTGTTGCCGTCGGCCGCCACGACCACGCGGCTGCGGTACGTCGCGCCGTCCTTGGTGCGCACGCCGACGATGTGCCCGCTGCGGTCGTCGAGCACCGGCCCGGTCACGGTGACGCCCTCCATGAGGCGCACGCCGTTCTTGACCGCGTTGGCCGCGACGATCTGGTCGAAGTCCTTGCGGGGGCGGACGAGGCCGAAGTCGGGGAAGCGCTCCAACTGCGGCCAGTCGAGCTCGAAGCGGAGGCCGCCGCCGACGACGCGCAGGCCCTTGTTCCTGATCCAGCCGGGCGCGTCGATGTCGACGCCCATGTTGAGCAACTGCTTGACGGCACGCGGCGTCAGGCCGTCGCCGCAGACCTTCTCGCGAGGGAACCTGGTCTTCTCCAGGAGCAGCACGTCGAGACCGGCCTGAGCGAGGTAAAAGGCGGTTGCGGAACCGGCGGGACCGGCGCCGACGACGATGACGTCGGCGTCAGCCTGTATGGCTGGTGGCACGGTCACTGGACTGTCCTGTCCTACACGCTCGAAGGCCTCGGGGTCTTGCGCCTTCGTTCCTTTGTGAACCCCTTCACAAACTTGTCGGCCCGCAGTCTACTGCTTTTCCTGTACATAGTGGCAGTCGGGGTACGGATCCCGGACACAAGAAGGCCCTCCGTCGTCAACGAAGGGCCTCGCACAGGATCGTCAGACTTCGAACTCGGCGTAGCGCACTCCACCGACGTACGCCCGCCACTCTCCGGGCGCGCTCCGGGCGAACGCGGCACACTCGCCGGCGGCCGCGCCGAGACTGCTCTTGCGCCATCCGTCCGGTGAGACAGTGAGGCCGCTCATCGGACGGACCACCTCCCGAGTCTCATTGGTCTGGACCAATGACGGTAGCCAACAGAAGATCGGCCGGGCCTGCAAGACACGCCACGATAACCATGTCGTTACGATTGATCTGCCAACGACGTGACGACTCCGCGCGATTCCTGCCCGTCCTCGGCGAGGGTGACGTTCTCGTGGTGGAGTCGCACTCCCGCCAGTCCTTCACGCCGTCGTCGCGGTCCAGGGCGGGCGGCGGGTCGCCGACCCCGTGGGCCGCGGCGGCCTGGCGACGCCCTTCTCGGACGGTGCCACCTGCCCGTTCTCCGTCCTGGAGATCTTGCACGTCGGCCGGCGGGGTGTCGGATTGATTTCTCCGATCACCCGGGCTCCTTCCGAGAATTCGAGGAGATAAGCCCACAAAGCGCGATGAGCAATCCCGGAAAGATTCCCTGTCGTCAGCCCGGCGGGAATTGCACAGGGCCTCCCTCCGGACCTCCGCAGCGAGCCCGCAAAGGCGAAAACCGGCAGAAAGGCGGAAGGTGAATTCCGGAACTCCGGCCGCTCAAGGGCCGAACCGGCTCAGGCGGGCTTGAAGCCCCTGTGCACGGCGACGATGCCCATCGTGAGGTTGCGCCAGGCGACCCGCTCCCAGCCGGCGTCACTGATCGTCCGGGCGAGCGTCCGCTGGTCGGGCCAGTCCCTGATGGACTCGGCGAGGTAGTCGTAGGAGTCGTCGTTGGAGCCGAACACCCCGGCCACCTTGGGCAGGAACTTCATCAGGTATTCGCGGTAGACCAGGTCGAACGGCGCGAACGTCACGTGCGAGAACTCCAGGATCACCAGCCGCCCGCCCGGCCTGGTCACCCGGAGCATCTCGCGCAGCGCCTGCGAGGTGTCCTGCACGTTGCGCAACGCCACCGAGATCGTCACCGCGTCGAAGACGCCGTCCGCGAACGGCAGCCGCATCGCGTCACCGGCCACGAACGGGATGCCGGGCCCGCTCAACGAGTTGCCGCCGTGCCGCCGCACGCCCGTGCGCAACATGCCGAGGGAGAAGTCGGAGGCCACCGCGCGGGCGCCGAGGCTCGTGAAGCTGTCGGTGGAGGTGCCGGTGCCCGCCCCCAGGTCGAGCACGACCTCGCCGGGCCCCGCGTCGACGGCGGCGGCCACGGCCTTGCGCCAGAGCCTGACCTGCCACAGCGAGGCAACGTCGTTGACCAGGTCGTAGCGCCGGGCGGTGCGATCGAACATCGCGGCGACCTCGTCCGGCTGCTTGTCCAACTGAGCGCGCGTCATGCGGACAAGAGTACTCACGCGGCCGGCGGGGTTTTCGCCGGGCGTTACGGCCTTTGACCAGCTACCACCCGGTCAGCGGGCGGGACCGGCGGCGAGCCAGGCCCTTGCGGCAATTGACGCAAAGTAGCGGCACCATTACCGAACGTCTGCTAGTTGTTGGTGAATGCTTGCCCGTGTCGCCCTTGCGGCGATCATCGCTTCGGCCCCCGTCGCGCATCCCCGCGTGGTCTCGGCCGACCCGGTCGACAACACCCCCCACGTCCTCGACGGCATCGTCAACGCCATCGCGCTGGTCGGCGGCACCGTCGTCGTCGGCGGCTCGTTCAGCGAGGTCGCCGACGCCGCGCGCACCTACACGCTGCGCCGGGCCAACCTGTTCGCCTACGACCTGGCGACCGGCCGCATCCTGCGTGACTTCGCGCCGTCCGTCGCCGGGCCGGTCTACGGGCTGGCCGCCGGCGACCACGGCACGGTCTACGTGGGAGGCGCCTTCCCCGGCGTCAACAACACCGGCGCCCGCGCGCTGGCCCGGATCAGCGTCGCCGACGGGCAGCTCGTCGGCGGCTTCTCCCCCCGGATCGAGGGCGGCATGGTCACCACCCTCGTCAGGAACGGCTCCAGGCTCTACGTCGGCGGCGACTTCGTCCGGCCGCGCGTGGCCCTGGCCGGGCTCGACGCCACGACGGGCGCGGCCGACCCCGGGTTCGCCGTCACGCCGGGCGAGCCGCTGACGCCCCGGGTGAAGGTCCAGGCCCTCGCCTTGTCGGCGGGCCGGCTGGCGGTCGACGGCTCGTTCACCACGCTCGGCGGGAAGTCCAGGCCACAGCTCGGCCTGATCGACGTCGGCGGCCCCGTGGCCAGGGTCGCCGACTGGCGCACCGAGGTCTACGCGCAGCGCTGCGCCGAGCCGTTCCCCTCCTACGTGCGCGGGCTGGACTTCGCCCCCGACGGCCGCTATTTCGTGGTCGTCACGACCGGGGGGCCGAGGGGTCGCATGTGCGACACGGCCGCCCGGTTCGAGACGTACGCGAGGGGCACGGACGTCAGGCCGACCTGGACCAACGCCACCGGCGGCGACTCGCTCTACGCGGTCGCGGTGACCGGCTCAGCGGTCTATGTCGGCGGCCACCAGCGCTGGCTGAACAACCCGCAGGGCCGCGACTCGGCCGGCCCGGGGGCGGTCCCCCGCGAGGGCATCGGCGCCATTCATCCGGGTACCGGAAAGGCGCTCGCCTGGAATCCGGGCCGGGAGCGCGGCATCGGTGTGAAGGCATTTCTGGCGCACAAGACAGGGCTACTAGTCGGTAGTGACACAACGCGACTCGGACGGGAGTACCATGCCCGGATTGGCATGTTCCCCCTGGCCTAGTCGTCCTGCGGCTTCGGGCGGTCGATCCGGTCGCTGAGGCGTGCGCTGACGGCGTCACGCTGCCTCGACAGCAACACGTAGCTGGCAATGCCGCTGATCACGAAAGCGGCTGCGAGCAGGATCAGCGGGTTTTGCAGGCCGACGAGGTACAGAACACCCAGGGTCACGACAAACAGGCCGATCCGCGACGCGGTGTAAACAAGAACGGGATGCACAGGTTCGAGGTTACTCGTCCCTGCGTAGCGGTCGCTCTTCGCATCGGACGCGAGCGCTGCTACTGTTCCCAGTTAGGGTGTTTCGTAAAGAAACACCCACGAGAGCCCCAAAGAGGCTCTATCATATAACAATCGGGCAGTCAGCTGATAACAACCCGTGATCTTTGTCGAAAACCACGGATAAATCAGGCTTCGCTCGACACACTGGTTACCTGTCCGCCCGCTGGCAGGAAGCGGGATGCGAGGGGGAGAGATTGGTGGAGAGTAGCAGCGAGCGTCTGCTGACCCCAGGAGAGGTTGCCGCCCTCTTCCGGGTAGACCCAAAGACGGTTACGCGCTGGGCTGCGGCAGGCCGCATCAGCAGTATCCGCACCCCCGGAGGGCACCGGCGCTTCCGCGAGTCGGAAGTGCACGCCCTTCTTCGAGGCGAGGACGTTCTCACGGCCGACAGGCCAGCAGGTGAGTCCCCGCGCGTCTGACGTTCCGTCTAGTCGGTGATCCTGAGATCCGCCAGGATCACCGCTGGCGGGACCTCAGTCCGCCGCACGTCGTGAGGCCGTGAACGAGCGTGCTTCCGGGCCACACCTCCCGAGGGCAGGCACGAGGCGGCGCCAACCGCCGACCGTGGCTGGCGCCCGTCCTCCTCAGGCGTCCTCCTCAGGCGTCCTCCTGGCCGGCCTTGAACGCCAGGAACTCACGCTCAAGGTCGTCGTTCTCCTCTTCCCAGCGACGCCGGCGCTCGGCCGCCTCCTCCTCGGTCAGCGACTCGGGCAGCCACTTGTCGTAGTCGGGATCGCCGGGCTGCACGTCCACGTACGCGTTGCCGATCAGACGCCCGTCTTCGCTGGTCAGGCTCTGCGGCACGCGCAGGGTCCCGTCAGCGAGCCGGATGACGTACATGGCTGATCACCTAGATTCCGTAGCGCCGGTTGAAGAAGAGCATGACGTCGAGCGCCATCCGTGTGTCGCCGCCGAGCATGTCCACCAGGGCCGGGCGCTGGCGGGCGGCGATGGCCGCGAAGGCGTCGGCGAAGAACTCCTTGCGGCCCAGGCCGTTGCCCTGGCGGTGGAAGGTCGAGGCGAGCTTGGGGAAGGCGTTCTCGTAGAGCCGGACGAACTCTCGCGAGTCCGACACCCATTCGCCGTGGAGCGAGTCCAGGTCGTCGATGGCGTGGCCGACCTCGTGCATCATCACGTCCGGTGTGGGTGAGGGCCGGTCGCCCACCACGATCTTGCGGTCGCCGTACGCGCCGGCGCAGATGTCCCAGGTGGCCCGGCCCGCCGGGAGCGGCGCGCCGCGTAAGTAGCCCATGTCGTCGAGGTCGGGGACGCCGCCCGGGCCGACGTAGATGCCTTCGAGGCCGGCGGCCAGCAGCTCCTTCAGCCGTTCCGGCAGCCGGGCCAGGCTCTCCACGGCGCGCACGGCGTCCTTGGAGGGCGGGCCGTGCCGGGCGTCCCACTGGCGGTGGAGGATCTTCTCCAGCTTGCCGCAGTGGCGCAGGCCGTCGCCGATGGAGGGGGCCTCGGGCCTGTTGGGCTGGGCCCTGGGGGGCGTGTCGTCGAGCTCGAAGTCGTACCAGGTGTAGCGGGGGCGTTCGGCGACGGCGGCGGGCAGGCGTTCCCCGCGTTCGCGCAGCGAGAAGCCGTCCCAGGTCACCTCGCGCCGCTGGGGGCCGCCCGGACGGGCGAACCGTTCCGGCTGCTGCTCCTTGCGCCGCTCCGCGCCGTTGAGCTGCTCTCTCGGGGCCTCGGGGCGGCTGTCCCTCCGGCGGGACCAGAAGGAACGGTCCGCGTCCGGAGGAGCCTCGTCACGCCGCGAGAACAGGTACGACCCGCGCCGCCACCAACGGCCGCGCCGATGTCGGCCCTTGTCGTGAGAAAAGGCCATCGCACCCCTTCACGCCGCGTCCATGCCGAACCGGGTTCCACGGTACGACGCCGATCTTCCCGAGTCATCCGAAACGGGACATCGCCCAACACGATCACGTCGCGGATGGCTTACAGTTCGGGCATGGCAGGTGTTCTGATCGGCCTGGCGTTGCTGGCCTTCTGGCTCTTCTCGCTCTTCGACGTCATCACCGCACCCGAGGAAGAGGTCAGGAACGTACCAAAGGCGCTGTGGGTCCTCATCGTCGTGCTGATCCCGCTTCTCGGCGGTGTGATCTGGATGCTGCGCGGCCGGCCCAAGGTCGAGCGCGACCCGTGGCCGGTGCCGCCGGGCCCGGGCGCGCCGAAGGGCCCGGACGACGACCCCGACTTCCTGCGAGATCTCGACCGGCGGATGCGCGGCGAGGACTAACCGCTGACGTCGGCGTAGCTGTGCAGGCCGGAGATGAAGATGTTGACGCCGACCAGGTTGAAGATCAGGCACCCGAAGGCCAGCAGCTGCACGATCATGGCGGCCCTGCCCCGCCAGCCGGCGGTCACCCTGGCGTGCAGGTAGGCCGCGTAGGCCACCCAGGTGATGAAGGACCAGACCTCCTTGGGGTCCCAGCCCCAGTAGCGGCCCCAGGCGCGGTCGGCCCAGAGCGCGCCGGCAATGACGGCGAACGTCCACAGCGGGAAGGCCAGCACGATCGCCCGGTGCGCCACCCGCTCCAGGTCGTCGCGGGTGGGCAGGCGGGAGAGCCCGTCGCCGCGCACCAGGAACAGCACCCCCGACACGCCGGCCAGCGTGAACAGCCCGCTGGCCAGGATCGCCGCGGTGACGTGGATCGCGATCCAGTACGAGTTCAGCGCCGGCACCACGGGCCCGGCCGCCGTGTAGAGCACCTTGACCGCGAACCCGAGCCCGAGCGTGGCGGCGATCATGACGAACGCGCCCAGGAACCGCACGTTCTGGCGGACCTGGGTGAACAGGAACGCGGTCACGGCGGCGAGGCAGATGGCCACCACGAACTCGTACATGTTGCCCCACGGCCACCGGCCGACCGCCAGGCCGCGGGTGATGATGGCGCCGAGGTTGGCGGCCCAGCCGATCCAGGCCAGCACGAGCGCGATGCGCCCGGCCCTGGCCCCGCCCCCCATGACGGGCGCGGGGTCGGCGACGGCCGCCTCCGCCTCGGGGGCGGCGTCGCCGTCCGAGGGGTCGCCGTCCGAGGGGGCGCCGACCGTGACGGGCTGCCGGGCGGCCCGCTTCACGGCGGCCTTGCCCGGCACGGCCCTCCCGAAGGCCAGCTCCATCGCGAAGCCCACCATGGCGATGATGTAGAGCAGGACGGCGGCGACGACGAACTTGTCGCTCAGCCCGGCCAATTGCTCAGCGGACATGCTGTTCTCCTGCTGATAGAGCCTTGACGATCTCGGCGAACTCCTCGGCGAAGCCCGCCGCGGAACCCTCGGTACGGGTCAGGCCGCCGACGTCGACCCGCCCTTCCCTGACCCGCACCCAGACACGGCGGCGGCGGATCATCAACGACAGCGCGATGGCGACGACCGCGACGGCCGCGGCGATCAGCGCGGGCACCCGCCCCGGGTCGTAGGCGGTCTGGAGCGTGATCCACTCCTTGACGCCGGTGAACTCCAGCTTCCCCGCCCCGCCGGGCAGCTCGGCCGACTCCCCCACCGACAGCGGCTTGGTCGCGAACGACCCCCGCACCACCGGGACGATCTTGCCGTCGAGCTCGTCCGGCAGGATCTTGTAGACCGACTGGGGCTTGCCCGACCGCATGCCGAGGTCGCCCACGTAACCGCCCAGGAGCTGCACCTGCGGCTGGAGCTCGCCGGGGAAGGCCGAGGCGTAGGTGCCGTCGGTCAGCGGCACGCTGGTGGGCAGGAAGCGCAGCAGGAACCCGAGCTGGGACGGCTGCGCGTCGGGCGCCTTGACGACGCACGACGAGGTCAGCGTGGACTTCTGGTCGATCAGGCAGGCCACGGGCCCTTCGTAGGCGACCTGACCCTTGCCGTCGGTGACCTTGAAGACGGGCGCGTAGCCGTGGCCGATCAGGTACGTCTGCGTCCCGTCGACCTCAAGAGGGTCGTTGACCTTGAGCTCGTAGTCGCGGGCGGGCGCGCCGGGCTCGTCGTGCACCTTCAGGTAGGCGGAGTAGTCGAGCTCCTGGCCCTTCTTGTCGCCCTCGACCTGGTAGGTGGCCTTGAAGTCGGACAGCTCGAACGAGAACGGCTGGAGCGACTCGGCCGAGACCCGGCTGCCGGGGATGAACCTGTCGTAGGCGGCCACGGTGTTGGCGAAGCCGTCGCCCTCGACGACCAGGACGTTGCCGCGGTAGCCGTACAGGGAGCCGAAGCCGACGGCGAGCAGGATGCCGATCAGCGCGACGTGGAAGAACAGGTTGCCGGTCTCGCGCAGGTAGCCCTTCTCGGCGGCCACCCAGCCGTCGCCGGTGACGACGCGGAAGCGCAGCCCGCGCAGCCGCCCGGCGGCCTCCTCCACGGTGAGGTCGCCCTCGAAGGAGTCGGAGTGCGGCAGCCGGGACAGGTTCTTGGGGGCGGCGGGCGGCTTGCGGCGCAGCTCGCGCAGATAGGTCGCGGTGCGCGGGATGATGCAGCCGACGAGCGAGGTGAACAGCAGCAGGTAGACGGCGGCGAACCAGACCGAGGTGAACACCTCGAAGAGCTGGAACCGGTCGTACCACTCGGCCAGGGTGGGGTTCTGCTGGTAGAGCAGCGCCACCTTGTCGGGCTCGACGCTGCGCTGGGGCACCAGCGAGCCCGGGATCGAGCCGAGCGCGAGCAGGAAGAGCAGGATCAGCGCGGTCTTCATCGAGGTGAGGGTGCGCCAGCCCCATCGCAGCCAGCCGACGGGCCCCAGCCTGGCCTGCCGCGGCTCGCGCTCCTCCCGCACCAGCTCGTCGACGCTCATCAGATCACCGGCTCGAACGCGCCGATGAGCCCCTGCATGGCCGCGATCATCGTCCCCCACAGTCCGGTGACGAGCAGCAGCCCGACGGCCACCATCATGACCCCGCCGATCCTGGTGATCAGCCTGGTGTGCCGGCGCACGGCCCGGAACGTGCGCAGTGCCTTGCTGTAGGCCAGGGCGGCGGCCACGAAGGGCAGCCCGAGGCCCAGCGCGTAGGCGACGGCCAGCAGCGCGCCGCGCGAGGCGCTGCCCTCGTTGAGCCCCAGCGTGAGCACGACGGCCAGCGTGGGGCCGATGCACGGCGTCCAGCCGAGGCCGAACACCACGCCGAGCAGCGGCGCACCGGCCAGGCCCGCGGCCGGCAGCTTGTGGATGCGCACGTCGCGCATCAGGCCGGGCAGCACGCCCAGGAAGGCCAGCCCGAGCAGGATCGTCAGGACGCCGAGGACCCGCGTGATGATCTGGGCGTTGCCCAGCATGATCGAGCCGAGCCCGCCGAACAGCGCGCCGCTGAGCACGAACACCAGCGCGAACCCGGCCACGAACAACACCGCGCCGAGCACGAGCCGCCCCCGCTTGGGGTCGGCGCTCATGCCCGTCACGTACGACAGATAGCCCGGCACCAGCGGCAGCACGCACGGCGACAGGAACGACACCACCCCGGCCAGCAGCGCGATCGGCACCGCGAGCAGCAGCGAGCCGGAGGCGACGACGTCACTCATCGCGCACCTTGGTCACCGTGTTCATCAGGTCGGTGTACTTGACCGCCCCGAGCGCCCTGGCCGCGACGCGCCCCTGCTTGTCGATGATCAGCGTGGACGGGATCGCCGCGGGCGGCACGGTGCCCTGGAAGGACAGCGCGACCTTGCCGGGCTGGTCGAAGATGTGGGAGTAGCCGGTCTGCTCGGTGCGCTCGAAGGCGAGGGCGTCGGCCTGGCGGTCCTTGAAGTCGACGCCGATGAACTGCACGTCGCCCTGGGTCTTGGCGGCGACCTCCTTGAGCACCGGTGCCTCGGCCCGGCACGGGCCGCACCACGAGGCCCAGAAGTTGATCACCACGACCTTGCCCTTGTGGGCGGCCAGCGAGGCCGTGCCGCCGTCGAGCGTGGGGCCCTCGACCGGCGGGGCCGCCTTGCGGTCGGAGGCGTCGAAGACCTGCATCTTGCCGTCGCCCGCGACGAACCGGGTGTCGCCCACCTGGGGCTGCCCGCTCTGGTTGGCCGCGCAGCCCGCGGCCAGCGCGGCCAGGAGAACGAGGGAGATGGACGTCGCGCGCACGGAGGATGATCTCCTTGTACTACAACCGGTAGAGCTTGCAACTCTACCGGCGGGGACACATGGCCCGGACATCAGGCCCCTGGTACCGACGGCCCCGAACTCAGCGACCCGGCCGGCTCGCTGTAGCCGACGCTGACCAGGCGGTCGCCCTCGAAGGTGAAGGTGGTGAGGCTGGCCAGCGCGCACTGCCTGCGGCGCGGGTCGTGCCAGAGCCGGCGGCCCTCGGCGGCCATCCTGATCGTCCAGATCGGGAGCTGGTGGCTGACCAGCACGGCCTCGTGCCCGCGCGCGGCGGCCCTGGCGTCGTCGACCGCCGACTTCATCCGCGCCACGATCGCCGGGTACGCCTCACCCCACGACGGGCGCAGCGGGTTCCAGAAATAGCGGTAGTTGCGCGGGTTGCGGAGGATGGCCAACCCCTGGCCGACCGGGCGGCCCTGCAGCATGTTCGCCGCTTCGAGCAGGCGGTCGTCCTTGGTCACGTCGAGGCCGAGCTTGTCGGTGAGCGGGGCCGCGGTCTCCAGCGCGCGTTCGAGCGGCGAGCTGAAGACGGCGACGATGTCGCGGCCGCCGACGGCCTTGGCGACCGTCTCGGCCATGAGCCTGCCGGTGTCGGACAGGTGGTAGCCGGGCAGCCTGCCGTACAGGATGCCGCCGGGATTGTGCACCTCACCGTGGCGCAAAAGGTGGACGACGGTGGTTTCAGCCATGGTGTGCCACAGCCTATCCGTTTCGATGCCGGTCATAGTCAGGGGCTGCCTGGTCCGGCATTTCGCGCGGCGGTAGGGTCGGGACGACTGCGCCTAGGGTTCCGCGTCCGGCCTGCCTCCCCCGTCACACAACCAGGGCCGGAAGACAGGTCCGAGCGGCGCCGCGGCCCCTGGGGGCCGTACAGCTGACGGGACAAAAGCCTGGAGGCTCCTCTCCGTCACACCTGGAAGGAGTCGCCCGGATGAGCCCTTGGGCGCTGGTCCTCATTCTCGTCGCCGCCGTCGCGCACGCCACCTGGAACCTGCTGAGCAAGAAGGCCTCCCAGGCCGACGGGATCGTCTTCCTCTGGCTGGTCGGGGTCGTGGCCACGGTGGTGTGGAGCCCGCTGTTCGCCGGGTTCCTGCTGGTCACGGGCGCCCGGCTGTCGTGGGGCGACCTCGCGGTGATCGGCGGCAGTACGGCCCTGCACCTGGTGTACTTCGTGCTGCTCCAGCGTGGCTACGGCGCGGGCGATCTGTCGCTGGTCTACCCAGTCGCCCGCGGTACGGGGCCGATGCTGGCCAGCCTGGTCGCCGTGCTGTTCCTGGACGAGCATCCGGCGCCGGTCGGCGTGGCCGGGATCGTGCTCGTCGGGGTCGGCGTGTTCATGATGAGCGGCGGCGCGGCCGGGCGCGGCGACCTGCGGGGGCTGGTGTCCGGGCTGGTCGTGGGGCTGTTCATCGCCGGGTACACGGTGTGGGACTCGCAGGTGGTCAGCGCGTTCGCGGTGGCGCCGATCATGCTCAACTACCTCGGGGAGGTCGGGCGGGCGCTGGCGCTCACGCCGTTCGTCGCCGGGGCCAGGCGGCGGCTGGTCGTGCCCGTGTGGCGGGAGCACCGGTCGCGGATCGTGGGGGCGGCGTTCCTGATCTTCCTGTCGTACCTGCTGATCCTGGTCGCGTTCACGATGGCGCCGGTGAGCGTGGTCGCGCCGGCGCGCGAGGTGAGCGTGCTGATCGCGGTGGTGCTCGGCGGGCGGCTGCTGGCGGAGGGCGACCTGCGGCGGCGGCTGCTGGCGGCGGGCGTGATCCTCGGCGGCGTGGTGGCGATCGCGCTCAGCTGAGCGCGTGCGTGGTGGCGATCGCGCCGGGTTGAGCGCGTGCGTGGCCGGGCGCTCAGTTGACCGCCCAGGCGTTCTCCTGCTCGCGGCTGACGGCGACCAGGGCCTCGACCGTGGCCCTGATCGCGGGACGGCGGGCCGCGTCGGTGCGCCACACCGCGTAGATGCGGCGCGACTGCCGCGGCATGATCGGGACCAGCCGCACGCCGTCGGGCACGCAGTCGCGGCCCAGCCGCGGCACGATCGCGCAGCCGAGCCCGGCGGCGACCAGCGCGAGCTGGGTGGGGTACTCGTCGGCCATGCAGGCGATCTCCGGCTCCAGCGAGGCGTTGCGCAGCGTGAAGACCAGCCAGTCGTGGCAGACCGTGCCGGGCGAGGAGCTGATCCACCGCTCGCCGTGCAGCTCGGCCAGCCCCAGCTCCCTGCGCCCGGCCAGCGGATGGTCGGCGGGGATCGCGACGTCGGCCACGTCGTCGAGCAGCGTGGCCCTGGACAGGCCCTCGGGCATGGCGATGGGCCGGTTGAGCCAGTCCTGCATCACGCCCAGGTCCAGCTCGCCCCTGGCCACCTCGCGCAGCACCCGCTCGGGCTCGCGCTCGTAGAGGTGCACGTGCAGGTCGGGATGGTGCTTCTTGAGCTGGACGAGCGCGCCGGGCATCAGGCCGCGGGTCGCGGTGGCGAAGGCGGCGATGCCGAGCCGGCCGACGACCTCGCCGCGCAGGGCCTCGAAGTCCGCCTCGGCGGTCTCGACCAGGGCCAGGATGCGTTCGGCGTGCTCGGCGAGCAGGCCCGCGGCGTCGGTCAGCCGCACGCCGCGGCCGCTGCGCTCCATGAGCCGGGCGCCCGTCTCCCGCTCCAGCTTGGCGATCTGCTGGCTGACGGCCGAGGGCGTGACCATGAGGGCGTCGGCCGCCGCGCCGACCGAACCGTAGACGTGCACGGCGTGAAGAGCCTTGAGCCGGTTCAGGTCCAACATGTAAGCCAGACTAAAGGGTTTAGCGTAGAAAGTCTCGCTTGTCCTTGTATCTGAAGCAGATGAAAATATATGCATGCGAATCATTAAGAGCAGGAAGCCCGAGACCCGTTCCACCTCGTACCTCAAGGTGCTCGCCGAGCAGGCCCGCGAGCAGCGCAACCGGTACCAGAAGACCCGCTCTGCGTGAGCCCCCGCCACCTCGCCCTCGCCGTCGGCCTCGCGGCCGTCTGGGGCTTCAACTTCGTCGTCATGCAGGTCGGCCTGAAGCACTTCCCTCCGCTGCTGTACGCGGGGCTCAGGTTCACCCTGGCGGCGTTCCCCGCCCTGCTGCTCGCGGGGCGGCCGGGAGTCCCGTGGCGCTGGGTCGCCGGGGTGGCGGCCACTCTCGGAGTGGGTCAGTTCGGCCTGTTGCTGGTGGGCATGCGAGCGGGCATGCCGGCCGGGCTGACCTCTCTCGTCCTGCAGATGCAGGCGTTGTTCACCGTGCTGTTCGCGGTGACGCTGCTCGGTGAGCGGCTCACCGCCCGCCGCGTCCTCGGTCTGGCGGTCGCCTTCGGCGGCCTGGCCCTGGTCGCGTTCGACTTCGGGGTGTCCGGCCCGCTGGGCGCCTTCGCCCTGTGCGTGGCCGCCGCCGCTGCCTGGGGCCTCGGCAACGTGGTGCAGCGCAGGGCCGCGCCGCCGGACTCGCTGCGGTTCATGGTCTGGGTGAGCGCCTTCTCGGCGCCGCCCCTGCTGCTGCTGTCGCTGCTGGTCGAAGGGCCGCCCGTGCTGGCCGCCCCCGCCGAGGGATGGCTGTCGCTGGCCTACGTGGCCTTCGTCTCGACGCTCGGCGGGTTCGGCGTGTGGGGCTGGCTGCTGCGCCGGTACGACGCCTCGACCGTGGCGCCGTACACGCTGCTCGTGCCGGTGTTCGGCATCTCGTCGGCCGCGCTGGTGGCCGGCGAACCGCTCTCCTGGACCGAACTCCTGGCCGCGGCCCTCATCGTCGCCGGCGTGCTGTACGCCGGCACCGGGCCGCGCCGGGTCACAGAACCGCCGCTGCCGCCTTCGCCGCTGCCGGCAGGGCGTCGGCGATCCGATTGAGCGCCTCGTCGTCGTGGGACGCCGACAGGAACCACGCCTCGTACGCCGAGGGCGGCAGGTAGACACCCTGGTCGAGCATCGCGTGGAAGAACGCGGTGAAGGCCGCCGTGTTCTGGGCTTTGGCCTGGTCGAAGTCGCTCACCTCGGCCTCGGCGAAGAAGATCGAGAACAGGCTGCCGGCCCGCTGCAACCGGTGGGGCACACCCGCCTTCGCCAGCGCCTCGGCCGCCGCGTCGCCCACCGCGAGCGCCGCCGCGTCGATGCGCGCGTAGGCGTCGGCGTCGAGGGCGCGCAGCGTGGCCAGGCCGGCCGCGCACGCCAGCGGATTGCCCGACAACGTGCCCGCCTGGTAGACCGGGCCCTCCGGGGCCAGGAACGCCATCACGTCGGCCCGGCCGCCGAACGCCGCCGCGGGCAGGCCACCACCCATGACCTTGCCGAACGTCATGAGGTCGGCGTCGACGGGGTCGAGGCCGTACCAGCCGGCGGACGAGACGCGGAAGCCGGTCAGCACCTCGTCGACGATGAGCAGCGCGCCGTTGGCCGTGCACAGCTCGCGCAGCCGGGCGTTGAAACCGTCGCGCGGCGGGACGACGCCCATGTTCGCCGGGCACGCCTCGGTGATCACGCAGGCCACCTCGGCGGCCGCGAACGCCTCCTCCACGGCCTGGACGTCGTTGTACGGCAGCACGATCGTGTCGGCCGCCGACGCCCCGGTCACCCCCGGCGTGTCCGGCAGCCCGAACGTCACCACCCCTGACCCGGCCGAGGCCAGCAGCGCGTCGACGTGCCCGTGGTAGCAGCCGGCGAACTTGATCACCTTGGACCGCCCGGTGAAGCCGCGCGCCAGGCGAACCGCGCTCATCGTCGCCTCGGTGCCGGAGCTGACCAGGCGCACCTTCTCGACCGGCGCCATCCTGGAGACGATCTCCTCGGCCAGCTCGACCTCGCCCGGCGTGGCGGTGCCGTAGGAGAAGCCGTGGGCGACCGCGGCGGAGACGGCCTCGACGACCGCGGGATGCCGGTGGCCGAGGATCATCGGCCCCCAGGAGCAGACCAGGTCGACGTAGCGGTTGCCGTCGACGTCGGTGATGTAGGGCCCCTGGCCCGAGGCCATGAAACGCGGCGTGCCGCCCACCGCGCCGAACGCGCGCACGGGCGAGTTGACGCCGCCGGGCACCACTTCCCTGGCGCGGGCGAACAGGTCCTCGGAGTTCTGTGTACGGCTCACCCGACCCAGGTTAGCCCCGAGGGCCGGTGCCTTCGCCGCAGGGCGTGGTCAGTCGGCCAGCCATTCCAGGATGCGCAGCGGGTCGGGCAGCGGGCGGCCGTCCGGCGGCCGGAGCCAGGTGAGCGGCTGGCCGGAGGGCAGGGCCGAGGGCGGCGCGAGCACGTAGCTGTCGCGGCAGTGCCAGCGCAGGCCCGGCGTGTCGTCGATGGTGGCCGGGTCGCAGTCGAGCTGGCAGGACCACCACTCGTCCTCGTCCTCGGGGTTGCCGCGGGTGGCCACATAAAACAAGACCCGGTCGCCTTGAGCGGCGACCGGGCCTGGGTGGGCTCCGGCGGCGTCGATCCTGGTGAGGGCCGACAGGCCGGAGGCGAGCGGTACGTCGAACACGTCGAACACGCGCCCTGTGGGCAGGATCACGTTGGCCTCCGGCTCGCTCTCCCACCATCGGGTCAGCAGCGTCGTGTCCGTCGTGGCCTGCATGTGCCAGGCGGGCGAGAGCGGATGGGCGCCCGGGTCGGGACAGCCGACGCGGTCGCACGAACACGCCCGGGGGCCGTGACGCAGCGGAAAGGCACCCGGCACGACGGGCCAGCCCAGGGACGCGTACTCCAGCACAGAATCGATGCGCGTCGGCCGCGACCGCTTTCTGGTACGCCGAGCCAGTGGTACCCCCACCATGGTGTCTCCCGTCGAAGTTCAGCGCCTGAGGAGATCCCGGCTCCGGGCCGTTCGCGCACCGCGGGACACACCAGCACTTGTCATCGCACTCTAACGCACACGCCTCAGCAGTTGACGGGAAACCCCTTGGTTAGAGCCCTCGTGCCACTTCCGTGGCCCAGTACGTGAGGATCATGTCGGCGCCGGCGCGCTTGATGGCGACCAGCGACTCCATGATCATCCGCTCCCGGTCGACCCAGCCGTTGGCCGCCGCCGCCTCGACCATCGCGTACTCGCCGCTCACCTGGTACGCCGCCACCGGCACGTCGACCGCGTCGCGCACCCGGGTGATGACGTCGAGGTAGGCCAGCGCCGGCTTGACCATGACGGCGTCGGCGCCCTCCGCCAGGTCGAGCCGGACCTCGCGCAGCGCCTCCTCCAGCGGACCGGCCGGGTCCTGCTGGTGGGTGCTGCGGTCGCCGAACTGCGGCGCGCACTCGGCCGCCTCGCGGAACGGGCCGAAGAAGGCGGAGGCGTACTTGACGGAGTAGGCCAGGATCGGGACGTCGGCGTAGCCGGCGCCGTCGAGCGCGGTCCGGATGGCGCCGACCTGGCCGTCCATCATGCCGCTCGGCGCGACCATCTGGGAGCCGGCGGCCGCCTGGGCCACCGCGATCGAGGCGTAGCGCTCAAGCGTGGCGTCGTTGTCGACATCGCCGGACGGGGTCAGGATCCCGCAGTGTCCGTGGTCGGTGAACTCGTCGAGGCAGGTGTCGGCCATGACCACGAGGGCGTCGCCGACCTCGGCGTTCACCTCGCGCAGCGCGACCTGGAGGATGCCGTCGGGGTCGTCGGCCGCCGATCCGGTCGCGTCCTTGACCGCCGGGATGCCGAACAGGATCAGGCCGCCCACGCCCGCCTCGGCCGCGTCGTGCGCGGCCTTGCGCAGCGAGTCGCGGGTGTGCTGGAACACGCCCGGCATCGACGCCACCGGCTGCGGCTCGTCGATGCCCTCCTTGACGAACATCGGCAGGATCAGGTCCGCGGCGTGCAGCCGGGTGCCCGACACCATCCGGCGCAGCGCCGGGTTGCGGCGCAGACGCCGGGGACGTGCGACGGGGAACTGGGCGCTCACTTGGCTCTCTTCCTGGCGCCACGGCGGTTCTGGGAGGGCTTGCGCGGGCTGTCACCCGCGGCCACGGCCGCCTGGCGCTGCTTGGCACCGAACTCGGCCAGCGCTGCGGCCAAGGCGGATGCGGATGGCTTGTCGGACATGACGTCGACCCGGAGCCCGAACTCCTCGGCCGTCTTGGCCGTCTGCGGCCCGATCACCGCGATCACGGTGACGTTGTGCGGCTTGCCCGCGATGCCGACCAGGTTCCGCACGGTGGAGGACGAGGTGAACAGCACGGCGTCGAACCCGCCGCCCTTGATCGCCTCGCGGATGGGCGCGGGCGGCGGCGCGGCGCGCACCGTCCGGTACGCCGTCACGTCGTCGCACTCCCAGCCCAGCTCGGTGAGCCCGGCCACCAGCGTGTCGGTCGAGATGTCGGCCCGCGGCAGCAGCACCCGGTTGATCGGGTCGAGCATCGAGTCGTAGGGAGGCCACTCGGCCACGAGCCCTTCGGAGGACTGCTCCCCCGAGGGCAGCAGGTCGGGCTTCACGCCGAACTCGACCAGGGCACGGGAGGTGGCCTCGCCCACGGCGGCCACCTTGAGCCCGGCGAAGGCCCGCGCGTCGAGCCCGTACTCCTCGAACTTCTCGCGCACCGCCTTGACGGCGTTGGCGCTGGTGAAGGCCACCCACTCGTAGCGGCCGGTGACCAGGCCCTTGATGGCGCGGTCCATCTGCTGCGGCGTGCGCGGCGGCTCGACCGAGATGGTCGGGACCTCTTCGGGCACCGCGCCGTAGGCCATGAGCTGCTCGGACAGGCTGCGCGACTGCTCCTTGGTACGCGGCACCAGCACCCGCCACCCGAACAGCGGCTTGGTCTCGAACCACGACAACCTGTCGCGCTGCCCCACGGCCTCGCCGACCACGATCAGCGCGGGCTCGGTGAACCCGGCGTGCTTGAGGTCGGCCTGCAGCCGCCCGAGCGAGGACACGACGGTGTACTGCTCGGTGGTGGTGCCGCCGCTGCTGACCGCGACGGGCGTGGAGTCGGGCTTGCCGCCGGCGATCAGCGCCTTGCCGATGGCGACGGCCTCGGTGATGCCGTTGTAGATCACCAGCGTGCCGCGGGTGGCGGCGTGGGACGACCAGTCCTGCTCCTGAGCGGCGTCGACGACGCGGAACTCGGGAACGGCCGTGGCCGCCGGGATGCCGGCGTAGGTGAGCACCGCGGTCGCGGGCGGCACGCCGGGCACGATCTCGAAGTCCACCTCCGCCGCCACGCAGGCCGCGACCTCGTCGTCGATCGAGGAGAACAACATGGGGTCGCCCGCGCACAGGCGCACCACGAGCTGACCGGCCTTGGCCCGCTGGACGTAGTCGCCCTCGGCGACCTCGACGCCCTCGCGGCAGTGCTTGAGCAGCGGGCCGAACTGCTCGTCGTCGAGCACGACGGCGTCCGCCTTGCCGAGGAGTTCGGCGGCGCGGAGCGTCAGCAGGTTGGGGTCACCGGGACCCGCCCCCACGAAGGCGACGAAACCGGAGGTTGGACTATCGGAGCTCAATGGGAATGCTCCCCCATCAATCTGTCGGCCCCTTCGGCGATCATCTCGGCCGCCAGGAGGCGGCCCAGCTGTGCAGCCTCCGAAGGAGAGCCGGCGGCGGACTTGCGGACCGCTTCGCGGCCGTCGATGGAGACGACCACGGCGGTCAGGTTCAGAGTGTGCCCGTCATCGGCCGCGAAAGCACCCACGGGGGCGGCGCAGCCGGCCTCCAGTGCGGACAGCACGGCACGTTCGGCGGTCACCGCGCTGCGCGTGCGCGGGTCGTCGAGCACGGCCAGGGTCTCGACCAGGTCGGTACGGCCGGCCAGGCACTCCACGGCGAGCGCGCCCTGGCCGGGGGCGGGCAGCAGCTCCTCGACCTCGAAGATCTGCGCGATCTCGCCGCCGCGGCCGAGCCTGGTCAGCCCGGCGGTGGCCAGCACGACGGCGTCGAGCTCGCCCGCGGCGATCTTGCCGATGCGCGTGTCGGCGTTGCCGCGGATCGGGACGTACTCCAGGTCGGGGCGGAGCGCGCTCAGCATGGCGACCCGGCGCGGCGAGCCCGTGCCGACCCTGGCCCCGGCGGGCAGGTCGGCGAACTTGTGCGAGCCGACCAGCGCGTCGCGGTGGTCGTGGCGCTCGGGGAGCGCGGCCAGCGTGAAGCGCGGGTCCTGCTTGGTCGGCAGGTCCTTCAGCGAGTGGACGGCGAAGTCGATCTCGCCCTCGACCAGCTTGTCGCGCAGCGCGCTGACGAACACGCCGGTGCCGCCGAGCTGCGCCAGGTGGGCCTTGGTCACGTCGCCGAAGGTGGTCACGCCCACGAGCTCGACCGGAAGCCCGGTACGCCCGGTGAGGTCGTCGGCCACCATCTGGGACTGCGTGGTCGCCAGCACACTGCGGCGGGTCCCCAACCGCAGGTTCACAGCTCCACCTCCCTCACGGCCGCGGGCATCTTCGGATCGAGATCGAACAATTCACGCAGGGCTTCCGCATAATGATCGCCCCCTGGACCGGCGGCGAGCTGCTTGACACGCACAGTCGGCTCGTGAAGCAGTTTGTCAACGACCCTCTGCACGGTCATGGCGATTTCGTCCCTGGCCTTGTCGTCGAGATCGGGCATGCGCATCATCAGGCGGCCGAGCTCGGACTCGACCACGCCCGCCGCCTTGCTGCGCAGCGCCACCACGGTCGGGGTGACGCGGGCGGCGCGGGCGGCGTCGAGGTAGGCGTTGAGCTCCTCGGCCACGAGCGCGCGCACAGACTCGACGGCGTCGCCGCCGTTCGAGCCGATGCCGGACTCCTGGATCGTCTCCAGGTCGACCAGCGTGACACCGGGCACCTCGCGCACGGCCGGGTCGATGTCGTGCGGCAGCGCCAGGTCCAGCAGGAACGCGCCTCTGGTCAGCATATCCGGGGTGATGACGTGCCGCCCCGCGCCGGTGCAGGTGATCACGATGTCGGTGCCCGCCAGCTCCTCGCGCACGGCGGCGAACCCGACGGCCCGGCCGCCGACCGAGTCGGCCAGCCGCGCGCCCCGCTCGTACGTGCGGTTGGCCACGACGATGTCGGTGACCCCGGCGCGCTGCAGCGTGACGGCGGCCAGCGAGCTCATCGAGCCCGCGCCCACCACCAGCGCCCGCCGCCCGGCCAGGTCGCCCGCGAGCGCGAGGCCCGCCGAGACCAGCGAGGGGCCCGCCTGGTCGATGCCGGTGTCGGCGTGGGCGCGCTTGCCGACGCGCAGCGCCTGCTGGGTCAGCTCGTTGAGGGTCGCGCCGACCGTGCCGTGCTTCTGGGCGAGCTTGAGCGCCTGGCGGACCTGCCCCAGGATCTGGCCCTCGCCGATGGCCATGGAGTCGAGGCCGCACACCATCGAGAACAGGTGCTCGACGGCCCGCTCCTCGTAGTGCACGTAGAGATGCGGGGTCAGCTCGTCGGCCGGCACGCCGGAGTGAACGCCCAGCAGCCCGCTGATCGAGGTGACGGCCGCGTGGAAGCGGTCGACCGTGACGTAGATCTCGACCCTGTTGCAGGTCGAGATCACCATGGCCTCCGCGACGCTGGTGTCCTGCTGCACGTCGTGCAGCAGCTTGACCAGCGCGTCGCCGGTCACCGAGACGCGTTCCAGAAGAGCCACCGGAGCGGTCCGGTGGCTGAGTCCGATCGCCAGAACACTCATTGACCGTCCACCGCCATGAGTGGCCCCCCCGCCTTGCGTTGCTCGTGGAACGCGAGAATCTGCAGTTCGATTGACAGATCGACCTTCCGGACGTCGACTGTGTCCGGAACGGTGAGGACGACTGGGGCGAAGTTCAGGATGCTGGTCACGCCCACGGCGACAACACGATCGCACACTTCCTGCGCCGCTGCCGCCGGTGTCGCCAGTACCACGATCGAGACTCCACGCCGCTTGATGACGGCTTCCAGTTCGTCGATGTGCTCCACATTCAACCCCGCGATGGTGTCGCCCACGACTTCGGGGTCGGCATCGAAGAGCGCGGCCACGCGGAAGCCCCTGGAGACGAAACCGCCGTAGTTCGCCAGGGCGCGGCCGAGGTTGCCGACTCCGACGATCGCGACCGCCCAGTCCTGGGTCAGACCGAGTTCGCGGGAGATCTGGTAGACGAGGTACTCCACCTCGTAGCCTACGCCGCGGGTGCCGTACGAGCCGAGGTGTGACAGGTCCTTGCGGAGCTTGGCCGAGTTCACGCCCGCGGCCACGGCCAGGTCCTCCGAGCTCACGGTCGCCACGCCGCGCTCCGCCATCCCGTGCAGCGCCCGGAGGTACAACGGAAGCCTGGCGACCGTCGCCTCGGGGATGCCGCGGTCACGGGATTGGGACGGGCTCTTCACGTGCCGGAGCTCCAGGGAACGGGCGGTGGGGACCGCGTGAACGGATTAGAACCGTCTTTCAGGTTAATCCCTTTGTGAACCGATGCACAAAGTAGGGGCGCTACCGTTGGGGACATGCATCGCATCACCTTGCTCGGCAAGCCCGGCTGCCACCTCTGTGACGACGCCCGCGCGGTCATCGCCAGGGTGGCCGGAGAGCTGGGTGTGCCGTGGGAGGAGGTCAGCATCGACTCCTCGGAGGAGCTCAGGGAGAAGTACTGGGAGATGATCCCGGTGACGCTGATCGACGGCGTCCAGCACGACTTCTGGCGGGTCGACGAGACCCGCCTGCGCGCCGCCCTGGCCTAGAACATCACGGTGGGCAGGGGCACCACCTTCGCGGCGTTGACGTTGAGCTCGATGACGTTGGTGGCCAGGACCATCGCCTGACGCTCGCTGAGGAAGCGCTCGACGTGCGGCTGGCGCTGGTGGTCGCGGTAGGCGACCTCGTCCCGGTAGAGCTCGTAGACGATGCGCTGCAGCGGGGCCGACTTGACGGCGTGGCAGGCGTAGACGAGCGTGTCGGGCTCGCCGCGGCGCACGGCCTCGACGGTGGCCTCGGCCAGGCGGTCGAACGCGTCGCCGGCGCCGTCCATGATCGTGAAGACGGTGAGCAGGCCGAAGATGCTGGGTGCGGGCCTGCCGCCGCCCTGCTGCGGCTGCGCCGGGCTGAACAGCTCGGCGCCCGGGTAGACCACGCCGGTGCCGGGCATCGCGTAGTCGGGCCGCTGGGGCTGGGCGTCCATGCGCGGGGAGGTGTCCATGCGCGGGGGCGGGGAGCCGTTCATGATGTAGCCGGTCCCGGGGCCGGCTTCGGGGGCGGCCCCCATTCGGGCGGCGTAGTCGACCTGCTGGTCGCTTGCCCGGTACTCGGCCACCAGGTCGCCCAGGCCGGGCGAGCGGCGCGGGGGCGCCACGGGAGGCGGCTCGGCGGCCGGCACGGGCTCCGGCGCGACCCTGCGGCCCGGCCGGCGCTCGTGGTCCTCGTGCGGCGCCTCCAGCTCGTCCTCGTCGTCGTCCTCGTACGGCGCCAGCGGGCGCAGCACGGTGTACCAGATCGCCGCCGCGCCCACCGCGAGCAGCGCCGTGGTGAACAGCGGCGGGACCGCGAACCGCATGGCGCCCACCAGGGCGACGCTCGACGGCGCGATGACCAGGACCGCGTGCAGGTTGTCGGTGTCGTACTCGTCGCCGCCGCGCCACTTGAGCGCGGCCACCACCACGCACGCCAGCAGGACGAGCACGTCGATCGCGTGCACGCCGATGAGCAGGTAGTCGGGGATGAGCCCCCACAGGGCCGAGCCGGACGGCAGCGTCTTGCCCAGGTCGGTGGACCTGAGCGGGTCGAAGGTCAGGATCGCGACGGAGACGACGGTGAGCGCGATGCCGAACAGCCACGCGAGGAACCTCGGCGGCGCCTTGTCCGCCAAGAGCTGGATCAGGCCCACGGCCAGCCAGAGCGGCGCGAGCAGCGACCCCGTCACCTGGTAGATCCGGAACGTGACCGGCCCGAAGCCCAGGACGTGGCCGATGCCGACCACGGCCAGCGACAGGCACAGGGCTCCGGCTGCAACGGTCCAGGCGATCAACCACCCCTCGGGCTCGTCGCGCAGCCGGCGGATCAGGGCTCCGGTCGCGACAGCGGCGAGGAGCGCACCGGCAAGGGCTATGACAGCAACGAGGATCTCCATGGTGACTCCAATGCTGCCGGACGATGCCTCCCGGCCGGTAGCCGAAGAGGAAACAGGCGCACCATGAGGGGCTTCGCCGCAGGCTGTGGGGTAGGCGCCTATACGGTATAGGGCGATTACTCGTAGCCATGCCAGCAGGCGTGGATTGTGGAATTTCCAGTTGATTTCTAGAGTATTCGAGCACGCCGCACCCCTTACCCCTAGGGATACCGGATGCCTGATTCGTGGCCGTTCGCCGGGCTGCTTGCTCCAGCGGTCGCAGGACCTGCCCGGACGGGCGAGCTTGGCGTGCGCGAAGAAGTGCCCGACGACATCCGCACGCTGGTGCTGCACGCCAAGAACGGATGCACGGACTCCTTTGGCACGCTCTATGACCGCTACGTGGACCTGGTCTACCGCTACATCTACTTCCGGGTCGGCTCCCACCAGCTCGCCGAGGACCTCACCAGCGAGACCTTCCTGCGCGCGCTGCGCAGGATCGTCGACTTCACCTGGCAGGGCCGCGACTTCGGCGCCTGGCTCGTCACCATCGCCAGGAACCTGGTCGCCGACCACTTCAAGTCCGGCCGCTACCGACTGGAGATCCCGACGGGGGAGCTGATCGACGTACCGCTCGAAGGCTCGCACATCCCGGAGAACGCGGTGGTCACGGCCATCATGAACGACCGGGTGCTGCGCGCCGTCCGCGATCTCAATCCCGACCAGCAGGAATGCGTGGTGCTGCGCTTCCTGCACGGCCTCTCGCTCGCGGAAACCGCGTTGATCATGGGGAAGAAGAGTGGAGCGATCAAAGCGCTGCAGTTTCGAGCCATTCGAACGCTCGCCAGGGCACTCAAGCACGACCTGGCGTAACCTCCCCCACCCGCACCTCGTTAGGCCAGTTGTCACGGCTGGATCCCTCAGGGAGCTGTCATGAGTAGGGCGCGCAGACGGCGGGAGCTCGTCATCGAGCGTCTCACGGAGCTGCGGGACCCGTCCCTGGGCGGCGGGCCGGAGCCGGCCTTCCGCGAGCGCCTGCGCGAGGACCTGGTCTCCGGCCGCCTGCTGCTGTCGGCCCCCGGCGAGGAACGCGCGCCCGGCCCGGCCCGTCCGCCCGTACGGCGCCGCCGTCCGCCGCTGTCCCAGCTCGCCACGTTCGGCCTGGCGGGGGTCATGGTGATCGCCGCCTTCGCCACGTACCAGGCGGTCCCGGGCGACACGCTGTACCCGCTCAAGAGGGCCGCGGAGAGCACCCTCGTGCACCTGAGCGCCGACGACGCCGAACGCGGCGAGCGCGAGCTGGCCTCGGCCGAGACCCGCGCCAAGGAGGTCGCCAGCCTGCTCGGCTCGTCCACCGACAGCCCGCTGGTCGGCGAGACGCTCAAGGACATGGAGGACTCCACCCGCTCCGGCATCAGCCGGCTGACGCGTACGCAGCCCCGCTCGTCCAAGATCAAGAAGTTCGCCCAGAAGCAGCGGGACGTGGTCGAGCCGATGCTGGACCAGCTCAACGAGGCCCAGAAGGGACAGGCCGCGGGCTACCTCGACTACATCGAGGGGCTCGTGGCGCCGGCTCGGTAAGCTGAACCGCATGTGGCGGCTAATGCGACGACGACACGAGGTTGGGGCCGAGGCCGCCGGCGAGGCCGCGGCGCGGGCGGCGGTCACCGTCGCGCCCGCCGAGCCGGTCCAGCCCGACCTGGAGGCGGCGGCCTTCTTCGACGTCGACAACACCATGATGCGCGGCGCGTCCATCTACCACTTCGCCCGCGGTCTCGCCACGCGCGGCATGTTCACCACCTCCGACCTGCTGAAGTTCGCCGTGGGCCAGGCCGTGTTCCGGCTGCGGGGCAACGAGAACCCCGAGCACATCGCGGTCGCCCGGGAGACCGCGCTCGCCTTCGTCGCGGGCGCCAAGGTCGACGACGTCGTCCACCTCGGCGAGGAGATCTACGACGAGGTCATGGCCGACCGCATCTGGGGCGGCACGCGCGCGCTCGCGCAGAGCCACCTCGACGCCGGCCAGCGCGTCTGGCTCGTCACGGCCACGCCCGTCGAGCTGGCCCGCGTCATCGCCCAGCGGCTCGGCCTCACCGGCGCGCTCGGCACGGTCGCCGAGACCGCCGGAGGCATCTACACCGGCCACCTGGTGGGCGACCTGCTCCACGGCCCGGCCAAGGCCGAGGCGGTGCGCGCGCTGGCCCGCCGCGAGGGGCTCGACCTGACCCGCTGCACGGCCTACAGCGACTCGGCCAACGACCTGCCGATGTTGTCGCTGGTCGGAAGCGCGGTGGCGATCAACCCCGACAGCGAGCTGCGCGAGCACGCCAGGAAGCACGACTGGCCGGTCAAGGACTTCCGCACCGGCCGCAAGGCCACCATGACGGCCCTGCCGATCGCGGCCGGGCTCGGCGCGATCGCGGGCGGCGTCGCGGCGGGCATCGCCCTGCGCAGGCACTACCGCTCCCACTAGCCCGCCGCCCCGCCTATCGCAGGCGCTCGAACAGTTTCGCGGCCTCCGGCTGCCGCCACTCGATCCGGTTCGGGTCGTCCTCGGCCGGCTTCCACGGCACGGTGACGAACGACATCTGCGTCGCGGACGTGGTCCTGGCCAGCTCGATCATGGAGTCGAGCCTCAGGTCCGTCCTGACCGACGTGCGTACCACGCCGAGGAAGCCGCTCAGCCGGGCCGGGTCGGAGCCCAGGCTCCTCGCCTTCTTCAGCATCGCCAGCAGCAGGATCTGCTGCCGCTTGATGCGCTGGACGTCCGAGCCGTCGCCGTAGCGGCGCAGGCGGGCGTAGCCGAGGGCGCTCTCGCCGTGGAGCATGACCTTGCCCGCGGGCAGCTTCAGCTTCGACGCCTTGTCGTCCACGGGCGTCCTGAGCCTGATCTCCACGCCGCCGAGCGCGTCCACCATGCCCTTGAAGCCGGCGAAGTCGACCTCGACCGTGTGGTCGATGCGGACGTCGGTCAGCTTCTCCAGCGTCTTCCTCAGGCAGCCCGCTCCCCCGGTGTTGTACGCCGAGTTGATCATGTCCCGTCTCGCCGGGGACGACCCGCACGACGGGATCTGCACCAGCGAGTCGCGCGGCACGCTGACCCCGACGGCCTTGCCCCGGTCGGCGGGCACGTGCACGAGCAGGATGGTGTCGGAGCGCCTGCCGCCCTTGTCGGGGGTCCTGGCCAAGGCGGGGCCGTACTTGGCGTTGCCCGGCCCGTCACGCGTGTCCGAGCCGATCACCAGGATGTTGCGGGCGCCGCTCATGTCGGCCGGCCGCGTGCCCGCCGAAGGCGCGGCCACGGTGTTGCCGTTGACCAGCAGGGTCGGCACGGCGACGGCGGCGGCCGTGCCCACGGCGACGAGCCCGGCCATCCAGAAGGGCGTCCACCTGCGGCGCGGGCGCTCCCGCAGCAGGCGTTCGCGCTGGCGGACGAGCGTCGCGGGCGGCTCGTGCTCCAGAGCCCCGCCGAGGTCGCGGAGCATCCTCAGGTCGTCCATGGTCACTCCTCCTCCAGCATGGGGTTGGTGTCGCCGAGCGCGGCCCGTACCTTCCGCCTGCCCCTGTTGAGGCGGGAGCGCACGGTTCCGATCGGGATGCCGAGCGCCTGGGCGGCCTCTTCGTAGGTGAGGTCGCCCCAGGCGATCAGCAGCAGCACGTCCCGGTCCTTGGCGGGAAGCGCGGCCAGGGCGCCCGCCAGACGGGGACCGGCGGCCTGCGCGGTGACCCCGGCGGCGACGCGGTCGGCGGGCGACTCCACGTCCTGATCGACGGGGGCACGCAGGAACGCCCGGTAGCGCGCCGCCTCCTTGCGGTGGTGGCGGGAGATGAGCTTGGTGAGGATCCCGAAGAGCCACGGCCTGGCGTCGGGGTACGACAGGTCGTAGCTCTTCCTGCGGGAGAAGGCGACGAGGAACGTCTCACCGACGAGGTCCTCGGCGGGTTCGGGGCCGAGGCGCTTGGAGACGTACCGGTAGAGCATGGCGGAGTAGCGGTCGAACAACTCGGCGAACGCCTCCGGTTCCGTCAGGGAGGCGCTCACCAGCTCCGAGTCCGCCCCTCTGGTGGCGGGTTGCGTGATCATCTCCGCCCTTCTGTGGGGAATCAGTCACGGATGTCTTGCCACAACCCGCCAGGAGGGTTCAGATCTCCTTCAGGAAGCCGCCGTCCACGGCGATGTCGGCGCCGGTCGTGCTGCCCGAGCGTGGCGAGACCAGCAGGGCGACCATGTCGGCGATCTCCTGCGGGCTAACCAAGCGTCCGGTGGCCAGCTTCATCATGCCGGGGGCGACCTGGGCGATCACGTCCTCCTTCGACGCCCCGGCCATCCCGGCGATGACGTCGGCGGCGCCGCCGTCCTTGGTCCACCAGTCGGTGAGCACCGGGCCGGGCGAGATCGTGTTCACCCGGACGCCCTGCGCGCCGTACTCCTCGGAGACGGCCTTGCTCACGTGGTTCATGGCGGCCTTGGCCGCGCCGTAGTCCACGTTCATGGCCCCGGGCTGGCGGGCCGAGCCGGAGGAGATGTTCACGATCGAGCCGCCGCCGCGCTCCACCATGAGGGGCACGGCCGCGCGGATCATGCGTACGGCCGAGAACAGGTTGAACTCGAACATGGCCTGCCAGTCGTCGTCGCCCGGCGCCATGAACCCGATCCGGGGCAGCGTCACGCCGGGGGGCGGGCCGCCGGCGTTGTTGACCAGGATGTCCACCCCGCCGAATTCCTCGACGGCGCGGGCGATCACCTGGGCGGGCGCCTGCGGGTCCATCAGGTCCACCGCGACGTGCGTCACCTTGGCGTCGGGCGCGGTACGCGAGGCCGCCACGACGTGCGCGCCCTCCTCCGCCAGGGTGCGCGCGACGGCCAGGCCGATGCCCTTGGACGCGCCGGTGACGACGGCCACACGGCCGGAAAGCTGGAGATCCATCGAAGAGGTTCCTCTCGGGTGTCAGTGACTACACCCTCAGAACACCGGCCGCGCGCGACCGGTTGCACCCTCACAGGAACGGCGGGAAGGCCGGCCCCCTGCGCAGACGCAACTCGTTGAGCATCTGCTGGACGACCTCGCGCACGTGGTCGGTCAGGTTGAACACCAGCATCGGGTCGTCGGCCGCGGCGGGCTCGTACTCGTCGGTGCGGATCGGCTCGCCGAACTGGATCATCCACTTCGACGGCAGCGGCACCAGCCCGAGCGGCCCGAGCAGCGGGAAGAACGGCGTGATCGGCAGGTAGGGGACGCCGAGAATGCGGGCCAAGAACTTCAGGTCGCCGATCTTCGGATAGATCTCCTCGGCCCCCACGATGGCCGTGGGCACGATCGGCACGCCCGCGCGGATCGCCGAGGCCACGAACCCGCCCCGGCCGAACCGCTGCAGCTTGTAGCGCTCGGAGAACGGCTTGCCGACGCCCTTGAACCCCTCGGGGAACACGCCGACCAGCTCGCCCTTGCGCAGCAGCCGGTCGGCGTCCTCGCGGCAGGCCAGCGTGTGGCCGGTCTTGCGGGACAGCTGACCGAGCAGCGGGAGCTGGTAGACCAGGTCGGCCCCGAGCAGGCGGACGGCCCGCCCCGCCTCGTCGTGCAGCGCGACCTGCATCATGAGCGCGTCGACCGGCAGCGTGCCCGAGTGGTTGGCCACCACCAGCGCGCCGCCCTCGGCGGGCACGTTCTTCAGCTCGGCCGTCTCCACCCTGAACCAGTGGTGGTAGAGCGGCCTGATCAGCTCAAGGAGCACCTTGTCGGTCAGCTCGGGGTCGTAGCCGAACTCGTCGACGTCGTACTCGCCGGTGAGGCGCCGGCGTAGGAACGCCAGCAGCCGGGCCAGCGGTTCGGGCTCCGGGTCGGACTCCTCGAAGGAAGGCGCGGAGCTGATCGGGATCACGCGGCCCTCCTCTTCCTCGTGCGGCACGCTCACGGGCGCACACCTCCGAGCGGATGCATACCCCGTGAACGCAGGAAGTCGTCGAAGGCCGCCGCGGTGGTGTACTTGGGCCGCCAGCCGAGCTCGGCCTCCAGGCCGGCGGTGTCGACCGCCCGGCCGTAACTCATCAGCCGCAGCTGCTCGGGCGAGTACTCGACGAGGCCCAGCCGGCGCACGGTGTTGCCGAGCGCGCGGAAGACGGGCGAGAACAGCGGCAGCGACACCCGGCCCGCCCGGCGCGCACACTGCGACAGCAGCAACACGCCTGCCCCGGCCACGTTGAACGTGCCGGGGTGGTCTTCGTTCGCCATCCTGCGCAACACCTCGACCGCGTCGTCCTCATGGACGAACTGCAACCGCGGGTCGAAGCCGAACACCGTCGGCAGGACGGGCTGGACGAAGTAACGCGTGAGCGGCGAGTCGACGCCCGGACCCATGAAGTTGGCGAAGCGCAGCAGCGACACCGTCACGTCGGGCCGGCGGCGCGCGAAACCGCGCACGTAGCCCTCGACCTCGGCCGCGTCCTTGGCGTAGCCGTGGACGGGACCGACGTGCGGCTCCAGGTCCTCGGTGAACACCGCCGGATCGCGCGGGGACGAGCCGTAGACGGCGGTGGTGGAGCGCACCACCACGCGCCGCACGGTCGACGACCGCTGGCAGGCACCGAGCAGTTGCATGGTGCCTATGACGTTGTGCTCCTTCATGGCCGCCCTGCCGTCGCTCTTGGACGGAGCGCTGACGAGGCTCATGTGCACAACGGTGTCGATGTCCGCGGCCGCGATCACCTGAGCGATGTCGGGGCTGCGTAGATCGACCCGGACGAACTCCGTCCGGCCCAGAGTGATGCCGCCGTCCCGCGTCAGCGAGGGGGGCGGCACGGTGTCCACTCCGATGACGCGGCTGATATGCGGGTCAGCCGCGAGGACGCTCGCCACCCGGGCGCCTATGTGGCGCGAGACCCCGGTGACAAGCACGGTGTGGGTCATCAGCGCCTCGCAGCTGCGTCGGTTACTTCTTGTTGCGCCGCTGGATGCGCGTCTTCTTGAGCAGCTTGCGGTGCTTCTTCTTGGCCATCCGCTTGCGGCGCTTCTTGATCACAGAGCCCACGGGACCCCCAGGTACTGATAGCAAGTCTGAATCGATGTGCGAGCGCACACCGGGTGACAGACTACCGGCGATCCGAGGTAGATCGCCCCTTGGGGGGGGTGAGAGCCCGGCCTTTTGGTGCGCAGGCCGGGCTTCTCCCGCGACCGAATTCACGGCGCGTTCGGGCGCGCCGCTACTTCAACCTGCCTCGATGTAGGCCTCCCGCAGATAGTCGTGGACCGCCTGCTCGGGCACTCTGAACGACCGGCCTACTCGGATGGCCGGCAGCTCACCTGAGTGGACGAGCCGGTACACCGTCATCTTGGACACCCTCATGACCGTCGCCACTTCAGCCACGGTCAGGAACTTCACCTCGCTGAGAGGTCTTTCGCCTGCACCCATCGGACGCCTCTTCCGCACGTGTTTCCGGGTTATCCCCACTGGTGCCATTGCTCACGCACGTGTACTGCCGTCAGCGTAAGTCGGGACTCCGGGTGCGCAAACCCCCTATTTTCTCAGTCTTCGGAGCCACCTGTCAGCCGGACCAGTAAAGTCGCTGGTTAGCAGCCGGGCCGAGCACCTCGCCTGGACCTTGGAACTGTCCAAGTTGCCACACATAAGAGTCGCCCAAGCACCATCAAAAGTTGGCAAAGGGACAGCGAGCCCCTTGGAATGCAGGCGCGAAAAGACGGTATGGGGAGGGCCGTTTTCGACTCAAAGGGCTCGTGAGACCAGAGTGACCAATCGCTCGGTCAGCGGAGTGTAATAGCGCGGTAGCACATTGTCGTCGAGTGGCACGACCACGTCGATCTTTCCCTCGGCCTCGCCGAGGAACAGGCCGGGGTCGTTGCTGTCGGCGAAGGCCACCGTCGGCACGCCCGCCTCGCCCGCCGCTCCCGCCCAGCCGTGGTCGGCGATCACCAGGTCGGGCAGCTCGCCTTCGAGCTCGTCGAGCATGTGCCGCATCGGGGCCGAGTCGTGGGTGTGCACGAAGCCGCCGCGGTCGTCGAGCATGGCGACGTCCTGGAGGTAGCGCAGGCGGCGCGGGCGGCCGAAGTCCGAGCCGGCGTACGTCCAGCCCTCGGCCGGGGTGAGCAGGGTCGCGCCGCGCTCGACGGCGAACCTGGCCAGCGGCAGGTGGACGGCGAGCAGCCCGGTCGGGTGCCCGGTGGCGAACAGCACGCGCGGGGCCGGCCGCGACAACACGGACGCGACGCGCTCGGCCATGGCGTCGATCGCGTCGATCGTCAGGTCGGGGTCGATGGTGTCCTGGCCCCGGCGGTGGCCGGGATCGGCGACCACGCCGGCCGACTTGGCCATCAGGTCGAGGACGTCCCGGAACGACCACGGCTGCTCGAACGTCAGGCCGAGCATGTAGTAGGGGTCGCGGTTGGCCAGCGAGCTGTAGTGGTCGAGGTTGTTCTCGCGCGACGTCGCGACGTCACCGGCGATGCGGCTTTGGGTCAGGTGTCGGCGGAGTTCGTCGCGGCTCAGCACAGGTCTTCCTCATCAGGGGCATCGAGGACGTCAAGCGTCGTCAGGGCATCGGGTCGAGGCCGTGCAGAGGGAACACCGCGTGCCGGGTCGCCATGACCGCACGGTCGATGGGGTCCGCTGGGTCATAACCGCCGGAGAAGTCGTGAAATTCCGGGTTTCGTCCGTCGGTCATGGTCAGCGGGGGCGCCTCGCCGGTGCGCTCCCTGACGTACTGGCGCCAGGCGTCGGGGGTGGGCGTGGCCGGATCGACCGGGTGGCCGGCGGCCTCGGCGATGAGGTGCGTCCAGATGCGCGGCACGACCTGGACGAGCTCGTAGCCGCCGCCGCCCACCGCGATCCACCGGCCGCCCGCCGTCTCGTGCGCCAGCCCGTGCAGGGCGGCGTAGGCGGCGCGCTGGCCGTCGATGCTGAGCATGAGGTTGGCGAGGGGGTCGAGCGCGTGGCTGTCGCAGCCGTGCTGGGTGACCATGATCTCGGGGCCGAACTCGCGCAGCAGCGGCGGCACGACCGCGTGGAAGGCGCGCAGCCAGCCGGAGTCGCCGCAGCCGGCCGGGAGCGCCACGTTGACGGCCGTACCGTCCGCGCCGGTCTCCTGGGGGAAGCCGGTGCCGGGGAACAGCGTGCGCGGGCTCTCGTGCAGGCTGATCGTCAGCACGCGGGGGTCGTCGTAGAAGACGGCCTGCACGCCGTCGCCGTGATGCACGTCGACGTCCACGTACGCCACCCGCGTGGCACCCTGCTCCAGCAGCCAGGCGATGGCCAGGGCCGGGTCGTTGTAGACGCAGAAGCCGCTGGCCGCGGCCGGCATGGCGTGGTGGAGCCCGCCCGCGACGTTGACCGCGTGCTCGGCCGCGCCCTCCCAGACCGCGCGCGCCGCCGCCAGGGACGCGCCGGCGATCAGCGCGGACGCCTCGTGCACGCCCTTGAAGGCGGGATTGTCGGTGGTGCCGAGCCCGGCCCGCAGGTCGGGCACGCCGGCGACCGAGACGCCCTTGACGGCCTCGATGTAGCCGCGGTCGTGCACCATGGCCAGCTCGTCGTCGCCGGCGGGCGCGCAGCCGGCCATCTCGACCTTGTCGAGCACGCCGAGAGCTCGGGCGAGCGCGATCGTCAGCTCGACCCTGATGGGGGCCAATGGATGGCTCGGGCCGAAATTGTAGGAGGTGAGAGCGTCGTCCCAGATGACCCGTGCCGTTCGGCTCATGCCCCGCCCTTCGCGCGTTCTCTCACCTTGCGCCGACGTTACCGCAGCGCCCTCTTCTCGTTGTAGCCCGGGTGATCGTCGGGGACGGCCTCGGTCGCATCGGAAATTTCGTGACTTAGTGTTTTATGGTGCGCTTGGCGCGGCCTTTCCTCAGAATCTTTAATTTCTTCCGACGTCCCCGGGTTTTCGACACCACGATCGTGGTCGTGCTCGTCGTGCTCGCGGGCCTCGGGCTGGTCCTGTCGTCCCTCCAGACGGGGGCCCACGGGGTGCTGGGGTCCGCGCACTTCCTGCTGACCAGCGTCCTGCTGCTCGTCCGCCGGAGCAGGCCGGTGCCGGTGGCCGGGGCCGTCACGGCGCTCGACGTGATAGGCATCGCGGCCGGACTGGTGACGTCGGCCAGCGCCCCGGAGGCCATCGCCTTCTACAGCCTGGCGCGCTACTCCTCCGGCCGTCCGTCACTGGTCATGACGGTCACGGGGATGGTCGCCTACGGCGTGGTGATGGAGATCAGGGGGCCGGGCATCGGCCAGTTCGCGGCCGGCGCCTTCGTCGTCGCGATCCCGGCCGGGGTCGGCGCGCTGGTCAAGGCCAGGGTCGAGCTGAACGAACGCGGCAGGCGTACGGCCGCCGACGCGGCCGTACAGGCGGAGCGGCGGCGCATCGCGAGGGAGCTGCACGACGTCGTCGCGCACCACATCACGGTGATCAACGCCCTGGTCGGCGGCGCGCGGGCCACCCTCGCGCCCGAGCAGGAGGTCACCCGCGAGGCGCTGGAGAGCGCCCAGCAGACCGCCCGCCAGGCGATGTCGGAGATGCGCAGGCTGCTCCACGTGCTGCGGGCCGACGGCAACGACGGGCCGGACGCCGCGACCGGCGTGGGGGCCGACCGGCTGCCCGCGCTCATCGGCGAGGCCAGGAGCGCCGGGCTGCCCGCGAGCCTGACCGTCACGGGCGAGCCGGTGACGCTGCCCTCCGCCGTGGACCACGCCGTCTACCGGATCGTGCAGGAGGCCCTGACCAACACCCGCAAGCACGCGGCCGGCGCCAGGGCCAGCGTGCGCCTGGCCTACGAGTCCGAGGCGGTCGAGGTCGAGGTGCTCGACGACGGCGTGCCGCAGCAGGGCGGCGCGCCGGGGTACGGGCTGGGCGGCATGGCCGAGCGGGTCGCGCTGTGCGGCGGACAGCTTTCGACCGGCCCGCGTCCCGGGGGAGGATTCCGGGTGCACGCCCGCATCCCCTTGGAGGCAACATGATCACGGTGCTGCTGGTCGACGACCACGAGCTGGTGCGTAAGGGGTTCAGGCTGATGCTCGACGCGCAGCCGGACCTGTCCGTGGTGGGCGAGGCCGCCGACGGCGAGCGGGCCGTCGACCTGAGCCGGCGGCTGCGGCCCGACGTGGTGCTGATGGACCTGCACATGCCGGGGCTCGACGGCGTGCGCGCGACCGAGCTGATCACCTCGGAGCTGCCGGGCGTGCGGGTGCTCGCGCTGAGCACGTTCGACCTGGACGAGAACGTGGTCGCGGCGCTCAGGGCGGGCGCCGACGGCTTCCTGCCCAAGGACGTCTCCCCCGAGGAGCTGATCGAGGGCGTCCGCGTGGTGCACCGGGGCGAGTCGGCGGTCGCGCCGCGCCTGCTGACCCGGCTGATCGGCACGTTCGTCCGGGCGTCGAGTCCGTCGGCCGCGCCCGCGCCGCCCGTGCTGGACGCGCTGACCGAGCGCGAGCGGGAGATCCTCGTCCTGATCGCCAGGGGCCGGTCGAACACCGAGATCGCCGAACAGCTGGCGGTCTCCCCCTCGACCGTCAAGAACCACGTGACCAGTCTGTTCGCCAAGATCAAGGTCAGGGACCGGGCGCAGGCGGTGATCGTCGCGTACGAGGCGGCGCTGATCAAACCTGGAGACTAGGACCAGGCTCCCAGGCCGCGCCCGGCAAGAACGTCCTCATGGCCGAAGAGAAACGCGGCCTGCCGACGGCACGCTTGAGTGCATGACGGCGATTCGCGCAACCAATCTGAGCAAGCGCTACGGCGGCACCCATGCCGTCGCGGACCTGTCATTCGACGTCGAGCCCGGGCTGGTGACCGGGTTCCTCGGGCCGAACGGCGCCGGCAAGTCCACGACCATGCGCATGATCCTGGGCCTCGACCGGCCCTCCGGCGGGTCCGTGCTGGTGGACGGGCGGCCGTACCAGGAGCATCGGCACCCGCTGCGCAAGGTGGGCGCGCTGCTGGACGCCAAGGCCGTGCACGGCGGCCGCAGCGCCCGCAACCACCTGCTGGCCATCGCCCAGAGCAACGGCATCCCGGCGAGCCGGGTGAACGAGGTGTTGGAGTCCGTCGGCCTGCGCGAGGTGGCGCGGCGGCGGATCGGCGGCTTCTCGCTCGGCATGTCGCAGCGCCTGGGCATCGCGGCCGCGCTGCTCGGCGACCCCGAGATCCTGCTCTTCGACGAGCCGGTCAACGGGCTCGACCCCGAGGGCATCCTGTGGATCCGCACGTTCATGCGCAAGCTGGCCGCCGAAGGGCGGACGGTGTTCGTCTCCAGCCACCTCATGAGCGAGATGGCCCAGACGGCCGACCACCTGATCGTCATCGGCCGGGGACGGCTGATCGCCGACACGAGCGTGCAGGAGTTCATCGGGCGCAGCTCCCAGGGCTACGTACGGGTGCGCTCCCCGCGCCTGGCCGAGGTCGCCGACCTGGTCAAGGTGGGCGACCTGTACGCGGACCACCTGCGCGTCACCGCGATGAGCACGCTGGAGATCGGCACCCTGACCGCGCGGGCCGGGATCCCTCTGGAGGAGCTGACGTTCGTGCAGCCCTCGCTCGAAGCGGCGTACATGGAGCTCACCAAGGACAGTGTGGAGTACTCGTCATGACAGACATCCTGCGGTCGGAATGGACCAAGATCCGTTCGGTGCCTTCGACGGTGTGGACGCTCGCCGTCACCGCCCTGCTCATGATCGGCCTGGGCGCGCTCATCTCGGTCGCGTCCAAGGCCACGGCCGACGGGCGGCCCATCCCCGGTGACCAGGCCGTCATGGCGAGCCTCACCGGCATCATGTTCGCCTCGCTGGCCATCGCCACGCTGGGCGTGCTGGTGATCTCCAGCGAGTACCGGACCGGCGGCATCCGCACGTCGCTGATGGCGGTGCCGCGGCGGATGAGCCTGCTCGGCGGCAAGGTCGTGGTGTTCACCGTGACGGCGCTGGTCGTCTGCACGGTCGCGTCGGCCGCCGCGGTGGCCGTCGGCCTGGCGATCACCCGGCCGGCCTCGGTCGACATGGGCGCGGCGGCGCGTTCGGTGCTCGGCGCGGGGCTCTACCTCACCGCCTGCGGCCTGTTCGGGCTCGGGCTCGGCACGCTGGTCCGGCACACGCCGGGCGCGCTCGTCTCGGCCATCGCGCTGATGCTGGTGCTGCCGCAGCTCGCCGGCGCGCTGCCCGGCCGGTGGGGCAAGGCCGTCTCCGACCACTTCACCACCAACGCCGGCCTGGAGGTCGTGCGGGACCAGCCCGGCAACCCGCTGGGGCCGTGGAGCGGGCTCGGCGTCTACTTCCTCTGGGTCGCCGTCGCGGTGGTGGCGGGGGCCGTCCTCATGCAGCGGCGGGACGCCTGAGCCCGGACGCGGCGCGGAGTGCGGCGACCGGGCTCCCCCGGACGCCGGTCAGCCCGAGGCGAGCTGGCGCCCCCGGTCGCGGGCGGCCTCGATGGCGGCCAGGAAGGCGGCGCGCACGCTGTGGCGCTCCAGCTCGGCGATGGCCGCGATCGTGGTGCCGCCCGGCGAGGTGACGGCCTCCCGCAGGATCACCGGGTGCTCGCCGGAGTCGCGCAGCATCACGGCCGCGCCGACGATCGACTGGGTGACCATGTCGAGCGCGGCGGACCGCGGCATGCCGAGCAGGATGCCCGCGTCGACCATGGCCTCGACCAGGTAGAAGAAGTAGGCGGGGCCACTGCCGGACAGCGCGGTCGCGGCGTCCTGCTGGGACTCGGGGATGCGCAGCACCTTGCCGACCGGCTTGAGCAGGCCCTCGGTGAGCTTCAGGTGCTCCTCGCCCGCGTGCGCGCCGGCCGAGATCACGCTCATCGCCTCGTCGAACCTGATCGGCGTGTTGGACATGACCCGGACCACCGGCACCTCGACGCCGAGCCGCTGCTCCACGAACGCGGTGGTGATGCCGGCCGCCGCCGTGATGACCAGGCGGTCGGCCGGGACGTAGGGGGCGATCTCGGCCAGCAGGGTCGCCATGTCCTGGGGCTTGACGGCCAGGATGAGGGTGTCGGCCACCTTGGCCGCCTCGGCGTTGCCGACCGTGCGCACGCCGTAGGTCTCGCGCAGCGCCTGAGCCCGCTCCGGCCTGCGGCTGGTCGCCATGATGTCGCCCGGCTCGAACCCGGCGCGCAGCAGCCCGGACAGCAGGGCCTCGCCCATCTTGCCGGTGCCCAGAATCGCGATCATCTCGACCTCTCGAAGGGGAACGGACGCCGGCCCAGCCTACTAGCCTCCCGACAGCAGCGATCTGAGGAAGAACGCCAGGTTGCGGGGGCGTTCGGCCAGGCGGCGCATGAGGTAGGCGTACCAGTCGGCGCCGTACGGGACGTACACGCGCACCTGGCCGCCGAGGCCGGCCAGGCGGCGCTGCTCGCGGGGGCGCACGCCGTACAACATCTGGTACTCGAAGCCGTTCAGGTCGCGGCCGTCGAGCACGGCCAGGGTGGAGGCGATCTGGATCATCCTCGGGTCGTGCGTGGCGATCATGGGGTAGCCGGTGCCCGCCATGAGGATCCTGAGGCAGCGGACGAACGAGCGGTCGATGTCGGCCGGCCTGCTGTACGCGCCGGGGGCGGTGTAGGCGCCCTTGCAGAGCCGTACGCGGGCGCCGACCAGCTTCTCGCAGCGTTCGAGCGCGTCCGGCAGGTACGCCTGGACCACGATCCCGACGTCGGGATGCTCCTTGCGCAGGGTGGCGTGCACGAAGTGCAGGCCACCGATCGTGTCGTGCTCCTCGGCGTCGAGCGTGACCGTGATGCCGCGGGGCGCGGCGGCCTCGCAGATGGTGGCCGCGTTGTCGAGCGCGACCTGTTCCGACAGCCGCAGCCCGAGCGCGGTCAGCTTGACCGAGGCGTCGCCGCCGGGCGGCAGCCGGTCGAGGAGCGCCAGGTACTCGCGCACGGCCGCCTCGGCCTGCCTCCTGTCGGTCACCTCCTCGCCCAGGTGGTCGACGGTCACGAGCAGGCCCTCGTGGGACAGCTCGCGGATGACCCCGCCGACGTCGTCGGCGACGTATCGCTTGACCACGTCCCTGGTCAGCGGCGATGTGGTGATGACGCGTTCGGCGCGTTCGCTCTTGGAGACGGCCAGCATTGCCTGACGAAGCACGTGACCCACACTAACCGCCCACTTCCTGGGTATATCGCTGAACCGCGGACCTGCCCTTTTCGTCTTAGGGATATGCGCACAATGACGACAGCGACTCTTCTCGCCGGTTCTCTGGTGCTCGCGACGAGTTGTGCCACATCGCCGCCGGCCGCCCGTCCGTTGCCGCAGGCGCCCGCCGAGCACGCCGTGACACCGGTCACCACCGCCCCGACCAAGGGCCCCGAGCCGGTCAAGCCCACCGGCGACGCCATCAACGTGCACAAGGCCCGCTGGACCAAGGCCACGCCCGTCTCACATGGCAAGCAGGTCAAGCTCACCTGGTGGTCGGGCGTGGAGCCGTGCACCGTGCTGGACAGGGTCAAGGTCAAGGAGACCGCCAAGAAGGTCACCATCACCCTGTACGAGGGCACCTCCCCCAAGGCCGAGAACGTCTCCTGCATCATGCTGGCCGTGGAGAAGACCACGACCGTCAAGCTCAAGCACGCCCTCGGCAAGCGCAAACTCGTGGACGGCGCGAAGCCCTAGCGTCCGAGGCGCCGGCAGTTCTCGGTGACGGCCGGGCGCGCGTCGGTCCAGCCGTTCCCCGGCAGGTACGTCACGGCGACCGGCACGTCCCCCGCAGCCCTGGCCTTCGCAGCGGCCAGGGCCTGGCCTCGCCCAGGGACGGGTCATGGCCGCCGCCCAGGGCTGTGACGAACACCTCGGCGGCCAGGTCGTCGGCCACGTCCCCGGGGAGGCGGCGGGCGATGTACCGGTGGATCTCGGCGAAGTGCAGGTCGAACAGGTCCGCCCCGCGATCGGGTGGAACCACCGGGCGTCCGCCCCCGTTACGCGTGTTGTGTGGAATCACGTTGCTTGTTGCCCGGATTGCCGGGAATGGTTTCACGCTCAGAGGGGTTGAGTCGGGTAGGCTCAAGTCGTTTGACAAAGACGACACGAATCCGTAGCTTGAGTCCGACCGACTCAACTTTGACTACAAGGACGTACTCATGGCACGTGCGGTAGGTATCGACCTTGGGACGACCAACTCCGTCGTCTCGATCCTCGAGGGCGGTGAGCCCACCGTCATCGCCAACGCGCAGGGCTCGCGGACCACGCCGTCCGTGGTCGCCTTCGCGAAGAACGGCGAGGTCCTGGTGGGCGAGGTCGCCAAGCGGCAGGCCGTCACCAACGTTGACCGGACGATCCGCTCGGTCAAGCGCGAGATGGGCACCAACTGGTCCCAGGAGATCGACGGCAAGAAGTTCTCCCCCCAGCAGATCAGCGCCTTCGTGCTGCAGAAGCTGAAGCAGGACGCCGAGGCGTACCTGGGCGAGAAGATCACCGACGCGGTGGTCACCGTCCCGGCCTACTTCAACGACGCCCAGCGCCAGGCCACCAAGGAGGCCGGCACGGTCGCGGGCCTCAACGTGCTCCGCATCATCAACGAGCCGACCGCCGCGGCCCTCGCCTACGGGCTCGACAAGGAGCAGGACCAGACGATCCTGGTCTTCGACCTCGGCGGCGGCACCTTCGACGTGTCGCTGCTCGACGTCGGCCAGGAGGACGGCCACGGCTTCGTCGAGGTCAAGGCCACCTCCGGTGACAACCACCTCGGTGGCGACGACTGGGACCAGCGCGTGGTCGACGAGCTCGTCAAGCGCTTCCAGAACGCCCACGGCGTCGACCTCGCCAAGGACAAGATGGCCCTCCAGCGCCTGCGTGAGGCCGCGGAGAAGGCCAAGATCGAGCTGTCCAGCCAGGCCGAGACCAACATCAACCTGCCCTACATCACCGCTTCCTCCGAGGGCCCGCTGCACCTCGACGAGAAGCTGACCAGGGCCGAGTTCCAGCGCCTGACGGCCGACCTGCTCGAGCGGACCAAGGGCCCGTTCCACCAGGTCATCAAGGACGCCGGCATCAAGGTCTCCGACATCGCCCACGTGGTGCTCGTCGGCGGCTCGACCCGCATGCCCGCCGTCACCGAGCTCGTCCGCGAGCTGACCGGCGGCAAGGAGCCCAACAAGGGCGTCAACCCCGACGAGGTCGTCGCCATCGGCGCCGCTCTCCAGGCCGGCGTGCTCAAGGGCGAGGTCAAGGACGTCCTCCTGCTCGACGTGACCCCGCTGTCGCTGGGCATCGAGACCAAGGGCGGCATCTTCACCAAGATCATCGAGCGCAACACGACGATCCCGACCAAGCGCTCGGAGGTCTTCACCACGGCCGAGGACAACCAGCCGTCGGTGCAGATCCAGGTCTACCAGGGCGAGCGCGAGATCGCCTCGTACAACAAGAAGCTGGCCACCTTCGAGCTGACCGGCATCGCCCCGGCGCCGCGCGGCATCCCGCAGATCGAGGTCACCTTCGACATCGACGCCAACGGCATCGTCAACGTCTCCGCCAAGGACCTGGGCACGGGCAAGGAGCAGACGATGACGATCACCGGCGGCTCCGCGCTGCCGAAGGACGACATCGCGCGCATGATGCGCGAGGCCGAGTCGTACGCCGAGGAGGACAAGAAGCGCCGCGAGGAGGCCGAGGTCCGCAACAACGCGGACGGTCTGGCCTACCAGACGGAGAAGTTCCTCCGCGAGAACGACGACAAGGTCCCCGGCGACATCAAGACCGAGGTCAACGACGCCCTGGCCGAGCTGAAGAAGGCTCTTGAGGGCACCGACACCGACGTCATCCGCACCTCCGCGGAGAAGCTCGCCACGGTCAGCCAGAAGATGGGCTCGGCCATCTACGCCGCCGGCCAGGGCCAGCAGGCCGGTCCCGAGGGCGCTCCGCAGGACGCCGCGGCCGGTCAGGGCGCCAAGGCCGACGACGACGTGGTCGAGGCCGAGATCGTCGACGAAGACCAGCCGAAGAAGGACCAGTGATGCCGGCGCGTGACAAAGGGCACGAGGAGCCGGTGATCCGCGACAAGCGCAAGATCGACCCGGAGACGGGCGAGGTTCGGGAGACCTCGGGCGAGCAGCCCGAGGCGCCCGCCGAGCAGGTGCCGGCGGCGGCCCACGACGGCGAGCTGGCGGCCCAGCTCGCCGAGCGGACCGCCGACCTCCAGCGCCTCCAGGCGGAGTACACGAACTACCGCAGAAGGGTCGAGCGCGACCGGGTCGCGGTCCGCGAGCAGGCCGTCGCCGGCGCGCTGACCGAGCTCCTCCCCGTGCTCGACGACATCGGAAGGGCCCGTGACCACGGCGAGCTGACCGGTGGCTTCGCGAAGGTGGCGGAGTCGCTGGAATCGGTGCTCACCAAGCTGGGCCTCAGCTCCTACGGCCAGAAGGGCGACCCGTTCGACCCGACGGTCCACGAGGCGCTGATGCACAGCTACTCGCCCGACGTGGCCGAGCCCACCGCGATCGAGGTGCTGCAGCCTGGATACCGGATGGGTGAGCGGGTGCTGCGCCCGGCACGGGTGGCGGTGGCCGAGCCCGAGGACGCTCCTCCCGCGTCCAATGACGACGAAGCAAACTGACAAAGGACGAAGGGCCGTAGATGAGCACCAAGGACTACCTGGAAAAGGACTACTACGCCGTCCTTGGTGTGCCCAAGACCGCCACCGCCGACGAGATCAAGAAGGCGTACCGGAAGCTGGCCAGGCAGTACCACCCGGACACCAACCAGGGCGACGCCGCCAAGGAGACCAAGTTCAAGGAGGTCTCGGAGGCGTACGACGTCCTGTCCGACGGCAAGCGCCGCAAGGAGTACGACGAGGCGCGCACGCTGTTCGGGTCCGGGGTGGGCGGTCAGCGCCCCGGCGGTGGCGGTTTCCCGTTCGACTTCGGCGACCTGTTCGGCGGCACCGCCGGCCAGCAGGGCGGGGGCGCCGGTGAGCGGCTCGGCGACCTGTTCGGCGGGCTGTTCAACCGGGGCGGGGCGGGCTCCACCCGTACGACGAGCGCGACCAGGCCGCGCCGCGGCCAGGACATCGAGTCCGAGGTCACGCTCTCGTTCACCGAGGCCGTCGAGGGCACCACGGTGTCGCTCAGGCTGACCAGCTCGGCCGCCTGCACCGCGTGCACCGGCACCGGCGCCAAGGCGGGCACGACCCCCCGGGTCTGTCCCACCTGCGAGGGCACCGGCGCGGCCAGCCGCAACCTGGGCAACTTCGCCTTCTCCGAGCCCTGCCGCGACTGCAAGGGCCGCGGGCTGCTCGTGGACGACCCCTGCCCCGTGTGCGAGGGCAGCGGCCGGGCCAAGAGCACCCGCACGATCCAGGCCAGGATCCCCGCCGGCGTGGCCGACGGGCAGCGGGTCAAGCTCAAGACCAAGGGCGCGCCGGGCGAGAACGGCGGCCCGGCCGGCGACCTCTACATCCTGACGCACGTCAAGCCGCACCACGTGTTCGGCAGGACGGGCGACAACCTCACGGTCACCGTTCCCGTGACGTTCACGGAGGCCGCGCTGGGCGCCGAGATCAAGGTGCCGATCCTCAAGGGCATGCCGGTGACCCTGCGCATCCCGGCGGGCACGCCCAACGGCCGCACGTTCCGCGTGCGGGGCAGAGGCGTCACCCGCAAGGACGGCACCAAGGGTGACCTGCTCGCCAGTGTCGAGGTGCTCGTGCCGAAGACGCTCGACGACAAGTCTCGCGAGCTCCTCACCGAGTTCAACACCGCGACCGTGGGTGACGACCCGCGCGCAGATCTCATTCAGCGAGCCAGAAGCGAGTAGCCGATGGACGCCAACTATTTCGACCTGTCCGACGACACGCCTGTTTATGTGATCTCGGTGGCCGCGCAGCTCTCCGGGCTCCACCCGCAGACGCTGCGCCAGTACGACCGGCTCGGCCTGGTCAGCCCGGGCCGCACCGCCGGGCGCGGCCGCCTCTACTCCACAAGAGACATCATCCAGCTCCGCGAGGTCCAGCGGCTCTCCCAGGAGGAGGGCATCAACCTCGCGGGCATCAAGCGGATTCTCGAGCTCGAGAACGAAGCTCTGCGGCTGCGTGAGGAGGTTCACCGCCTGCGCGCCGAGATGCGGATGGTCCGGGCGCTGATCCGCTACGAGCTGCCACCGGGGGCCTAGGTTATGGACTACAAGCTCACCCAGAAGAGCCAGGAAGCTCTCTCGGGTGCCATGCGGCGCGCCGCCGCCGAGGGCAACCCGGAGATCGCTCCGGCCCATCTGCTCTCCACGCTGCTCTCCCAGACGGGCGGCACGGCCGTCCCGCTGCTCGAAGCGGTCGGCGCCGACTGGCGCACGCTGCGGGCGCGCGTCGAGGAGCAGCTCGCGGCGCTGCCGAAGGCCCAGGGCGCGACAGTGGGCGCGCCTTCGAGCTCCCGGCAGCTCCTCACCGTCATGAACACCGCCGCCCAGCACGCCAACCGCCTCGAAGACCTCTACGTCTCCACCGAGCACCTGCTCGTCGGCCTGGCGGCCGACGGCGGCCCGATGGCCGAGCTGCTGAAGTCGCAGGGCGCGACCCCGCAGGCGCTGCTCGACGCCTTCGAGAAGGTACGCGGCCACGCCCGCGTCACCAGCGAGACGCCCGAGGACACCTACCAGGCGCTGGAGAAGTACGGCGTCGACCTGACCGAACGGGCCCGCGGGGGCGGCCTCGACCCGGTGATCGGCCGCGACTCGGAGATCCGCCGCGTGGTGCAGGTGCTCAGCCGCCGCACCAAGAACAACCCGGTGCTGATCGGCGAGCCCGGCGTCGGCAAGACGGCCGTCGTCGAGGGCCTGGCCCAGCGCATCGTGGCCGGCGACGTGCCCGAGTCGCTGCGCAACAAGCGGCTGATCTCGCTCGACCTGGGCGCGATGGTGGCCGGCGCGAAGTACCGCGGCGAGTTCGAGGAGCGGCTCAAGGCCGTGCTCTCCGAGATCAAGGAGAGCAACGGGCAGATCGTGACGTTCATCGACGAGCTGCACACCGTCGTCGGCGCGGGGGCCGCCGAGGGCGCCATGGACGCCGGCAACATGCTCAAGCCCATGCTGGCCCGTGGCGAGCTGCGCATGATCGGCGCGACCACGCTCGACGAATACCGCGAGCGCATCGAGAAGGACCCCGCGCTGGAGCGCCGCTTCCAGCAGGTCTACGTGGGCGAGCCCACGGTCGAGGACACGATCGCGATCCTGCGCGGGCTCAAGGGCCGCTACGAGGCCCACCACCAGGTGCAGATCGCCGACAGCGCCCTGGTGGCCGCCGCCGCCTTGTCCGACCGCTACATCACCAACCGCTTCCTCCCCGACAAGGCCATCGACCTGGTCGACGAGGCCGCCTCGCGGCTGCGCATGGAGATCGACTCCCGTCCCGTGGAGATCGACCAGCTCCAGCGGAACGTCGACCGGATGAAGATGGAGGAGCTGGCCCTGACGAAGGAGACCGACGAGGCGTCGGTCCAGCGGCTCGACCGCCTGCGCCAGGAGCTGGCCGACCGCCAGGAGGAGCTCAACGCCCTCGTCGGACGCTGGGAGCACGAGAAGGCCGGGCTCAACAAGGTCGGCGAGCTGAAGAAGCAGCTCGACGAGGCCAGGGGCGCCGCCGAGCGGGCCCAGCGCGACGGCGACTTCGAGGCCGCCTCCCGGCTCATGTACGCCGACGTGCCCCGGCTGGAGCAGGCGCTCCAGGCCGCCTCCGACGCCGCGCCGCCGGAGAACGCCATGGTCAAGGAGGAGGTCGGCGCCGACGACATCGCCGAGGTCATCTCCTCCTGGACGGGCATCCCCGCCGGGCGCCTGCTGGAGGCTGAGACGGCCAAGCTGCTGCGGATGGAGGAGGAGCTGGGCCGGCGGCTCATCGGCCAGCAGCGGGCCGTACAGGCCGTCTCCGACGCCGTACGCCGGAGCCGGGCCGGCATCGCCGACCCCGACCGTCCCACGGGCTCGTTCCTGTTCCTCGGGCCCACGGGTGTGGGCAAGACCGAGCTGGCCAAGGCGCTGGCGGACTTCCTGTTCGACGACGAGCGGGCGATGACCCGCATCGACATGAGCGAATACTCCGAGAAGCACAGCGTGGCCAGGCTCGTCGGCGCGCCTCCCGGCTACGTCGGCTACGAGGAGGGCGGCCAGCTCACCGAGGCCGTCCGGCGGCGGCCGTACACGGTGGTGCTGCTGGACGAGGTGGAGAAGGCGCACCCGGAGGTGTTCGACATCCTCCTCCAGGTGCTCGACGACGGACGGCTGACCGACGGCCAGGGCCGCACGGTCGACTTCCGCAACACGATCCTGATCCTGACCTCCAACATCGGCTCGCAGTTCCTGGTCGACCCGAAACTGGAGAACGACGCCAAGCGCGAGGCCGTCATGGGGGCGGTGCGCGGCTCGTTCAAGCCGGAGTTCCTCAACCGGCTCGACGACGTCATCCTCTTCGACGCGCTCGGCTCCGAAGAGCTGGCCCAGATCGTCGACCTCCAGGTCGACCGCCTGGCCCGGCGCCTGTCCGACCGCCGGCTGACCCTGGAGGTCACCCCGGCCGCCCGCGAATGGCTCTCGCTCACCGGCTACGACCCCCTGTACGGCGCCCGCCCGCTGCGCCGCCTGGTCCAGTCGGCCATCGGCGACAAGCTGGCCAAGGCCGTGCTGTCCGGCGAGATCGCCGACGGCGACAAGGTCAGGGTGGAGCTCGGCGACGACGAGCTGGTCATCCAGCGCGGCTGAGACCCCGCCACCGGAGCCCGGAGATCCCCGCGGATCCCCGGGCTCCGGCATGTCATGCCAGGGTCATATCCCGCCGCCGCGGGGTAAGGTTCCCGCCACTCTTCGCACAAGCCGCAGGCGACCTGCCGGACCCGTGACTACCTTCGGCGTTCGTCAGATCACCGATTCCGATCAGAGGGACATGCGGTGTCATCTCAGAAGATCCGAAGCATCCTCGCGGTGGCCGCTCTGACCGCCGGCGTCACCTGGCCGGTCGCCGGTCCTTCGCTGGCCGACACCTGCGGGCCGCGATCCCAGGCGGTGGCCTCGTACTGCGACGGCCGCACCAGCCTCCAGCTCAACGAGCACAGGACGAACGGCCACCGGCTCGTCACCGAGGAGGTCGGCAAGCTCGCCATGGCCGCCGGTGTCATGGCCAGGCGGCTCGGCCTGACCGGTCTGGCCGCCGCCAGGTCCGCCATGGGCCCGCTGGCCGACCTCGGCGGCGTCGGGGCGACCTGGGGCATGCCGTCGCTGACCAGCGCCTCGCCCGCGCTGTTCCCCATGGTCCCCGGCGACAGCGGCATGCGGGACCTGGCGACGACACTCCAGGTGCCCGCCCTGCCCGCGCTGCCCGCGTTGCCGCAGACGCCCATCGCGGCCCGGGTGCCCGCCGAGATGACGGTCGGCGAGAAGCCGACCGCCCCCGCGTCGGCCCGCTCGGCGCGGACCCAGGCGGAGGCCCGACAGCCGGTGCGGGAGGTCGGCGGCGACCTCATCTCGAACCTGCTGCCCAAGGCCGTGGAGGGCATCGAGGGCGCGTCCACGCTGCCCGGCGGCTACCCCGCCATCGACGGCTTCAGCCGCCTGCTGCCCAACCTCGACCTGCGCTGAGCCAAAGTGTCCGGGCGCGGGTCGTGCCCGCCGCGCCCGGCTTCCCCAGCCGGAGGGGCCGTGGCCACGCGCTGACGCGGCCCCTCCGGCCCGGCTTCGCGGGCGCGCGACAAGCAGGGCCCCGCGCGGGGCCCGCCGGTCCGGCCCCCGCGACTAGGAGACGAGCTCGTCGAGCTCGTCTTCCGGGAGGCCGAGGTCGACCCTGATCCGGTATCGCGTCCGCAGCAGCGCCACCTGCTCGGGGTCGCCCTCGTCACAGCCCAGCACCGCCTGGGTGGCCCATTCGAGGCCGCCCCGGAGATCGCCGTAGGCGACCAGGGTCTCCGCGATGGTGTGGGCGGTCGCCGTGGAGACGTCGCCCTCCGCGCGGATGGTCTCGATGAGCTCCCGGGCCTCGTCGGGCCTTTCGAGCTCGAAGAGGGTGTCGGCGATTCCGGCGCGCGGGTCGAAGCCCGCGTCGCCGCCGTCCTCCACGGCGCGCTGGAAACACTCCATCGCGCGTGCGGGCTGTCCCGCCGCCCGCCACTCCTCCGCGGCCAGGACGAGGATGGACGCCCTGGAGACGTCGCCGGACGAATAACCGAGCGCGACGTCGTAAAGCCGACTGGCCAAGGAACTGTGGTCGTCGGCCAGCAGGGCCTGCTCAAGCAGACGATCAAGGTGCTCTCGGGTCACATGCGCCACACCCGCGAGACTACCGAGCCGCCCGGCGCTTTGCCCGGTCAATGCGCATCGCCGGTCACATGCAAATTCGGCAACGTCTCGTCCAAGGCTGGTTACGCTGCGCGTGTCTGTGCAGGTCATAGGGCATATAGCCGATGCTTTGCGTCTCGCGGGCGGAGGGGGCTGTAATGGGCATGTCCAAGCAGATGACCTTCACGCTGGCTTGTGCCGTCGTCCTCTCGGCCCTCGGGCCCGGTGTGGCCGGGTATCTGTCGGCCCGCCTGGAGGCCATCCGGACGGCCGAGCGCAACCTGCACGCGCTGGAGGCCAGGCTCGACGTCAGGCAGGCCCGGGACGTCCGGCCGGTGTCCTTCCCGCTGCCGTGCCTCCGTACGCCGATGACGCCGCGCATCCAGCAGGTGCCCGCGACGGCGCTGGCCGACCGGGACCTCATGCGGCGCCGGCACCGGGAGGCTGCGGCCCTGCCGCCCGGGTCGCGGCAGTGGGCCGAGCCGGACGCTCAGCGGCCGGTCATCGCCGGGACCGCCCGGTGATCCGGTCGATCACCTGCGCGTAGATGTCGCCGCGTACCTCCTGGATGAGCGCTTCGAGCGGTGAGCGCCGCGGCGGCGTACGGGCGAGGTCCTGAGGCGCCGCCACCGACGCCCTCACCCGCTGCCTCACCGGCGCCTTCACCCGCTCCTTCACCGGTGCCTTGACCGGAGCCTTCACCTGGGCCACCACCGGAGGGCCCGCTCGGACGACGCTCAGGCGGGCGGGCCGCCGGATGCGGGCGCGCTCCCGGCGGACCCGCGCCTCGACGACGACCGCCGGACGCGCCACCGGACGCGCGGGCGCCTCGGCCTCGGCGGGTACGACCGCGGGCGGGATGGCGCGGCAGGCGACCACGGGCCGCACGGTCATCGCCGCCGCCTGCGTGTCGTCGGCGGCGTAACCGGCCGTGTAACCGATCATCCCGCCGGCGCCCACGGCCAGGACGAGCCCGAACGCGGCGTAGACCGGCCCACGCCTGCGGCGGGGATCGAAGGGAGCACTGCGGTGGAAGGCGGATGGTGGAAGATCGAACATCTTCACCTCCCGGGACCCGTGACGGACAGTGAATGAACGATCGCTCACTGCTGTCATGCCCAGATCTCGGTCAGCGTCCCACGTCGCCCTCGGTCAGTACGTGCGGCGACCATGATTTGAGCTGGCGCGACAGGAACCCGCGCACCAGATGCTTGGCCGCGTCGATGATGTCCGGCGCGCCGGCGGGGTCGCGCCGGAAGGCCAGCTTGAGCACCGCGTCGCCGGCCTCGACGGCGACCAGCACGGCCAGGTCGAGCGTCTCGCTGTCGGCCAGCCCGAACTCCTTGAGCAGCAGGCCGCGCAACCTGCCCGCGATGACCGTGTTGTTCTCGGAGTCGGAGTCGAGCAGGTTGAGGTCGACGATGTCGCCGAACTGCAGGCTCCTGAAGCCGGGGACCGTGCGGTGCATGTCGACGTACTCGTCGATGATCGCGTCGACGGCCTCCCACCAGCCGCGGTACTCCTCCTCCATGAACCGGCGGCCCACCCGCGCCACGAACTGCTCGACGTTGCGCCGGGTGAGCTCCTGGGTGATGGCCCGCTTGTCGGGGAAGAACTGGTAGACCGAGCCGATCGCGACACCTGCCCGCTCGGCTATGCGGGTGGTGGACAGGGCCTCGTAGCCGGTCTCGTCGAGAAGTTCGGCGCAGGCGTCGAGCATGCGCTCGACGCGCCGGGCGCTGCGGCGCTGGGCCGGCTGCCGCCGGAGAGCTTTGGGGTGGACGCAGTCATCATCCATTTGCGGCGAAGACACGGATTCATCTTCTCTCGTCTGCACGATCGTTACCTACTCATTTGCGGGATTTCTCGGACGGCTGTCCTGTCGCGTCGCCCATGGCGAAATCCACGGCATGGCATAACCGAATTTCCCTGCTGCTCGGCGGCCCGAAAGTGCGTGGCCACGCAGGTCGGCGCGGCAGGGCGGACGCCCGTCCGGCCCGGCGCGGCGGCTTCGGGGCGCGGCTCCGGATATCGCCCCGCGGATCGCCGCCGATGATATGTTCGAGAAAAGTCCCGCCGCCGGGACCGTCATATTGTTCGGCACAATGACCGGCACACTATATTGCGTGACGATATTTTGCGAATATTCTTCAATTTGAGCCGATATCAGTGACGTCGTGGGCCGGCGCCCGATCGGCGGGGGCGCGGCTTCGCCTCGGACGCGGCGGGTGCCGGGGTGACCGTGCGGCAGGAGAATCGCGGGAGCGCCCCCGCCGGACTCGACCTGCCGCATGGCGACCTCCTATTGGACGGATCGTCCAGAGGATGGATCGATCATGGCCGCGCGGCCAGCCCCGAGCACGAGCGCAGGGCCTTCCAGTCGTTCACGGCCTGGGTCCTGGCCGTGCCCGTCATGGGGATCGGGACGCCGCCCTGGATCGTGGCCGGGGTCCACTGGTCCTTGAGCACCTTGCGGCCGTTGATCGTCAGCGTCAGCACGCCCGTCCTGCCCGTGGTGCCCGGGGTGGAGTTGTAGAAGACGAAGTTGCCCATGCCGTAGCTGACGTAGGCGTTGTCCAGGTATCCGGCGCCGAGCAGGATGTGCGCGTGCCCGCCGACCACGACGTCGGCGCCCGCCGCGACCAGCTTGGGTGCGAGCGAACGCTGGGCCTCGTTGGGGCATTTCTGCATCTCGGTGCCCCAGTGCAGGTGCACGATGACGGTGTCGGAGTTCTTGCGCGCCTGGCGTACGGCCTTCAGCAGGCTCGCCTCGTCCTTGGCCGAGGCCAGCCCGCCCTTGTCGGCCGTGGCCGTCCACGACTGGATGAACTCGGCGTCGAGCACCTGCGTCGCGCCGATGATGGCGACCCGGTTGCCGTTCACGGTCTTGCGGAAGGGTTTGTACGCCTGCGCCGCGTTCTCCCCGATCCCCACGATCGGGAACCTGCTGCGCTTGATGGCCGCCAGGGAGTCGGTAAGGCCGCTCTCCATGTAGTCCATGCCGTGGTTGTTGGCCATGGAGGCGACGTCCACCCCGGCCGCCTTGAGCGCGGTGAACGCGGTCGCCGGCGCGCGGAAGGTGAACTGCTTGCCCGGCGCGGGCGTCCCGGCCGTGGTGATGGCGGTCTCCAGGTTGACCATCGTCAGGTCGGCCTTGCGCAGGACGTTCGCGATGGGCCCGAGGGCGGTGCCCGGGTTGGCGAGCCTGCCGCGCAGGACGCCCTCGAAGTGCACGTCACCGCCGAAGGAGATGGTGAAGGGCCGTCGCGCGGGCTTCGGCTTCCGGCTCGGCGACTCGGCCGCCTGCTGGTCGACCTGCTTGCTCTGCGGTTCTTTGTCGGGTGCCGACGAACATGCCGCGAGGGAGGCGGCGACGACCAGCACCGGTAGGACACGGGGGAGTCTCATCTACCGCCATTTCCGCTCGATCCAGACTTTTCCGGATCGAGCATTCTATGGGCGGCAGATTAGGACTTGGTATCACCACTTCCCATCAACCAGGCCAAAGCGGACCTAGTGGCGTCGTCCTTGGGGCTGTAGACGATCAGTCGCATCTCGGGCGCGGAGGAGGCGTTCAGGCTGGTCGTGCTGAAGCGGAGGGCGCCGACGACCTCGTGCTCGAAGACCTTCACCCGGGGGCCGGGCTCGGCCACGTCCTGCCTGGCCCACATGCGGGCGAACTCGGCGCTCTCGGCGCTCAGCCGCCGGACGAAGTCCTGCCAGCAGGGGTCGTCGGCATGCCTGCTGTAGGCGCCCCTGAAGACCGCGACCGCGCGCGGCAGCTCCGACTCGCGGTTGACGAGCCTGGTCGGAGGTGAGGTGTTGACGAAGGTCTGCCAGAGCGAGTTCCGCTCGCCGTCCGGGGCCGCGACGACGTGCGGGAACAGCGCGGCGTAGGCGGCGTTCCAGGCCAGCATGTCGGAACGGCTGTTGGCGACGGACGCGGGCATGTCGCCGAGCTGGTCGAGGATGCCCTGCATCTCGGGCGGCATGCGGCTGGCGTCCACGACGGCGGGGGCCTCGGCCTGGCCGGTGAGCCGGTAGAGGTGCTGGCGCTCGGCGTTGTCCAGCATGAGCGTACGGGCGACGGCGTCGAGCACCTGGCCGCTGACGTTGATCGGCCGGCCCTGCTCCAGCCACGTGTACCAGGTGACGCCCACCCCGGCGAGCTGGGCGACCTCCTCGCGGCGCAGCCCCGGCGTACGCCTGCGGGGGCCCGGCGCGAGGTCCACCATCTCGGGGGTGATGCGTGCCCGGCGGGTGCGGAGGAACGCCGCCAGATCAGTACGTCTTGCCTCGGTCACGGTCACACCTCCACTATGGGGGCATACGTGCTCACTTATCCAGGTGCCGCCAATACCAGTATAAAGGGACTCTCGTTACTGGTATCGGGTTCGCACAATAATGAAACACATGACCGAATCCGCCACTGTTTCCCCTCCTGTCCAGGTCACCCCACCGGACAGGGCCAAGGCCAGCGGTCTGCTCCTCGCAGTGATCCTCGTCGGGCAGTTCCTGGCCATCCTCAACGTCAACATCGTCAACGTGGCCACCCCGACCATCGAGGCGGACCTGCACTCCTCCGGCGCGGGGCTGCAGATGATCGTCGCCGGTTACACCATTGTCTATGCCGTCCTCTTGATCACAGGCGCCCGGATCGGCGACCTGTTCGGTTACCGCAACGCCTTCCTCGGCGGGCTGGCCCTGTTCACCGTCACCACGCTCGGCGCCGGTCTCGCGCCCTCGACGGGCTGGCTGATCGGCTTCCGCCTCGCCCAGGGCGCCGGCGCGGCCCTGATGATGCCGCAGGTGCTGACCTTGATCCAGCGCAACTACCAGGGCGCCGCCCGGGGACGGGCCATCGGCCTGTGGTCGCTGGTGATCAGCGGCGGCATCGTCGTGGGCCAGGCGCTCGGCGGCATCATGCTCGGCTTCGGCGCCGGTTGGCGGGTGGTGTTCCTGGTGCTCGTGCCGGTCGGGGCCGTGCTGCTCGGCATCGGGTTCCGCGCGTTGCCCGCCGACGAGGGCGGCGGCCGTACCGGGCTCGACCCGTGGGGCTTGGTGACCCTGTCGGCGGCCGTGCTGCTGTTCGTGGTGCCGCTGGTGCTCGGGCGTGACCTCGGCTGGCCGGTCTGGGGCTGGGTCTCGATGGGGCTCAGTGTCGTGATGTTCGTGGTGTTCGTCCGGGTCGAGCGCTGGGTGACCGGACGCGGCGGGCGTCCGCTGGTGGACGCCAAGGTGCTGGCCGCGCCGGGCATGCGTCCCGGCCTGGCGATCCTGCTGTTCGGCCCGGCGACCTGGGGCGCGTTCCTGTTCACCTCGGCCCTGCACCTCCAGGGCGACCTGCACTTCTCCCCGCTCGGCTCGGGGATGATGATGGTGCCTTGCGCGCTCGCCTTCGGCATCGTCGGGCTGCTGTGGCCGCGCCTGCCCGCCGGGCTGCAGCGCCCGCTCGTCCCGGTCGGCTACGTGGTGGCCGCGCCCGCCTACCTCGGCCTCGGACTCGCCGCCGACGGCGGCGTCGTCTACGCGGTCATGAGCGCCCTCATCGGCGCCGGGCTCGGCGTGCAGGTGGCGGTGACCAACATGGCGACCGAGCGGGTGGACGGCGCGTACGCGGCGGACGCGAGCGGCGCGCTGCTCACCGTGATGCAGCTCGGCCAGGTCATCGGCGTCTCGACCGTGGGCACGCTGTTCATCTCGCTGAGCCAGGGCCACGGCACCGTCTCGGCCTCCCTCATGGCCGCCGTCGCGATGGCCGGCCTGGCCGTACTGGCGGGCCTGAGCAGCCTCTTCCTCGTCCGCACCCGCCGCTGACCCGCTCCCCGGCAGCGTTCCCTTCCCGGGACGATGGTCTCGCCGTTCTTTCTCAAGCTGCTCGTCCCGGAGGATGCGCGGTGGCAGCAACTCAGCGCGGTCGGCGAGACCTATGGAGCCGCCTCGGCGATCCTGTCGGCTTTCGCGCTCATCGCCATCGGCTTCTCGCTCTATTTGCAGGCCAAGGAAATGCGGCTGTCACGCTCGGCCGCCGAACGCGCACCATTTCCAGCTCATGCAGCTCCAGATGACCCATCCGGTGCTTCGGCGTGGTTTGGGGCTGCCGGACAACGGCCTCGACCCGCGCCTGCACATCTATCTCAACCTCGTGCTGTCACACTGGTAAGCGGCTTATCTGCTCGGCGAGATGTCCGAGCGCACGCTCCTCACATATGCCCGCAACGAATTCTTCTCCACTCCTGCGGGCAAACGCTTCTGGGTGAGCACACGTGATTATCGACGAGCGACTGCGGACGGCAAGGCCGCTCTGCGATTCGTCGACGCGATCGACGGCGCCTGGCGAGAGAGCAAGATGTCGGCGCCGGATCATCTGGTCATCGGCCGCGCTCGGCCTGCCGCGCTGAACGCTGCGGCGGCTGCGGACCGGCTCGGGTGGATCCTGCGAGGCGGACCAGGCCGGCGAGCTCCGGCCGAGCCTCGTCATGGGCGGCCCTGAAGGTTGTGTCGTCAACTCGTCAGGGCCGCCTGTTCACCCGGCGGCGGCCAAGGTCTGCAGGTCGAACTCGCCGTCACGCACCCCGGCTGTGAAGGCGGCCCATTCGGACGGCGTGAAGACGAGCACGGGCCCGTCCTCCACCTTGCTGTCCCGCAGGGCGACGTTGCCGTCTCCCAGGGGGGCAACCTCGACACAAGAGGTCGCTCCATTGCAGAAGGTGCTCTTCCGCCAGTTCTGGATCGTACTGGTGTGCATTTTCTCCCCAAAAGGTATAAGCAGGCCCCATTGCCCGCCTACTGGGACCGCGTGCTCAGCGTCGCCACAACATGGCTTTGCGTTGGATGAGTACGCGGGATTCGTCCTCGTCGAGTGCCTCTGCCCACATGTGGTCAAAAGCGTTCTCATAACCGGCGACTCGTTCGAGATCGTCTACGAAGTGAGCAGTGTACAAGTGCTCCAGATAGACGACATCGTCGAAACCGGCGAACTTCAGATGAATGAACGCCCCGGTATTGACCGGATGGAGAGAGTCCAGCGGCAACACCCGGACGTTGACGTGCGGCAACATGGAGACCTCGATGAGATGCTCCATCTGCTCCCGCATGACCGAGGGCTCCCCGAAGCGTCGCATCAGCACCGCTTCGTCGAGCACCACGTTGAGGCGACAGGGATCGGGCCGGTGCAGAACCCGTTGCTGCCGGTCGAGGCGGGCCTCGACGCGGCTGCGCACGCCGCTGTGCGTGATCCGGACGATTCCGCGCGCGGAGAGGATGACCTCTCGCGCGTAAGCCTCGGTCTGGAGGAGACCGGACACCAACTGGGGTTCCCAGTTGCGCTGAACCGTCGCCTCCGCCTCCAGCCCGAGAAGCCTGATGTACTCCTCGGGCAGGGAGTCTTCATAATCTTCCCACCACCCACGCTGCTCCGCATCTCGCAGCAGGCCGAAGAGTTCGTCAAGTCTGTCGCTGTCAAGGCTGTAGAGCTCGCCGAGCGCCTTGATGTCGGCGGCGCTGGGCATGGTCTTCGCGGCTTCGATGCGGCTGACCTTGCTGGCCGACCAGCCGAGCTCTCTCGCCGCCCGGGCCCCGGTGAACTTCCGTCGTTCGCGAAGGAGGCGCAACTCCTGACCTAGGCGGAGCCTGCGCACTGTCGGACTGCCCTGCTGCGATGGCACCGTCCACTCTCCTTGTCGGGAATGAAGGTGTGGCGGGAACGGATCGTTTGGCAACCCGGTTTGTGGGCCGTTCACTCAATCTTACACTGCAACTTGCACGAACTATGCCGCGCGGGGTTGCTCGAAGGCTTTCACGGAGAGAGCGTAGGAGCAAGACAAGGCTTCACGTAGGTATAGAGGTATGGGCGAGGATTTTCGGCGCCCCTCACCGTCCCGAGAACCCCTGACAGAATGCGTGCAAGTTGCACAGCAACTGGAACAGCAACCTGCGAAGAAACTTAAATCTTCCCTTGCTCGATGTATTGCAGCATCACGGAACGCGGAGGACGATCGACCCAGGAGGGTTCTCGACCGACGAGGGGAGGCCGGGATGACGAAACGGCCCCGCCCGTCGGACTCTCCGCTCACGATCGGGCGCCCGCGCGAGGGCCGCCTCACCGGCAACGGAGCCGTCCCGGATACGAATGTCCGCCCCAGGGAGGCCGCTTGCCGGAAGGACCGTCCCATCGCCTGAGAAAGCGTCGCGACTGTCGCTCATCGGAGCACGAAAAAGAATGCCGGGCCGAGACCGGATCCGCGTTCGCCGCATATGGGCTGCCACCCTGCGGCGGGACGGGACCCGACCTGCGGCCCGGCGAAGAAGCCACCTCTGGAAATGCCGCGAAAGGGGTCTTCTATGTACTCACAAGGTACCAAGGGGCTCGGCCGAATCAAGTCCCGGATCCGGGAACTGATCGCCTGGACGGACCGCGAGATCTGCATGGAGCCGGACGAGTTCGCCATCTACCGGGGCTGGACCGTCACCAGCACGGGCTTCGGCGCCCGCCTCTACCGTGACCCACGCTTCGACCAGCTCACGGTGACGTCGTTGGTGCCCGAGGAGGTGTCCTGAGGTGTCGAGGAACCCGCGCAACCAGATCTACCCGGCCAACGAGGACCTCCCGGGCGCGGGCGGCGGCGGTCCGCTGGTACGGCTCTGGCGCGTCCGCAGCGAGCTCATGGTGCTCGGCCTGCTGGGGCTGTTCGTCCTGGCCCTGCTGGGGGCCACGCGGGACGGCCACTGGGTGCCCTTCGTCCTGCTGAGCAGCGCCGTCTCCGTGCCCGCCGCCACCAGGACCGGCCGCAACTGGGCCGTCGCCCACTTCTGGTGCGTGGTCTCCCGGCACCGCCTGCAACGGGTCTGCCTGGAGACCACCATGCACACCCGCGCGGGCCGGATCCCGCTGGTGCTCTGGATCACGCCGTCGGCCAGGGGCGAGAAGGCACTGGTCATGACGCGGGCGGGCATCTCGGCCGAGGAGTTCGAGGCGTACGCCGAGGAGATCGCGGCGGCCTGCTGGGCCAGGAGCGCCACCGTCCACAAGCACCGCGATCGGGCTCATCTGCTGGTCGTGGAGATCGTGCGGCGGGACGAGCTGCCCGGCGTGACCGCTCCCGGCCTGGAGCGCCTGTACGGCCGCCGCTCCTGGACGCCGCTCGGGTCCGACCTGAAGGAGCCGCCCGATCTGCGCACACCCTTGGCGTTGCCGCAGGTAGGCCGATGACCTGCCCATGACATAGGGAACCGCAGGAAGCACTCCCCGGGAACCGCGGGGGCTCCCGGGGGAGCAGGGCCTCGGCCGGGTCACCGAGCGGTACGGGCGTCAGGCGGTCGCGATCTACCTGGGCAACCCCAACGCCCACACCATGGCCGGCGCCCTCTACGCCGGGCCGCTGGTCAAGGCGCTCGGCACCCGGAACCTCTTCACCGCCGCCACCGCCGACCAGATGCCCAAGCACGTCGCCAGCGGCCTGATGTTCGGCCACCCGCTGGCCGTCCCGGTCCCCGACCTGGACAGGACCGACTTCCTGCTCATGCTGGGCGCCAACCCGCTGGAGTCGAACGGCTCGCTGTGCACCGCCCCCGACTTCCCCGGCCGGCTGAAGGCCCTGCGCGGGCGCGGTGGCCGGGTCGTCGTGGTGGACCCGCGCAGGACCAGGACGGCCGCGCTCGCCGACGAGCACGTGTTCGTCCGGCCGGGCACGGACGCGTACCTGCTGTTCGGGATGGTCCACACGTTGTTCGCCGAGGACCTGGCCAGGCCGTGGCACGAGCTCAACGGGCTGGCCGAGGTGCGCGAGGCGGCCAAGCACTTCCCGCCCGAGGCGGTCTCCCGGCGCACCGGCGTCCCGGCCGCGACGATCGTCCGGCTGGCCAGGGAGCTGGCCGACGAGATCGAGACGCCGGGCGAGGGTCAGGTCAGGATGCTGGTCACGGTCGCGGGCAACCCCGTGCTGTCCGCGCCGCACGGTGACCGGCTGGAGGCGGCCTTCGCCGGGCTCGACTTCATGGTGAGCGTCGATCCGTATCTGAACGAGACCACCCGGCACGCGCACGTCGTCCTGCCGCCGCCGCGCGTCCTGCAGTCGGGGCACTACGACTTCGCGCTGCTCGGGTTCGCCGTACGCAACTACGCCCGCTACTCGCGCCCCGCGCTGCCGCTGGACGGACGCCCCGGCGAGGCCCAGATCCTGGCTAGGCTCGCCATGATCGCGTCCGGCCTGGAAGGGCGGGAAGAGGACCTGGACGAGTTCCTGATCGGCGAGACGCTGCGCAAGGCCGTGCAGACACTCGGTTCCGGCGTGGAGGGACGCGACGTCGCCGAGCTGCGGGCCGAGCTGGACGGCGAGACGGGCGGCGAGCGCAGGCTGGACCTCATGCTCAGGCTCGGCCCGTACGGCGAGTGGGCCGGCAGGGGCGACCTGTCGCTGCGCAAGCTGCTCGACCACCCGCACGGCCTGGACCTCGGCGCGCTGGAGCCCCGGCTGCCCGAGGTGCTGAAGACCGCCTCCGGCGTGATCGAATTGGCCCCGCCGCAGCTCGTCGAGGACGTCGAGCGCCTGCGCGGCAGGCTGGAGGAGGAGCCGCCGGAGATCGTCCTGATCGGACGGCGGCACCTGCGCTCCAACAACAGCTGGCTGCACAACGTGGGCCCGCTGGTCGGCGGCACCAACACCTGCACGCTCCAGATCAACCCCGCCGACGTGGCCAGGCTCGGCCTGGCCGGCCGGGCCGTGGTCATCTCGGCGGCGGGCAGCCTCACGGTGACCCTGGAGCCCACCGACACGATCATGCCGGGCGTGGTGAGCCTGCCGCACGGCTGGGGGCACGCGGACAGCACGCAGCGGGTGGCGGCCCAACACGCCGGGGTCAACGTGAACGTGCTGACGGACGAATCCGACCTGGATATCCCAAGTGGTAACGCAGTGTTCAACGGAGTTCCGGTCACGATTTCACCAACCGGGGTGATCACCGCACATTAGGGTGTCGCGCGTGACTATCGCGCCAGAAGAGGACCGCCTGAACGCCCAGATCGCCTTCGCCGTCGAGATCGACAAGTTGAAGCGGGTCATCCGCCGCAACCATCTGATCGACGGTTCGCGGCGGGAGAACACCGCCGAGCACTCCTGGTACGTGGGCACGCTGGCGATGGTCCTCGGCGAGCACGCCCCGCCGGGAACGGACCTCCAGCGGGTGGTGGCCATGTTACTCGTGCACGACCTGGTCGAGATCGACGCCGGCGACACCTTCGTCTACGACCACGTGGCGGTCGCCGCCCAGGCCGCCGCCGAGACCGCGGCGGCCGACCGGATCTTCGGCCTGCTCCCCGGCGAGCAGGGCGCCCGGCTGCGGGAGCTCTGGGACGAGTTCGAGGCCAGGGCGACGCCGGAGGCCAGGTTCGCCAAGGCGCTCGACCGGTTCGCGCCGATCCTGGCCAACCACCACACCGAGGGCGGCACGTGGCCGCTGTTCAAGGTGACGGCCGGCGAGGTCAGGGAGAAGGTGCGGATCATCCAGGAGGGGTCGCCCTCCCTCGGCGCGTACGCGCTGGAGCTGGTAGAACTCTCCGTGGCCAGGGGACACCTCTCCGAGTGATCCCGTCGAGGCCGGGGTAGGGGACTTGTCGTGAAAGAGACAGTGCGAGCGAGACGTCGGCAATTGCGGGGTTTCGTCGGTCCGGTTGACCTCGCCGATCGACTTGAGAAGTCGAAGGCCATGGACAAACCGATCCGCGGGCTGGCCAAGGTCGTACGGGAGCGCCTGCGTCAGGGCGCCCTGCGCGATCTGCTGCACGGCGTGCCCACGGGCAAACCGCTGCACCCGCCGCTGGCCACGGTCACCCTCGGCTGCTGGCTGTCGGCCGCCGTGCTCGACCTGGCCCACGCCGATCCCAGGGCGAGCAGGCTGCTCCTGGCCACGGGCATCGGCAACGCGCTGCCCACCGCGGCGGCCGGGCTGACCGACTGGTCCTCGCTCCACCGTGAGCAGCAGCGCGTCGGGTTCGTTCACATGGCCGCGAACATGGCCGCCCTGGGCCTGATGTCCGCCTCGCTGGTGGCCCGGCTGCGCGGCGCCGAGCGGGCCGGGCGGGTCCTGTCGTACGCGGGGCTCGGGCTCGGCGGGCTGGGCGGCTACCTCGGCGGCCACATGGCCTACCGCCAGGCCGCGGGGGCCAACCACGCCCCGCAGATCACGCATCTCGTACCGCTGGGCTGGCACGACCTGTGCCCGCTCAAGGACCTGCCCGACGGCCGGCCGGTCGCCCGCCGGCTCGGCTACATCCAGCTCTTCGTGCTGCGCCAGGGCGACGGCGTGACCGTGCTGGCCGACCGCTGCCCGCACCTGGCGGGCCCGCTGCACCAGGGCCGGCTGGTCATGGAGGACGGTGAGGCGTGCGTGGTCTGCCCGTGGCACAGCAGCACGTTCCGGCTGGCCGACGGCTCGGTGAAGCACGGCCCCGCGACCGCTCCCGCGCCCATGTTCGAGACCCGCATCCGCCGCGACGGCACGATCCAGGTACGGCCGGGCTTGACCTGAAGTCGACTTGAGGTCTTATCGTCGGGCCCATGAGCAAAATTCTGGTGACCGGCGCGACCGGGAACGTCGGCAGTCATGTGGTCTCCCAGCTCGCGGACGCGGGCCTCGACGTGCGAGCGCTGGTCAGGAACCCCGACAGGGCGCGGCTGCCCGCGGGCGTGGAGGCGGTGCGCGGCGACCTGACCGTGCCCGAGTCACTTGAACCGGCGCTGCGGGACGTCGAGAGCGTCTTCCTGCTCTGGCCCGGCTACTCCGAGGCGGCGATCGCCGGCGCGGTGACGGCGATCGCCAGGCACGCCCGCCGCGTGGTCTACCTGTCCGCCGATGTGGAGGACCTGGCCGACGGCGAGGAGCCGACGCTGTTCCACCAGAGCGTCGAGCGGCTGATCCGGCATTCCACGCTCTCCTGGACGTTCCTGCGCCCCGGCGGCTTCGCCGCCAACACGCTGGGCTGGGCCGGCCAGATCAGGCAAGGGGTCGTGCGCTGGCCGTTCGGGCAGGCGGTCAGGGCGCTGATCCACGAGAAGGACATCGCCGCGGTGGCCACGCACGTGCTCACCTCCGCCGGGCACACGGGCGGCAAGTACGTGCTCTCCGGCCCCGAGCAGCTCAGCCAGGCCGAGCAGGTGCGAATCATCGGCGAGGTGGCCGGGCACGAGGTGCGCTGGGAGGAGCAGCCGCTGGACGAGGCCCGCGAGCACCTGATGGCCGCCTGGGGCGACCCGGGCTTCGTGGAGGGCGCGCTGAAGGGCTGGGGGGCGGCCGTCCACAGCCCCGAGCGGGTGACCGACACGGTGGAGCGGCTGCTCGGCCGGCCCCCGCTGACGTTCCGCCAGTGGGCCGAGGACCACGTGGCGGACTTCCGTTAGTCGTCCCCGGCGGCTTCGTCGGCCGGGTGCTCCACGAGTGCGAGGATCCGGCTGGACATGAAGCGGGCCGTGCGTACGGGCGTGCCGCTGCGGGTGACCTCGCTCACCTCCACCAGTCCGCGCCGGTTGGCCACCTCGACGCGCCGACCCGCGCGGGTGGCCGTGACCTCGTAGGTTCGCGGGGTGCCGCCCGCGTCGATGACGATCTCCACCCGATCACCCTTCATGTACTGATTTATACCCACTTAGTCCGGTATTTATCCGCACATGTGTTTGAGTCTTATCCTTCGCGATCCTTCGGGGCGGGCGGGGGCGGGGCGAACAGCCCGCCCAGCCCCTCCAGCACCTTGCCCATCTCCGAAGGCACGATCCAGAGCTTGTTGGCGTCGCCCTTGGCGATCTCGGGCAGGGTCTGCAGGTACTGGTAGGCCAGCAGCCGCTGGTCGGGGTTCCCGTCGTGGATGGCCTTGAACACCATGCCGATCGCGTCCGCCTGGCCCTTGGCCCGCATGGCCTGGGCCTCGGCGTCGGCCTGCGCCCGCAGTACGGCGGCCTCCGCCTCTCCCCTGGCACGCAGCACGGCCGCCTGCTTGTCGCCCTCGGCGGCCAGGATCGCCGCCTGGCGCTGCCCCTCGGCGGTGAGGACGGCGGCGCGCTTGTCCCGGTCGGCGCGCATCTGCTTCTCCATCGAGTCCTGGATGGAGACGGGCGGGTCGATGGCCTTCAGCTCGACCCTGTTCACCCGGATGCCCCACTTGCCGGTGGCCTCGTCGAGGCTGCCGCGCAGTTCGGTGTTGATCTCCTCGCGGGAGGTCAGCGTGCGTTCCAGGTCCATGCCGCCGACCACGTTGCGCAGCGTGGTGACCGTGAGCTGCTCGACGCCGATCAGGAAGTTGGCGATCTCGTACGTGGCCGCCTTGGGATTGGTGACCTGGAAGTAGATGACCGTGTCGATGGACACGACCAGGTTGTCGGACGTGATCACCGGCTGCGGCGGGAACGAGACCACCTGCTCCCGCAGGTCGATCATTTCCTTGATGCGGTCGACGAACGGCACCACCATGTTGAGCCCGGGCGTCAGCGTGCGGTGGTAGCGCCCCAGCCGCTCGATGACGGCGGCCGTGGCCTGCGGGATGATCCGGATGCTGCGGGCCACCACGAAGCCCATCGCCGCGACCACGACGAGGGCGACGACGAGCTGCTCGGTCGACATGGCGACGCTCCGAAGTCGAGGGGACCGACTCGGTGCATGATATTTCGTTTCACCTTTAGGCGACCGATATCCGCATAAATGGCGATCAGTGAGGTCAGTGTGCCCTGGCGTACCAGCGGCCCTCGGCACTCCTGTCGAGCGTCAGCGGCACCCCGAACGTCTGGGACAGGTGGTCGGCCGTCATCACGTGTTCCAGCGGCCCCTGCGCCACGACGGACCCGTGCCGCAGCAGCAGCCCGTGCGTGAAGCCACTCGGCACCTCCTCGACGTGATGCGTCACCAGGACCAGCGTCGGCGAGCGGTAGTCGCCCGCCAGCGCCGACAGGCGGCGTACCAGGTCTTCCCGGCCGCCCAGGTCGAGCCCGGCGGCCGGCTCGTCGAGCAGCAGCATCTCGGGGTCGGGCATGAGCGCGCGGGCGATCTGCACCCGCTTGCGCTCCCCCTCCGACAGGGTGCCGAACCGCCGCCTGATCAGGTGGGCCGCGCCCATCATGTCGATCAGCTCGACGGCCCTGGTCACGTCGTTGGAGTCGTACTCCTCCGTCCAGCGGCCCATGATGGCGTACGACGCGGTCAGGACGAGGTCGATGACCTTCTCCTCCGGCGGGATGCGCTCGGCCAGCGCGGCGCTCGCCAGCCCGATGCGCGGCCGCAGGTCGAACACGTCGGTCTGCCCCAGCCGCTCGCCCAGCACCTCGACCGCGCCCTCGGTCGGATAGAGCAACGTCGCCGCGACCTGCAACAACGTGGTCTTGCCCGCGCCGTTGGGACCGATGACGACCCAGCGCTCGTCCTCGTTGACCGTCCAGTCGATGCCGCGCAGCAGGGCCGCCCCGTCGCGCCTGACGGCGACGTCCTGGAGCCGCAGCACCTGACCACCCATCCCCGTTCCCTCCTTTGGACTCACCCTCGGGACAAACCTATTGCAGGGCGAGCGCTTATCGTGGATCGGTGCGCCCTGAATCACCTGTCTGTCCCTCACTGGTCGCCTGGGGCAACGCGTGGCTCTCCGGTCATGTCGGCCTCGACGAGGCGGCTGACCACGTGGAAGCCGTCGCGGGGCCCGTCGTGGCCGGTGACGTCCCGCTGCGTAAATACCTCGCAAACCTCCGGTCCGACGGTCTCCACGAGTTCCGGCTCGCCCTTCCCGCGCCCGGCGACCCGCTGGGCCTGTCGGGGCCGGCGGCGTTCAACTCCTCCGCGGTCGACGCCGGGCAGGCGGCGGTCGCCGTGCTCAGCGACCGGCGGCTCGGGCTGGTGCCCGTCCCCGACCTGCGCGGGTCCTCGTACGTGGGGACGCGGCTGGAGGTGCACGACGCCGGACCCGTACGCCAGGACCTGCCGTCGCTGGCCGAGGCCGAGCACGAGCTGTCGTCCGCCATGCGCGCCGCCACCGAGGCGCTGACCGGCGTCGACGGCCCCGCCCAGGCGCGGCCCGACCGGCCCCGGGACGAGAGCTCGGGCGGCGAGCTGGCCCCCGGCTACCCGGCCCGCGCCCACCGCGTCTCCACGCTGGCCACCCGGCTGGCCGCCGTCCTCGTCCTGGCCGACGACCGCGGGCTCACCTCGACCCAGATCGCGGCCAGGACCACGGCCCTGCGCGACCTCGACCGGGCCGTCCGCCGCGCCCTCGTGGCCGCCCACCACGCCATCTTCGAGCCGGTACGCCACTCGTAGGCGGCTCAGGACCCGGCGTCCCGCTTCGGCTTCCAGACGCGGATGACCTTGTCCTTGCCGGCCGACACGACGACCGGGTCACCGCCCGAGGGGACGATCCCGACCGCGTACACGCCGCGCTTGTGGGCCTTGACCGGTTTGCCCAGCGGCTTGTGGGTGTCGGGGTCCCAGAGGCGGATGGTCCCGTCGGTCGAGCCGGACAGCAGGACCGTACGGCCGCCCAGGGTGCCGAAGGACAAGGAGTAGACGATGTTCTTGTGACCCGCTAGAGGTGAGCCGATGGTCTTGCCGGTCTTCGGGTCCCAGATCCGGATCTTCCGGTCCTTGCCGCCGGACGCGACCACGATCCGGTCGCCGAGCCTGCCGGTCGTCACCGCGTACACGCCCTTCGCGTGCCCCTTGTACGCCTTTCCGTACGCCTTGTGGCGGGTGACGTCCCACAGGCGCAGGGTGGCGTCCTCGCCGGCGGACACGACGATCGCGCGGTCCCCGAGGTGCGTGGCGTTGAGCCAGTTCACGGACGTGCGGTGGGCCTTGATCGTCCTGCCGGTCGCCTTGCGCTTCTTCAGGTCCCAGAAGCGCAGCCAGCCCTTGGCGTCCCCGGTCACGGCGATCCACTTGCCGCCCGCCCTCGTCAGCGCGACCGAGTAGACGGCGTCGCCGTGCCAGCCGAGGACCTTGCCCTTGTGCGTCTTGAGGTTCCACAACCGGACGCTGCCGTCGTAGCCGCCGGACACCGCCATGGGGGTCTTGCCGATCATGACGGCGGCCACGGCGTACACCTCTTCGCTGTGGCCCTTCATGGTGGCCAGCGGCTTGTGCTTGCCGAGGTCCCACAGGCGTACGCGACCGTCCTGGCCGCCGGACACCAGCCAGGTCCTGCCGTCGCCCAGGGACAGGGCCGAGATCGTCTGGACGCCCTTGGTGTGGCCCTTGAGCGACTTGCCGTCCTGCTTGCCCAGGGCGGCGACGGCCTGCGACGGCGGGATCGTCTGGGTGGGGGTGGGGGTTGGCGTGAGCGCGGAGCTCGGGGCGAGGGTGGACGGCGGGGTGGGTTGAGTGGTGGGTTGAGTGGTCGGCTGGACGGTGGGCAGGCCGGGGCTCGGGGGGATCGTCTCGGTGGCCCCGGCCGCGTTCGGGGTCGGCGGGGTTTCCGGGCCGAACATCGTCGGGCCCAGGAACAGCACGCCCCCGGCCAGCGCGAGCGCCACGACGAGCGCGCTGGACACCATGATCGCGCGTCTGCGCCTGGCCTTGACCTCGTCGGGGCGGTCAACGGCGGGGGCGTGCCTGAAGAACGCGTCGTTGCCGCTCGCGGCCGGCTGGGGGCGCGCGCCCATGGGGTAGGGCGGCGGAAGCCGCTGCGGCGGGCCGTAGTGCGTGGGGGGCGCCTGCCGTACGTACCGCGTGTCCCCCTCCTGCTCCCGCCCCGCCTTTGGCCCAGACGACCCCACCACCGGTGCGCCGGACACCGGCGACCCCACCGACGGCACACCGGGCACGGGCGACCCCACCGGCGGCGCGCCGGGCGCAGGCGGCCTGGGCCCGCTCGGACCAGCCGCCGGCGCGCCAGGCGCAGACGGGCCGTGGCCCGGCGGGCGCCCGCCAGGGGCCACAGGAGGCGGAGCATAGGACGCCCCCGACGGATTGGCCCACCCGGTCGGCACAGGCGCCACCTGCGGCCCCGGAAGCCCAGAACCTGAGACCGGGGGGCCCGGGAGCGAGGGGCCAGGATGCCCTGGATCCGGGAGCGGGGGGCCCGGGAGCGGGGGCGTCGTAGGTGCGGGACGTGGAGGCGTGGGGGTGGGGTGGGGGTGGTTGGCGGCCAGTTGGGAGCCGGTGTTGAGGGCGACCTCGTCGTCGAGTTCGACCGCCGCCCCCTGGTTCTCCAGCAGGGCGAACAACGCGTCCGCCGCCGTCGGCCGGTCCTCGGCCCGCTTGCTCAGGCACGCCTGCACCAAGGGCCGCAGCTCGTCGGGCAGCGCCGACAGGTCCGGCTCCTCGTTCATCACCCGGTAGATGACCGCGGGCAACGTGTCCTGGCCGAACGCGGGCCGCCCGGTGGCGGCGTACAGCATGGTGAGCGCCCAGCTGAACATGTCGCTGGCGGGCCCGACGCGCTCGGCCGAGATCTGCTCCGGCGACATGTACGCCGGCGTCCCCACCACCCCGCTGCTGATCGTCACAGCCGAGTCCAGCGCCCTGGCGATGCCGAAATCGATCACGCGCGGCCCGTCGGTCCCGACCAGCACGTTGCTCGGCTTGAAGTCCCGGTGGACGATCCCGGCCCGGTGGATGGCGGCCAGCGCGGTCACGGTGCCGACGGCCAGCCGGTACAGCACCCCGCCCTCGCGCGGCCCCTCCCGCTGCACCACGACCTGCAACGACACCCCGTCGACCAGCTCGCTCACGATGTACGGCTGCTCGCCGTCCATGCTGGCCCCCAGCACCTGCGCGGTGCAGAACTGGGCGACCCGGCGCGCGGCGGCGACCTCGCGCAGGAAGCGTTCCCCGTCGAGCCCGGGCCGGTTGAGCAGCGTGTTCAGCAGCTTGATCGCGACGAGCCGCCCGTCGGGCCCCTCCGCCTTGAAGACGACCCCCTGGGCCCCCTTCCCAAGGCGCTCCAGCAGCCGGTAGACGCCCAGTGAACGCGGATCACCGGGCTGTAACGGGTGCGTCTCCGGCACCTGGTCCTCCCCTTGCGCTAAGTCCCCCGATAAGTCCCCCGATCGCAAGCGTGATGAGCCATGCGAACACCCGCAAGCCATCCCAAGTCACGAAAGATCATCGCTCTTTGCGAAAAATTTGCCCTACGCAATAATCACGGAGAAGATCGGGGATTTCCAGCACCGTAGGGGGAGCCGTCACATGCGCAAGAGCTTCAGCCTGTTCTTAGTCAGCGGCCTGGCCGCCGTGCCCTTGGTGACCCCGGCCCAGGCGGAGGCCGCGACGACCACGACCGCGACGACGACCACGACGACGACCACGCGTACGGTCGCGGCCCAGGCCAAGCCGTTCTCGAACTTCAAGATCTCCGTCAAGTACAACAACCGCACCAGACGCGGCGGAAAGATCACGTACTACCTCAAGGCGAAGAACCTGGGGCCGTACTACGCCGACTATTACTGGATCGGCGGACAGGTGCCCAAGGGCGTCGTGCCGACGCTGCGCTGGGGAGCGCCGAAGGGCACCAAGTGCACCTGGGAGGGCCGCTGGTTCTGGTGCTGGGGCAAGTTCGTCCTGCAGAAGGGCAAGACGGACTGGCTGAACTTCCAGGTCACCATGAAGAAGGGCACCAAGGGCGTGGCCGTCGCCAAGCTCGGCGTCATCGCGTACGACGTCGACCAGGGCATGGAGAACATCGACAAGGAAGAGCTCAAGCGCCTCGGCATCAAGGGCTACTACTGGCTCAAGACCGCCAAGACGACGATCGTGACCCCGCCGCGCAAGCCCACCAAGCGCTGGACGCCGCCGCCTCCCGTCAAGGAGTACAACCCGCCGGCCAGCCACGAGGAGTCGAACAAGAAGAAGGACACCTGATCGGCTGATCAGGCCAGGCCGTGCCGTACGGCGTACAGCGCGGCCTGGGTCCGGTCCTGGACGCCCAGCTTCATCAGCACATTCGACACGTGGGTCTTGACCGTCTTCTCCGCGACGGCGAGGCTCCGCGCGATCTCCCTGTTGGACCGCCCGGCCGCGATCAGCGCGAGCACCTCGCGCTCGCGCTCGGTCAGCGGCGCCGGCCCCGGCCCGGCGGCCGCGGGGGCGGACAGCATCGCCTCGGCCGCCTCCTGCGCGAGCAGCACCTGCCCGTTGTGCACCGCGCGCACGGCCTGGACCAGCGCGGACGGATCGACGTCCTTGTAGAGGAAGCCCGAAGCCCCCGCCCGCATCGCCGGGCCGACGTCGGACCGGTCGCTCACCGACGTCAGCACCACCACCCGCGTGGCCGAGCCGGTCAGGCGCTCCAGCGCGCCGAGCCCGTCGAGCATCGGCATCTTCAGGTCGAGCAGCAACACGTCGGGCGTCAGCTCACCGGCCAGCTCGACGGCCTGCGCGCCGTCGGCCGCCTCGCCGACGACCGTGATGTCGTCCTGGAGGTCGAGGAACGTCCGCAGCCCCTGCCGGACCACCGGATGATCGTCGGCGATCAGCACCCGGATCACACGCCCACCTCCACGCGTACGGTGGTCCCCTGGCCGGGGGCCGAGGAGACCGTCATGCCACCGCCGACCGACTCCGCCCGGTCGCGCATCGACACCAGGCCGAGGCCGTGCGACCCCTCCTGCTCGAAGCCCTCGCCGTCGTCGTGGACGGTCAGCGCCAGCAGCCCGCCCCCGAAGACCAGGCGTACGGAGACCCGCGAGGCCCCCGAGTGCCTGAGCGCGTTGTGCAACGCCTCCTGGGCCACCCGCAGCACGGCCACCTCCACCGGCGAGTCGAGCGGCGGCAGCTCGTCGCACTCGAACGTGACCAGCGAGGGGTGGAGCCGGTCGAGCATGCGTACGTGCTTGCGCAATGTCTCGGCGAGCCCATGGCGGTCGAGCTCGGCCGGACGCAGCTCGACGATCACCGCGCGCAGCTCCGACAGCGCCTCCCCGGCCAGCCGCTGGACGCGCTCCAGCTCGGCGCGCGCCCTCTCGGGGGCCTTGTCCAGCATGGTGGCGGCGGCCTCGGCGGTCAGCCTGAGCGAGAACAGCTTCTGGGTGACCGCGTCGTGCAGCTCGCGGGCCACCCGGTTGCGCTCCTCCAGCATGGCCAGCTCGCGCCCGCGCTCGTAGAGCCTGGCGTTGGTGAGCGCGATGGCGGCGTGCGCGGCGAAGAGCGTCAGCAGTTCCTGGTCCTCCTGCGTGAAGCCGCCGGGGGTGCGCTTGTTGGCCAGGAAGATGATGCCGATCACCTGCTCGGCGTCGCGGATCGGGACGCCGAGGAAGTCCTTCATCACCGGGTGCGCCTTCGGCCACCACTCGAACCGCGGGTCCTCCCGCAGGTCGGGCAGCCGGGCCGGGGTGCCTTCGCGGAGCATCGCGCCGAGCATGCCGTGCTGCCTGGGCAGCGGGCCGATGGCCTCCCACTGCTTGTCGGTGATGCCCTCGGCGACGAACTCGGCGAACGAGCCGTCGTCGTCGGGCACGCCGAGGGCGGCGTAGCGGGCGTCGAGGAGGCGCTGCGCCGACCGTACGATGACCTGGAGCACCTCGCGGACCGACAGATGGCGGGTGACCGCGAGCACGGCGGAGCTCACCGCCTGAAGGATCTCGTCTCGATCGGGTGAGCTCACGGACCCACTCTAGGGTCCCGCTCCAGGGGCGGAGTCCTAGGACGATGTGCCCAGGCGGAGGCGGGCCCTGCGCCCGATGCCCGCGCGGCGCGCCGATCCTAGCGTCGAGGGCATGACGAACACCGCTCTCATCACCGGCGCCTCTCGCGGCCTCGGCCTCGCCCTGGCGAGGTCCCTGTCGGAGGCGGGCTGGACCCTCGTGCTCACCGCCCGCGGCGCGGACGAGCTGCGCCGGGTCGCCGACGAGCTGGGCGCCACCGCGATCCCCGGCGACGTGACCGACCCCGAGCACGTCGCCCGGCTGGGACGGGCCGCACCCGAACTGGACCTCCTGGTCAACAACGCCGGCGACCTCGGGGTGACCCCGCTGCCGCCGCTGGCGGGCTACCCGCTGGAGGCGTTCAGGGTCCTGCTGGAGACGAACGTGACCGCGCCGCTCGCGCTGGTCCAGGCCACGCTGCCCGCCCTGCGAGCGGCCGGCGGGGCCGTGGTCAACATCACCTCCGACGCCGCCACGGGCGCCTACGAGGGCTGGGGCGGCTACGGCGCGACCAAGGCCGCCCTGGAGCAGCTGTCGAACGTGCTGTCCGCCGAGGAGCCCGGCGTGCGGGTCTGGTGGGTCGATCCCGGCGAGATGAACACCCGCATGCTCGCCGACGCCGTCGGGGCCGAGGAGGCGTCGTCGGCCACCGATCCCGCCAAGGTGGCCGCGGCCCTGCGCGACCTGGTCAGGTCCCGGCCGGCCAGCGGGAGGGTGAGTCTGCAATGACGGCGCTGCTGGACTTCGCGCTGCCCGCCGACCTGTCGGCCCACGAACCGCCCGAGGCGCGCGGGCTGGCCAGGGACGGCGTGCGCCTGATGGTCTCGCGCGGCGAGGCCGAGCCCGCCCACCACCGGTTCGGCGACCTGCCCGGACTGCTCGACCCCGGCGACCTGATCGTGGTCAACAACTCGGCGACGTTGCCCGCGGCGGTCCGGCTCGACCGGCTCGCGGTGCACTTCTCGACCGCCCGCGAGGACGGCACCTGGCTGGTCGAGCTGCGCCGCAGGACCGCCAAGGCGTCCGAGCCCTACGGGGGCGGCGAGCCGGGCGAGTGGCTGCCGCTGCCGGGAGGGGCCACGCTGCGGCTGATCGAGCGGGAGACGCCGCGGTTGTGGCGGGCGCGGCTGGACCGGGACGTGCCGGCGTACCTGCGCGAGCACGGCCGGCCGATCCGCTACTCGTACGTGCCGGCCGACTGGCCCATCGACGCCTACCAGACCGTGTTCGCCACCGTGCCGGGCAGCGCGGAGATGCCGAGCGCGGCCCGGCCGTTCACGCCCGAGCTGGTCACCGCGCTGGTCTCGCGGGGCGTGACGATCGCGCCCGTCACGCTGCACACCGGCGTGGCCTCGACCGAGAAGGACGAGCGGCCCTACGCGGAACAGTACGAGGTGCCCGCCGCCACCGCCCGCCTGGTGAACCTGGCCAGGCGGAACGGCGGCCGGGTGGTCGCCGCCGGCACGACGGTCGTACGGGCCCTGGAGACCGCCGTGGGCGTGGACGGCCAGGTCAGCGCCTCCTCCGGCTGGACCGGTCACGTCGTCACCCCGGCCGTCGGCGTACGGGCGGTCACCGGGCTCATCACCGGCCTGCACGAGCCGCGGTCCAGTCACCTGCTCATGCTGACGGCGATCGCGGGCGAGAAAGCGCTGGCGCGCGCGTACCAAGAGGCGCTGCGGAAGGGATATCTGTGGCACGAGTTTGGCGACACGCACCTGATTCTGGATAAATAAGCTTTACACGGATTTTGCCCTCGTGATAGGAACAGCCGACATTTACGGGGGCTTGTTCGTGTGCGTCCCCGTGCCACTTCCTCACCGGAGACGTTAATGCGCAACTCCCTCACTAAGGTCGCTTCGCTGGCTTTGCTGGCCGGCGCGCTGATTGTCCCGGCGGTTCCCGCCTCCGCCACGACGACGACCGCCGCCGCCCACACCGCCAAGGTCGCCGACGACCCGTTCGCGGTCTTCGACATCAACCTGAAGGCGTCCAAGACCGCCAAGGCGGGCGGCCAGATCAAGTACAGCCTCACCGCGACCAACACCGGCCCGTACTCGGCCGACGCCTGGTTCGTGGGCGGCCAGTTCCCGAAGGGCGTGGACCTGCGGAAGATCCGCTACAACGCCCCCAAGGGCACCATCTGCGCCCTCGACGGCCGCGCCCTGTACTGCAGCGTCCCCTACGTCATGGAGAAGGACGACTGGGTCCGCCTGGACTTCTACGCCAAGCTGAAGAAGAGCGCCAAGGGCACGCAGAAGGCGACGCTCGGCGTGATCACGTACGACGTCCAGCAGGGCATGTGGGACCAGGAGAAGGGCACGTGGTCGCTGGCCCAGGAGGAGCTTGAGCGCCTCGGCATCCCCGAGCACGGCTACGCCAAGACGGCCAAGACCAGGATCGTCCGCTAGTACCGCGACCGCTGCGCCCGTGTCCGAATGGCGAGCCTGCTGCGCGGGCACCGGACCGGGCGCAGTACCGTGGCTGGATGTGGACCAGCGCACCCTCCTGATCACCCTGACCGGCCCCGACCGGCCCGGTGTCACCTCCAGGCTCTTCTCCGTGCTGTCCGGGTTCCCGGTGACGGTCGCGGACATCGAACAGGTCGTCATCCGCGGCAGACTCACGCTCGGCGTGCTCGTCGCGTACGCCGGCGGCCCGTCCACCGGCACGGGCACCACCCTCGGCGCGATGTGGACCGCCGTCGAGCGGGTGGCCGAAGACCTCGGCATGGAGGTCGAGCTCTCCACCGGCTCCCAGACCAAGGAACAGCGCCGCCGCGGCCGCCTGTCGGTCAGCGTGCTGGGCGCCACCCTCCAGCCCGCCGCCATCGCGGGCATCGCCGGCCGCATCGCCGCCGCCGGCGCCAACATCGACCGCATCGAACGCCTCGCCCAGTGGCCCGTCACCTGCATCGAGCTGTCCGTCTCCGGCGCCAACCCGACCGCTCTGCGCGTCGAGCTGGCCGCCGAGGCCGCCGCGCAGGAGGTCGACGTCGCAGTCCAGCGCACCGGCCTGTCCCGCCGGGCCAAGCGGCTCATCGTCATGGACGTCGACTCCACCCTCATCCAGGGCGAGGTCATCGAGCTGCTGGCCGCGCACGCCGGCTGCCTCGACGAGGTCGCCCGGGTCACCGAGCAGGCCATGCGCGGCGAGCTCGACTTCGCCGAGTCGCTGCGCCGCCGGGTCGCGCTGCTCGAAGGGCTGCCCGCCGAGGTCTTCGAGCAGGTGCGCCAGGAGGTCGTGCTCACCCCCGGCGCCCGCACCCTCGTCCGTACGCTCAAGCGCCTCGACTACCGCTTCGCCATCGTCAGCGGCGGCTTCACGCAGATCACCGACGCCCTGGTCGAGGAGCTGGGCATCGACTACTCGGCGGCGAACGTCCTGGAGGTCATCGACGGGAAGCTCACCGGCCGCGTCGTCGGCGAGATCGTCGACCGGCCGGGCAAGGCCCGCGCCCTGGAGCGGTTCGCCAGGGAGGCCAGGCTGCCCATCTCCCAGACGGTGGCCATCGGCGACGGCGCCAACGACCTCGACATGATCGCCGCGGCCGGGCTGGGCATCGCCTTCAACGCCAAGCCCGTCGTCCGGGAGGCGGCCGACACGGCGGTCAACACGCCCTACCTCGACTCGATCCTCTACCTGCTGGGCATCTCCAGGGACGAGGTCGAGGCCGCCGACGCCGAGGACGGCGTGCTCACGTCCTGAACCGTGCGGTGACCTCGGCGGCCAGGTCGAGCGCGTCCTTGCAGAGCGACCTGAGCGCCGGGTGGGCGGTCACCGCGTGCCGCAGCCTCCTGCGCACCGCCGTGCCCTCCCCCGCCGCCGCCTCCTCCATCAGCGAGCTGACCTCCCGCGCCACCTCGTCGAGCTCCGACTCGAACGCGTCGGCCGCGGGCGGCGGCTCGCTCTCCCGTACGGCCTGCCCCACGGCGTCCAGCCGGTCGGCCACCGCGTCCAGCACGCCCGCGGTGGCGTCCGAACCCTGCTCGGCCCCGCGCAACACGGCGCCGAGCAAGATCGCGTCGTCCCTGAGCTTCCTGGCCAGCGTCAGCGCGGCGCGCAGCTCGGCCGGCGCGCTGCCGCCCGGTTCCTTGTCCAGCTTGTCCAGCGACTCGCGCAGCCGGTCGGCCGCCGTCCCGGCGCACTCCGTACGGTCGGGCAGCTGGTCCGGGTCGCGTTCGGCCAGCGTGCGGATGAGACGGGCGTGCTCGCGCAGCAGCTCGGCGGACAGGCCGCGCAGCCGTCCGGCCTGGCCGCGCGGCCACAGCAGCCGCGCCGCCGCCAGCGCCAGCACGCCGCCGCCCGCGGTGAGCGCCAGCCTGATCCCCGCCGCCTCCCAGTCGAGCCTGGTCGAGAAGTCGGTGAGCATCATGGCCAGCGGCGTCGCGAAGATCGACCAGTAGCCGTAGCTCACCTCGCGCAGCGCGAACCCGAGCGTGCCGAACACCAGCACCGTCCCCACGATCGTGTACGGCCCCGGCACCGCCGCCAGGATCAGCGCCGCCCCCGCCGCCCCCGCCACGGTGCCCGCCACCCGCAGCACCACCCGCTCGACCGTGTCCCCGTAGGTGGGCCGCACCGCCAGCAGCACGGTGAACACGAACCACTTGCCGTACTGCTCGTGCACCCCCAGCATCAGCGCCATCGCCACGGCCGCGGTGACCCCCAGCCGTCCGGCGTGCCCGGGCCCGGCGCCTCCCGTCGGCGGCTTCCACGGCAACCGCCGCCCGGAGCCTCCCGGCGGCGGCCTCCACGGCAACCGCGGCAACAGCCGGCGGCCCGCCGGAGGCTGCCAGGGCGGTCGAGGCAGCAACCCGTGGCCTGCCGGGGGCACGTGCCGGGCGGCCAGAAGGCCCACCGTGCGCACCCCCACCGCGATCCGGTCGAGGCAGCGCCGGGCCTGCCCGAGCACCGCGCCGCTGCGCAGCGCCGCCGGGTCGCCGCCCGGCTCGCGCGCGGCCAGGCGCTCGGCGTAGTCGGCGGTGACGGCCAGCGCCTCCACCACCCCGGCCCGCCGCCCGTCCGCGGCCTCCCGCAGGTCCGCGGCCAGCGTCGTGGCCACCTCGTCGATGCCGTCCTGCTCGTCCGGGGCCGCCGCGCGCAGGGCGCGCAGCGCCACCGTCTCGTGGAAGATCCGGACCAGCGCCTTGACGTACGCGTCGGCGGACCTGCCGGTCACGTCCATGCTCTCGAACGCCGCCGACGCCGTGGCCGCGGCGCCCAGGGCCTTGGACGCGCGTTCTCTGAGGCCGTCCCAGTCGTCGCCGGCCAGCCCGTCGAGCAGCCCGGCCGTGGCGTGGACGGCCTCGTCGAGCGCCGTCGTCAACGGGTCGAACCGGCGCAACGGCCACAGGGCCAGGGCGAGCACGGCGTACAGGAGGCCGCCGAGCACCATCAGCTCGGGCGGCCCGAAACCCGCGGGCACCGCCAGGTAGAAGCCGGTGACCAGGGCGAACGCGGGCGGCGTGCCCACGGTACGCCACCTGCCGCCCGCCGCGGCGACCAGCCCGAGCGCCAGCACCGCCCACCAGGGCCGGTCCGCCAGGTACAGGCCCAGCCAGCACCCGCCGGCGATCAGCACGATCTTGACGGCCATGAACCGGGCCCGCGCCGCGTACGGCTGCCCGTACGTGTCCCCGAACGCCGTCAGATACGCCCCGAGAGCCAGGAAGGCCCCCGACTGCGGCCTTCCCACCAGCACCCCGGCCAGCAGCGGCCCGGCCACCGCGAGCCCGCACAACAGCCCGTACCCCCAGGGCGGACGCGCGGGCAGCGAGAAGCCGGCACGCAGCGCTCTGGCGGCCCCCCGCATAGGCGTCGTCCCCGGTCAGTGCTCCTTGGGATCCCAGTGCGTGACCAGGCGTCCCTCCCCCGGCCACAGGTCTACCCACGCGGCCTCCACCTGGATCACCGCGAACGCCCCCGGCCGGAAGCCGTAGTCGCCGCCGCCCAGTTGCAGGGCCAGCTCGTGCACGGCGGGATTGTGCCCGCACAACACGACCGTGCCCAGCTCGGGGTCGCTCCTGCGAAGCAGTTCGAGCAGTTCCTCCGGATAAGCCTGGTAGATGTCGCGCTCGAAGCTGATCTCCACGCCGGGGAAGGCCAGCTCCGCGGTACGCCTGGTCCGCAGCGCCGGGGAGCAGAGCACCGCGTCGGGGCTCAGCCCGGCCGCCCTGATCTCGTCACCGGCCCGACCGGCGTCCCGCTCACCGCGCTCGGTCAGCGGACGGTCGCGGTCGGCGAGACCGGGCACCTGCGCGGCCTTGGCGTGGCGGAGCAGTATCAGGGTCCGCATCACGTCATCCCCTCGACGCCCAGATCCCGAGCCCCACGATCACGGCCAGGATGGCCAGCATCGCGAGCAGGATCAGGCCCAGCGTCTTCCCGCCCGAGGGCCGGTTGTCGTCTTCCACCCGCCCAGTTTCCCACCGCACCCCCAAGCCCCCACCCTCACCCCACCGCCCCCTCCCGCCTCGCGCGGTCCCGGCCTCGGAGACGTCCCCTGGGTTCCGTTTCCTCCCGCCCCCTGCACGCGAAGACGCCCGCCCCGGACCGGGGCGGGCGTCTCGTGAAGCAGCCGTTACGACGCCACGGGCTCGTGCTCGCGGTCGTTGTTGGCCGGCTCGCTCGTCACCGACCTGCGCTTGGAGATGATGATGGCCACGACCACCACCGCCACCGCCACCACCGTGATGCCGACCCGCAGCGCGGCGTTGCCCGCGTACAGGACGACGGCCGGCGCGACCAGCAGCGCGACCAGGTTCATCACCTTGATCAGCGGGTTGATGGCCGGCCCCGCGGTGTCCTTGAACGGGTCGCCGACCGTGTCGCCGATGACCGTCGCGGCGTGGGCGTCGGAGCCCTTGCCTCCGTGGTGCCCGTCCTCGACCAGCTTCTTGGCGTTGTCCCAGGCGCCACCGGAGTTGGCCAGGAAGACGGCCATCAGGGTGCCGCAGGCGATCGCGCCGGCCAGGAACGCGCCGAGCGGCGCGTACCCGAGCGCGAATCCGACCGCGATCGGCGTCATCACCGCCAGCAGGCCGGGCGTGGCCAGCTCGCGGAGCGAGTCGCGGGTGCAGATGTCCACGACGCGGCCGTACTCGGGCTTCTCGGTGCCGTCCATGATGCCCGGCTTGTTGCGGAACTGGTCGCGTACCTCGAAGACCACCCGCATGGCCGCGCGGCCGACCGCCGAGATCGCCAGGCCGGAGAACAGGAACACCACCGCCGCGCCGACGATCAGCCCCACCAGGACGTTGGGCTGGTCGATGCTGAGGCTGAAGGTCGAGAAGGCGCCCAGCGCCTCCTTGATGTCCTGTCCGGCCTTGGAGAGCTGGTCCTCCACCGCCGTACGGAACGCGCCGAACAACGCCGTCGCCGCGAGCACGGCCGTGGCGATGGCGATGCCCTTGGTGATGGCCTTGGTGGTGTTGCCGACGGCGTCGAGGCTGGTGAGCACCCGCGCGCCCTCGCCCTCGACGTCGCCGGACATCTCGGCGATGCCCTGGGCGTTGTCGGAGACCGGTCCGAAGGTGTCCATGGAGACGATGACGCCGACCGTGGTCAGCAGGCCGGTGCCGGCCAGGGCCACCGCGAACAGCGCGATCGTGACGTTCCCGAACCCGAGCAGGAACGCGCCGTAGACCGCGCCGCCGATGATCAGCGCCGAGTAGACGGCCGACTCCAGGCCGACGCTGATGCCGGCCAGGATGACGGTGGCCGGGCCGGTGGCCGAGCTCTCGACGATCTCGCGCACCGGACGCCGGGTGGTCTCGGTGAAGTAGCCGGTCAGCAGCTGGATCGCGCTGGCCAGCACCAGGCCGATCAGCACCGCGCCCACCGCGATCAGACGCGGGTCGGCGTCGGACGTGACGGTCGAGCCCGACAGGGCGCTGAAGCTGCTGGGCAGGTACCAGAAGGCCGCCGCGGCGACCAGCACCGCCGAGATGGCGGCCGAGATGAAGAAGCTGCGGTTGATCGCCGCCATGCCGCTGCGGTCGCGGTCGCGCAGCCCGGTGACGAAGATGCCGATGATCGCGGTCAGCACGCCGATCATGGGCACGATCAGCGGGAAGATCAAGCCCTGCTCGCCGAAGGCCACCTTGCCCAGGATGAGGCTGGCGACCAGCATGACCGCGTACGACTCGAACAGGTCGGCCGCCATGCCCGCGCAGTCGCCGACGTTGTCACCGACGTTGTCGGCGATCGTCGCGGCGTTGCGCGGGTCGTCCTCGGGGATGCCCTGCTCGACCTTGCCGACCAGGTCGGCGCCGACGTCCGCGGCCTTGGTGAAGATGCCGCCGCCGACTCGCATGAACATCGCCAGCAGCGCCGCCCCGAACCCGAAGCCTTCGAGAACGTGGGGCGCCTCGCCCTGGTAGATGAAGACCACCACGGCCGCACCGAGCAGCCCGAGGCCGACGGTGAACATTCCGGCGACACCGCCGGTGCGGAACGCGACGCGCATCGCGAGCTTCTCGCCCGACTCGTTGGCCGCGGCGGCGACGCGCACGTTTCCGCGCACCGCCAACCACATGCCCATGAATCCGGTCAATGCGGAGAACACCGCACCGACCACGAAGAAGATCGAGCGACCGACGCGTACGTCCATTTCGCCCGGTAGCAAGAGCAACAGGAAGGGAATGACGATCACGAAGATCGCCAATGTGCGGAATTGACGCGTGAGATAGGCGGCCGCGCCTTCCTGCACGGCTCGCGCGATGTTCTGCATGCGTTCGGTGCCCTGGCCGGCGGACAGCACCTCGCGTACGAGGCCGCCGGCGACGGCTAGCGCGATCAGCGCGACCGCGGCTACCACGATCACGATGGTGAGGTTGTTACCGCTCAGGGACAGATTGGGCGCTGGCGCCAATGCCAGCATGTGCCTGCTCATCGTTCTCCTCGGCAAGACCGGTCCTGCCCGAACGGTGCGCGGATTTCTCGGCGGGCGGGTGCGGCACCATCCGGGTTGTGGGTGCCGCTTCCGGTTGAATCCGCGGGTTCCGCCGGATCACCTTGGCCGGTGCCGGGAGTCTACGCAGGCACTGAACGGATATGAAGGCTCTCGGGGCGGCTATTTGCGCGGGCGTTCAGTAATCCCCAGACAGCAGGCCGGTTTGCGATCTGACAGGCGAAATTTCCTCGGGTTTACGGGCATGACAACCCCGCAAATCGGACCGCCCGAAACCCAGATTTAACCCAACGACACGCCGACCCCACCCCGCCAGCAACCCCACGCACCACCACGCCGCCCACAACCCGAGCCCCCAGCACGAGTCAGCAGCACCGCTTCACAGCGTCGGCTCCACAGCGCCAGTCCACAGCATCGCCCCCAGCACACGCAGCATCACGCTGCCGCGCCCGGAGCACACGCAGCACCGCTGACAGCGCAACCTCCCAACCCGGCCCGCAGCCCCGACCGCGAGCATCGCGAGCAGGCCACCCGCCAACACCACCCGCAGCACACCTCAGCGCCTCCTGGCAGCCCCGGTAGCTCCCATTAGGCGGTGTGGCGGGAACGCCAACCAGCCGGCGAGCGCCCTCACCCGCTGGATCTCGACGCCCCGCAGCACCGCGTCACGCCTCCCTCCAGCCACCGCCAACCGATCAGCTTCGGGAGCCATGCCCCATGCCGTCCCCGGCGCAGGCCACCTGCCCCCAAACCGACTATCCCCCGCCTATCCACAGCCTGTGGACAACTGTCCGCGGCCTTCCACAGGCGTCGCCGAAGCGAGCAAGGGTCCCGCGGCCCTGTCATGCCGCCCCCTCAGGCCACGCCAAAGGAGTCCAAGCAACCAGATACGACGGACCAGCATCTCAGCGCCCGGAACACCCCAGAACCACCTGGCTCACCAAACCGCGCCGAGCCCGCTACGAAGCCTGCCACGCACAGTGGGCCTCCGCACCAAGGTGCGCCTCCACCGCACTGCGCCTTCACGCCAGCCCAAGAACGGCAGCCTTGGCAACTCTCCGAGGGAGAGCCCAGGCATCTCGCCGCAGCGCGTACCGGCTGGGCGTGGCGACGGCGGGCATCTTGCCCGCCTAGAGACCCCACACCATGCGGCGCGGGCCCCTCGCACTGCTCGGCACCACGCCGGACCGCCCGCGCCGGACCCCGCAGACCCGCACACACGCTGCAGCCCCGTCGCAAGGCCAGCTCAGGCCGCCCGGGCGCGCCGACAAAACAGCCGACGCCCAACAGCCCCGGCACCCTCATAAGGGCACACAAAAGCACGACGCGACCCGACAGGGAGGAAGGCATGCCACAACCGGGCACCCCCTCATCCCCGTCTATCGCCCCTTGAACCACACCCGACCAGCTCGAACACAACCCCTCAGAATGCAAGGGACCGATCCAAGCGCCGTCAGGTCAGGAACCCGCCCCGTTGGAGGCGGGCCAGCTCATCCGGATGTTCGTCCCCTTGGGGCTGGGGAGGACCTCGACGTCATCGGCCAGACCCGAGATGACGGCGATGCCGAAGCCTGACATGAACGAGTCAGAGAGCATGCCCAGATCGAGCGGCTGCTCCTGTTTGATCTCGTCACTGGGGGCCAGATCGCTGACCGTGACCTCGAAACGCCCGGAGTCGTCACGTAGCTCGATGCGGATGGGCTCGCCCGGGCAGTGAAGTCGATGCGCCTCGACCGCCCGGGAACATGCCTCACCCACGGCAAGCCTGACTTCGTCCAGCAGCGATTCCTCGACGCCGGTACGACGGGCGATCGCCGTGGCCACCAGCCGGGCGGTCCGCACATGCGCGGGGAGAGCGCTGAACGTCAGCTCGACGGTAGCCATGCTACTTGTCTTTGCCGTGAGCTTCCTTGGCCTCGTCGACGGAAGCATAAATCCCGAAGACCTTGGTCAGACCAGTGATGCGGAAGATCTTGAGGATGCGCTCCTGGGTGCACACCAGCTCAAGCGAGCCGTCGTGCGCCCGGACCCTCTTGAGCCCTCCGACGAGCACTCCCAGCCCCGTGGAGTCGAGGAAGTCGACCTTCTCCATGTTCACCAGAAGGTGGAAGTTGCCCTTGTTCACCAGGTCGATGAGGAGCTCACGCAATCTCGGCGCCGTGTAGACATCGATCTCACCCTCGACCTCCACGATGGTGAGTCGGTCTTCGGTGCGGTGATCCAACTTCAGATCCACAGATCCTCCAGCGCCTCGCCTGCGAAAGTACTCTTGCGGGCCTGGCAATCTGGAGCGTGGCCCCAGACTGTCCGACCCTGACGCGCGGCATTCAACCACGCGTCTGGCTTGTGTCTATACGAAATCACGATTCCCGGCGACTTTGCCCATCGATGCAAGACTGGAAACAGTGACTTCCTCGGCATCCTCCCCACAACAGGCAGGTCCACTCCTCGCCCACCTGCTCGGAGTTCCCGCACGTCATGAGCGTGTCACCCATGTGGAGCATGTTCCAGCACGTCAGGCGGGTCAAGCCCGTTGGCCCGACTGGGCGCCGGAACTCCTCGTTACGCGCTTGGCGAACCGAGGAGTTACAGGACTCTGGCCCCACCAGTACGAAGCCGCCGACCTGGCTTTCCGTGGCCGAAACGTGATCATCAGTACGGGCACGGCCTCGGGCAAGTCCCTGGCGTACCTCACTCCGGCGGTCGCATCCTGCCTCGACGGCGGCACCGTCCTGTACCTGACGCCGACCAAGGCCCTGGCCGCCGACCAGCTCCGCGGCCTGCGCGAGTTGCGCATCACGCAGGTGCGCGCCGCCTGCTTCGACGGCGACACCCCCTTCGAGGAACGTACGTGGGTCCGCCAGCACGCCAACTACGTCCTGACGAATCCGGACATGCTCCACCGCGGTGTCCTGCCCCGCCACGCCCAGTGGTCCTCGTTCTTCCGCCGTCTCCGCATGGTGGTCGTGGACGAGTGCCACGGATACCGCGGCGTCTTCGGCTCGCACGTGGCCCAGATCCTGCGCCGCCTGCGCCGCGTCTGCGCCCGGTACGGCTCGCGTCCCACGTTCGTGCTCGCCTCGGCCACGGCGAGCGAGCCCGGCGTGTTCGCCATGAGGCTGACGGGGCTTGAGATGGACGAGGTGACCACGGACGCCTCTCCGAAGGGTTCAACCACCATTGCCCTCTGGGAGCCGCCCCTGACGGATCTGCGGGGCGAGGGAGGCGCTCCGGTGCGTCGGACGGCGACCGCGGAAACGGCCGACCTCCTCGCGGACCTGGTCCTGGCCAACGTACGGACGCTGGCATTCGTACGTTCGAGACGCGGCGCGGAGACGGTCGCCCTGTCCGCCCGCGCCAAGCTGGCCGACGTGGCCTTCTCCGTCACCGCCCCCTGGCCCTCTGAGGTCACCCCCCACGACTCCTCTCCCACCCGCGGTAGTGCCACCCCCAACGCCATGGCCCCGACCACCAGCACCGCGGGCGCGACCACCGACCCGGCCCACCCGGACGCCGGCGCGGCGGACCAGACAGCGGACACGACCACGCCGACCGCCAGCGCCGCGGACCCGAGTGCCAGCGCGGCGCGCCGGCCTGATGCCGGCCCCCAGGACCCGCGCCACCCCACGCCCGCAAGCCCCCTCACCTGGGCCATCCCCGACGACGTGGAGGATCTGGCCGCCCTCCCCGACAAGGTCGCCGCCTACCGCGCCGGCTATCTCGCCGAAGACCGCCGTCTCCTGGAGAAGGCCCTGCGCGCCGGCACCCTCATGGGCCTGGCCACCACGAACGCCCTCGAACTCGGCGTAGACGTCTCGGGCCTGGACGCCGTCCTGATCGCCGGCTGGCCCGGCACCCGCGCCTCCCTCTGGCAGCAGGCCGGCCGGGCGGGACGCGACGGTCAGGACGCCCTCGCCGTGCTCATCGCCAGGGACGATCCCCTGGACACCTACCTCGTCCACCACCCGCAGGCCCTGTTCGGCCGGCCGGTGGAGGCGATCGTCCTGGACCCGGACAACCCGTATGTCCTCGGCCCCCATCTGTGCGCAGCCGCCGCCGAGATCCCGCTGACCGACGACGATCTGCCCGTCTTCGGCACCACCACCCCCGACGTCCTGGAAGACCTGGTCGCCCAGAACCTCCTGAGACGCCGTCCGGCAGGCTGGTTCTGGACCCGCCGCGAACGCGCCACCGACCTCGCCGACATCAGAGGCGGCGGAGGCGCCCCGATCCAGGTCGTCGAGTCGTCGACCGGCCGCCTGCTCGGCAGCGTGGACGAGCCGTCCGCCCACACCACGGTCCACACCGGCGCGGTCTACCTCCACCAGGGCGAGACCTTCCTCGTGGAGACCCTCGACCTGGACTCCGGAGTCGCCCTGGTCGAGGCCGCCAACCCCGACTACTCGACGTTCGCCCGCGACATCACCGACATCTCCATCCTCGCCACCCAGCGCTCCCGCCCCCTCGGCCCGGGAACGCTGCACTTCGGCGAGGTGGAGGTGACCAGGCAGGTGGTCTCGTACCTGAAAAGACGCCTGCAGTCAGGCGAGATGCTCGGCGACGAACCCCTCGACCTGCCGCCCCGCACCCTGCGCACCCGCGCGGTCTGGTGGACCCTGCCCGCCACGGCGGTGGCCCCGCTCGTGGCGGCGGACATCGACCTCGGCGGCGCCGCACACGCCGCCGAGCACGCCTCGATCGGCCTGCTCCCCCTGTTCGCCACCTGCGACCGATGGGACATCGGCGGCGTCTCCACCGAACTGCACGCCGACACGGGCCTGCTCACGGTCTTCGTGTACGACGGCCACGAAGGCGGCGCGGGCTTCGCCGAACGCGGCTACGCGCGTGCCACCGACTGGCTGACGGCCACGCGTGAGGCGATCGCGTCCTGCGAGTGCGAGCGCGGCTGCCCGTCCTGCATCCAGTCCCCGAAGTGCGGCAACGGCAACGAGCCCCTGCACAAACGCGGCGCACTCCAGCTCCTCGACATCCTCCTCACCCCCGCCCCTCCGGTCTGACTCCCACCCTCCTCCGCCCGACGCCACATACGCCCGCTCGTCGTCGTCACCGGCCCGGGCAACGGGCACCCCCAGAGTCCGCTGATCTCCACGGACCATGGCGACGGGGGCAGGTAGCCGTCCCAGCGCTCCTCGACGGGGGTGGTACGACACACGCAAGCCCCGACGCACGAGCCGCCACGCCCTCCGGCTCACGCGCCACGGTTCGTGCAGCAAGACCCTTACATTCGTCGCGCGCCTGGCGACTTGTCGAAGAGAGCAAGCTCGTCATCGTCGGGGGCCTGGAAGAGCTTCCTGTACTCCTCCAGCAACTCACGGCTGATCGGGACCGTCCCCCACTCCCCCTTCGCGGCGCGGGCTTCGAGGCGGCGGCAGAGCTCGTCGATCGGCACAGCGAGGTAGTGGAGTTCGACAGGAACGCCGAGTGCACGGGCTCGGACACGTTTCTCATCCCGCTCGGAGACAGCCCAGAAGCCGAACTCCAAGATCACAGTCTGTCCCAGCCTCAGTAGTTCCTGAGCATGCTCCCAGAAGCGCTTCTCAAGCCGGTCTCGCGTTTTTTCGTCGAACAGGTCGATACCGAGATCAGCCATCCATTCGTCCGGGCACAGCCGCACCGCCGGGATCTCTTTCGCCAGGCGCTTGGCCAGTGTCGTCTTGCCTGCTCCAGGCAGGCCACACAGCAAGATCAGCCTCGGTTCCGGGTTCGCGTCCATTCAGAGGCCCTCACGACATCGCAGCAGGGTCACCCCGGCATGCTCGTCGAAGAACCCCAGCTGATGACAGTGGTTTTCTCAGTCCGAGCAACCGGTAGCCGGACTCGCGTGACATCTCCTGATGCCCACATGTGTCGCGGACATGTAGTCCCTGGCCGAGGACGGTGGCCTCGCGACCCGATCGTTCCAGCCGGTTCGATTCCGCAGGTCAACGCGGAGCCCATGCTTCAGCTCGTCACCTGGCGGGGTCTATCCACCCTCGCCAGGTGACATCTCGACCGGCCCTGCACGGGATCTCCCTGTGAGGGTGTGCGTTCCCGCGATCGGCAAGGTGATCGATAAAGAAGTCCGGACGTCCGCGACTTCTCCCGTGATCTCACAAGCAACCAGTCGGACGCCGTTCCTCCTGGCCAGCGCCAATGCCCTGCCGCAAGCGCCCTCGGGATCGACGATCGCCGACCTGGCGGCGGCCAAGGCGCTCAGATCGGCGGCGCTGTCAACACGATGGCGAGCCACACGAACCGCCCCCACGGAAGCCAGCCCGCCGGCGATCGCCATCAGGAGTCCCATGAGGGCCACACCCCATAAGGTCGCCGACCCTCGTTCCTTGCCTTTGATCATCCTTGCCCCTGGAGTGATTGAACGGCGAAAGGCCGTTATAGCTGGTGATTCATTCGCGTTCGCAAAGGTGCCGATCCTGTATTGCCATGAATTTTCGGCACGCGTTTGTGGGTTCCCTTGCCGACGCGCCCTCTTTCCGCAACAGAAGGCGTCGGTGCGGCGAAGCACCTTTTGCGTCTCGGGGTGTGTCTTCTCGCAGGCTGGTCCCTTCCGTTCGAGCAGCCGAAAGCCTCGCGCCGCTTTGGGCGGCTTCTGGCGCCTACCTCCGGCTCTGCGTTGCGCAGCCATGGCTCTCTGCCTCCGTGCGGCCGATCTCCGTGCGGTGTGGCGGAGTCGTTGTCTTCTCTTGTGGGTAGGAGACTGCGCAGGGGTTGGAGATTTCGCCCCCCGGCTGCCAGGAGGACACGAGGGCTCATGTCCTCCTGGCAGATCTCATTTCGGCAGGTAACTGCGTGATGTCATGGTTCTGTGGCGGCTGTCGCCGAGGCCGACACGCGGACGGCCGGCAGGGAAGAGCCCCAAGCTGGTCGTACATCTACTGCGATCTCTACGGTGGTGATTTCTGCGTCGCGGACGATCTCTACGTGTGCGTCTGGGTGAGTGGCTGTGCGGGCGAGGTCACGTACTTGGTCCAGCGGCTCACCTCGGGCTGCGGCGCGCGCTGCCGCTCGGGCCGCATCCACACATTCCAGTTGGACGTTCACCGCTTGTATGGCCCAGAGCGCGGCCGCCAGGACGATCATGAGGGCGGGCAGCATGGCGGCGGTCTCGGCCGTCACCGAGCCGCGTGATGTCGACCGTTGCCTGGTGGTGGCGTTCCGCGTCTGGCGGAGGGTCATCCGGTTGTCTTGAGCGCTCGGTCGATGAGGGACTTCAGCATGTCCTGGACTTCCGGGCTGCTGACCACCTTGAACAGGAGTGCGGCGAAGGCGCAGGCCGCGATGGTGCCTACTGCGTACTCGGCTGTGGACATGCCGCGCTCTCGGTTCGCGACAGCGCAGGTGATCCACTTGCTGGGATGCCAGCGAGGGTTGTGTGAGCTTGCTGAAGAGGTGGTGGAAGAAGGGAGCGGGTCTGCTGTCTCGACGTTGGTGTCCGGGGCCGGACAGGTCGTGGTGGCGGGTGGGGGCGCGGGGACTGCTTGCTCGGGTGACGGCTTGGGATAGGTGGCGGTGCGAGGTGAAGCGGCACGCGGAGTGGCTGCAGGGGGGCTGAGGGTGCCTGGCGTGGTGGCTGGACTTTGCATCGTGCCTCCAGGGGGTTCGGAGCCGGGTTTTGTCCGGCGGGAGTCCAAGGTTCGCCGAGAACGCACAGCCGCCGTCAGGCCGAATGGCGTTCTGGGGATTGTCGGCCGGACGGCCCTCAGGCTGTGGACAAAGGCATTCGTCTCCGCGTCCCTTGGGAAGACATGGGCGTTGCGTCATGAGTTGGTGCGCATCTGGATGCGGAGGTATCGATGGGCCTTCTACAGGAGTCGTGAGGGAGGAAGCCCCCCTCTGCAACATCAGTCCCGGGCGGGGTGGGGTGGTTCGCGGTGTTCTCGCGGTGGCTGTCGTTCCGTCCAAGGGTGGTCACGGCAGGATGATGGTGGACGCGAGGCCGGCGATCACCGGGATGATGCCCAGCAGGACGAAGGCCGGAAGGAAGCACAGGCCCAGGGGGGCCACTGCTTTGACGCCCACGGTTCGGGCGGCGGCCAGTGAGGCGGCTCTGGCTGTGTCTCGTGCGTCGTCCGCCAGGCGGGTCAGGACGTCCGCCAGCGGGGCGCCGGTCTGTGCGGCTCGGCTCATGGCTCTCGACAGTTGGCTCAGGGCCGGGTCTTTCGCCAGGGTTGCCCAGGTCGGTTCGGGGTCGGCACCCAGACGGAGCTGGCTGCTCACCCACGCCAAACGCTGACCGAGAGGCCCGCCGATCGTGGTTGCGGCCAGGTCTGTGGCGGCGGTCACGGGTTGTCCGGCGAGGAGGCAGGCGGTCATCAGGTCGGCGGCGAAGGGGAGGTCGGCGGTGATCTGTCCGCGTTCCCGGCGGGAGTGAGGGGGTTCCTTTCTGTGCAGGATCAGGGCGGTTGCGGGGGTCAGCAGGAGGGCTACCGCTATCCCCGGGAGGCCGCCGATGAGGAGTGTGGTGATCACGCCGGTGAGGGCGGCGGTGGTGATGGTCCTACGGGTCGGGGCGCGGTGGTGGGCGTCCTTGTTGAGCCAGTCGGGCTGGGTGGGGTTGTCCGTTGGAGAGGTGGTGGGGCTGGGCGGAGGGGGTGAGGGACTGGGCGGGGGCAGGAGGCGGGTGAGGCGGTCCGCGGGGGTGCGTGGGGCTGACCACAACCAGGTGGCGAGAGCCATGCAGAAAGCGGACAGAAGGGGGAGCATCGGGCGGAAATCCCTGCGGTTCGGGTGTGGTGAGGAGGCAGCTCGGGGGGCGGGTCAGGGTTGGGCTTTGATGGCCATGCGGTGGGTCCACCACAGACCGCAGGCGTCCAGGGCTGCGCCGGACAGGAGGCAGAGCAGGCCGGGGAGGGTGCCGAAGAGGAAGTTCAGGGGGTGCATGTCGAGGGCTCCTGCCATGAGGAGGCCGAGGATCGGCAGGGCGGCGAGCATCCGGGCCGTGGTGCGGGGGCCGGCCAGTTGGGCGGCGACGTCCTGGCGGTGGGTCTGGGCGGCGCGGAGCGTGCTGCCGACTCGTTCGACCAGCGCGGACATGCCGGCGCCCACGGTGATGCTGACGTCCCAGCAGGCCGCGAGGCGGCGCAGGCCCTCGCCGCCCTGAGCCGGAGCCGCTGCTGTGAGGGCTGCGGAGACGTCGCCGCCGTCTCTTGCGGCGGCCAGGGCGGGACGCAGGGCTTCGGGGTCGGGGAAGTCGACTCCTGCGATGGCTCGGGTCAGGGCTTCGCCTGGGGTGCGGCCTGCGGCGAGCTCGGCTGAGAGCGACTGGCACAGCTCTATGGAGGCGCGGCGCCAGGCGTCGGCGCGGCGGGCGGGGCCGGGGCGGGTGAGGGTGGTCCGGAGCAGGTGTGGCCATGGGGGCCGGTGGCGGGGGGCGGTCAGGAGCGTGTGCAGGCGGAGGGCGGGCGTGGTCGGGCCGGTCCACAACCAGATGGCGCAGGCGGTGGACAAGGCTGAGATGAGTGCGGCGGTCATCGTTCGGGGGCCTTCATGACGTCCTTCGCAGGAGGGATTCGTAGCCGGGGCCGGTGTGGGAGGTGCCGTCGGGGGCGAAGGTGAGGGCGGGGAGCGATTCGACGAGGCCGGTCGGGGTTCTGGAGAGCAGGCAGATCTCGGCGACGCGCCGTCGTCCGTCGGTACGGGTGCGGGTCAGGTGGACGACCACGTCGAGGGCCGCCGCCAGCTGGCTGTGCACGGCCTCCCTGGTCAGGCCCGCCGCGCAGCCGAGGGCTTCCAGGCGAGGTGGTACGTCGGCCGCGGCGTTGGCGTGCAACGTTCCGCAGCCGCCCTCGTGGCCGGTGTTGAGGGCGGCGAGCAGGTCGACGACCTCCGCTCCCCTGACCTCGCCCACCACGAGACGGTCGGGACGCATGCGCAGCGCCTGACGCACCAGGTCACGCAGGCCCACTCCGCCCGCTCCTTCGAGGTTGGCCGGGCGGGTCTCCAGACGGACGACGTGGGGGTGCAGAGGGCGTAGCTCGGCTGAGTCCTCCACCAGGAGGAGGCGTTCGGCCGGGTCGGCCTGGGAGAGGAGGGCCGACAGGAGGGTGGTCTTGCCCGTGCCGGTGCCCCCTGTGACGAGGAAGGCGAGCCGGGCGTCGACCATCGCCGTCAGCACCGTGACGGCCGCCGGGGCGATCGTGCCGGCCGACACCAGGTCGGACAGGGTGAAGGTGCGGCGCGGTGGCAGGCGGAGCGACACGCAGGTGCCGCCCGAGGCGATGGGCGGCAGTACGGCGTGCAAGCGGACGCCACCGGCCAGCCTCGCGTCGACGTACGGCGAGGCGTCGTCGAGCCGGCGACCGGCGGCGGCCGCGAGGCGCTGGGCCAGCCTGCGGACCGCTCCGTCGTCGGAGAACGTGACGGAGGTGCGGCGCAGGCCGCCGCCGTCGTCGATCCACACCTCACGCGGGCCGTTGACCAGGACGTCGGTGACGTCGGGACGGGCCAGGAGCGGTTCCAGCGGGCCGGCGCCGATCAGGTCGGCGCAGAGGGCGCGGGCCACCGCCAGGATCTCGGCGTCACCGTAGACCGAGCGTTCGGCTCTGAGGGCGACGGCCACCTGGGCGGCCGTCGGCTCCACGCCGGCGCGGGCCAGGCGGACGCGTACGGCCTCCACCAGCTCCGGGGAGACCTCCTCGGCGGTGCTCATACCGGGAGGAGGTCTTGGAGCAGGGACGCGCAGAGGGTGCCGAGAACCGTGCGCGGGCCGAGCCTGGGGAGCTCGCCGCGGTTGAGGGTGGCGGTGAGCCTCGGATGGTCGGGCAGGTGGGCGGCGATGGGGATGCCGAGGGACGCCGCGGCCGTCTCCTCGTCGAGGACTCCGGGGCGGAGGACGGCGCGCAGGTCGGCGGTGTGCTTGCGGAGCTCGCCCAGGACCTGGACGGTGGACAGGATGCCGCGCAGGTCGGCCGTGGTGACCGTCAGGGTCGTGGTCGCCCTGGTGAGGGCTTCGACGGCGGCCGGGTCGAGGTGGCGCGGGAGGTCGACGACGATCAGGTCGAAGCCGCGCCGGCCCGCTTCCAGGACCGAACGCATGGCCTGGGACGGGATCGCGGCCACCTCGCCGCGGTGGAAGGACAGGACCGCGAGGTCGCCGAACGACGGGAGCGCCGCCTGGAGAGCGCTGGAGCTGATCCTTCCCTCCCTCGCCACGAGGTCGCCCCAGCGCGCACCCGCCGCCTCCTCGTGGCCGAGCAGCGCGTCTATGCCGCCGCCCAGGGGGTCGGCGTCGATCAGGAGCGTACGGAGGCGGTCGCCCGAGGCGCGCAGGGCCAGGCAGGCGGACACCACGCTCGCGCCCGCTCCGCCGTGACCGCCGATCACGCAGGTCACCGCGCCGGAGCGGGGTTCGGGCTCCACGGCGTCGGCGAAGCGTTCCACGAGGTGGCGTTCGTCGCCGGGGAGGCGGACGACGGCCTGGGCGCCTACCGCCACGCATTTTCGCCAGGTGTCGGGGTCGTCGGGGGTGCGGGTCACCAGGAGGACCTGGTCGCGGGTGGGTGGTGAGGTGGCGGAGAGGGCGTCGGCCTGGTCGGGGCCTATGGCGACCATGGGGGCGAGGTTCCAGTACGGGCGGGCGTTGGCGGGGGTCTGGGCCACGTCGAGCTGGGCGCCGGCGGCGGCTGCGATTCGGACCAGGTCGTCCAGGAGGTCGTGGTCCTCGGTGATGACCAGGGGGCGGTGCACGGGGTTCTCCTCTTGCGGGGGCGTGGGAGGTCAACCCTGCTGGGGAGGAGGTGGGGCGGGAGAGGGTGAACGGGGTTCTGGGGATGGTGGCTGCGGGGGACGGCTCGCCTGTGGACAACCGGCGGGGCGGAGAGGCCGGAACCGCGGCCAGTGACGGGAGCCCTGCGTAGCGCGGAGTCTGTGGACCTGGGCGGCATCCCAGGGTCAGCGCGGCGTTCGGCGGCCGGTGTGGGCGGGGCTGGAGAGGGTGGGCCGGAGGAGCCGGCCGGGGGTGGAAAAGGGGCGACCCCCGCCGGGGGGGAGAGCGGGGGTCGCCTGATCGGTCCGGCTCCGGGGGGGTAGAGCCGGTCCCGTTTCAGAAGAAAGCTTTCATCACTTCACCAGAGCATGGCAAGAGTCTTGCAAACCAATCCCTCGCACAGTCGCTCCAGTTTCGGGCGATACCCCCGTATGCTGCCCGATCCACTCGAGTTTCGTCGAGCAGTAATCTGGCATTTCCGCCAAGTTTTTTCGCCACCCCATAACAATCACATAAAGGCGATCACTGTCCGTAATCGTCACAGGTAGGTAACGGGTCGGGGCCCGAAGGCACCGCAACGGAACTCTCCCGGCCGCTCCACGTCTGGGTAAAGGTCTTGCTCCAAGGGGTTCCCAGCAGGGGGAATCCGTCGTAGAAAGGGGTTACGGACCACTTGTCCGGGTGCATCAGCCGGGTACCCACGCGCGACCAGCCGCGGGAGGCGCGTCGTGGCGGGCTTGACCCGCTCCGACGAATTGAGGTGCACGCTTGGTAACCCGGTGTGATGCACCGGCTGACGGCGTCTCGACCGAGACGCCGTCAGCTATGTGACCAGCCCGTCCGTCAGCCCCGCTGCATCGCTTCGCAGATCGCGGTCGTCTCCCGCACCCCCAGGCTTACCGCCGAGGCACAGTGCTGTACCCACTGGCCGACGCCCTCCGGAGTCCCCGTCAGGTACGCCCGCAGCGCCTCCGCGTACGGCAGCTCCAGATGCCCGATCTCGACGACGACCAGCGACTTCGGGTCGAGCCCGTACTCGACCAGCGTCAGCCGCTCCGCGGAACGGGCCACGACGCCGTCGCACGTCCCGAACGGACGCAGCACCGCCAGCTCGGCGTGCACCACGGCGGCCAGCACGATCGCGGGCGCCTTGCCCGCCCCTTCCAGCAGCCTGAGCAGAGCCTCCATGCGCGTCGCGGCCTCCGCGGCCCCCGGCGCGGGACCGAGCCCGAGCGGGTCGGGGGCGGCGTCGTCCGTACGGGGGCGGCCCAGCGCGGGCTGGTCGGCGAGCCCCGCGGCGGCGACGGTGTGCAGGCGGGCCAGCACCTGCCTCGGCGCCTTCCGCCAGGTGGGACCGAGCCGGCCCATCTCCGCGGACGCCCGCAGCGCCCCCTGCACGAGCGGGTCGTGCACCTCGTCGCGGCGCAGCGCGTCCAGCGGCACGTCGACGCCCTCGATCGCGGCCGAGGCCCGCGCGCCGCGCAGGGACGACTCGGTGGACACCGCCGGGCTCGCCCGGCGCAGGACGCGATGCCGATAGAGCCTGTCGACGGCCTGCCGCGCCTCGTCCACTGCCTCGGACACGCCTGGGAACCGCGCGATGACGGCCAATGGGTCACTCACGGAAACCGACCTTACCGGCGGGTACGCCATGCCCCGCCATGGACCGGACCGCCGCCGTATAAGGCGCTACGGCACCCCCCGCTTTTTCCCGCCACACCGAACCGCATATTCTCCTGATTTCAGGATGACAACAGTTCAATTGCGTTTGTCATGCGAGCTGATAATCGTGCGGCCACCCACGCGAATCGGTACAGACCTGTCTAGACCTCTTGTGTGGGGAGGCCGTGAGCTGGTGAAGTGGGACACGACCTGTCCAACCTGGCCATAGAAGGAGCACGAAGTGGCCCCGGAGACCCCTGGCAACGAGACCCAGGCGCTGTCCAACCTGCTACAGGAGAACCGCCGGTTCGCACCACCGGCTGAGCTGGCCGCGGCCGCGAACGTGACCGCCGCCGCATACGCCGAGGCAGACGCCGACCGTCTCGCCTTCTGGGAGCGCGCGGCCGAGCGGCTGACCTGGGCCAGGCGGTGGGACACGACGCTGGAGTGGAACGCGCCGTTCGCCAAGTGGTTCGTCGGCGGCGAGCTCAACGTCGCCTACAACTGCGTCGACCGGCACGTCGAGGAGGGACGCGGCGACAAGGTCGCCTACCACTGGGAGGGCGAGCCCGAGGGCGACAGCCGCACGCTGACCTACAACGACCTCAAGACCGAGGTCGGCAAGGCCGCCAACGCCCTGCATGAGCTCGGCGTGCGCAAGGGCGACCGGGTGGCCATCTACATGCCGATGATCCCCGAGCTGCCGATCGCGATGCTGGCCTGCGCCCGCATCGGCGCGATCCACTCGGTGGTGTTCGGCGGCTTCTCCGCCGGCGCGCTCAAGAGCCGCATCGACGACGCCGACGCCAAGCTCGTGATCACGGCCGACGGCGGCTACCGCCGCGGCAAGCCGAGCGCGCTCAAGCCCACCGTGGACGAGGCCGTCGCCGAGTGCCCGCAGGTGGAGAACGTCCTCGTCGTCCGGCGTACCGGCCAGGACGTCGCCGTGGGCGACAAGGACGTGTGGTGGCACGACCTGGTCGAGCGCCAGAGCGACCAGCACACCGCCGAGCCCCACGGCGCCGAGGACCCGCTGTACATCCTCTACACCAGCGGCACCACCGGCAGGCCCAAGGGCATCCTGCACACGACCGGCGGCTACCTCACCCAGACCGCCTACACGCACAACGCGGTCTTCGACCTCAAGCCCGAGACCGACATCTACTGGTGCACGGCCGACATCGGCTGGGTCACCGGCCACTCCTACATCGTCTACGGCCCCCTCGCCAACGGCGCGACCAGCGTCATCTACGAGGGCACCCCGGACACCCCGCACCGCGGCCGGTTCTGGGAGATCGTGCAGAAGTACAAGGTCACGATCCTCTACACCGCCCCCACGGCGATCCGGACGTTCATGAAGTGGGGCGACGACATCCCCGCTAAGTACGACATGTCCAGCCTGCGCGTCCTGGGCTCGGTCGGCGAGCCGATCAACCCCGAGGCCTACGTCTGGTACCGGGAGCACATCGGCCACGACCGCTGCCCGGTCGTGGACACCTGGTGGCAGACGGAGACCGGCGCGATCATGATCAGCCCGCTGCCGGGCGTCACCTCGGCCAAGCCGGGCGCGGCGATGCGCCCGCTGCCGGGCATCACCGCCGACGTGGTCGACGACCAGGGCAACAGCGTCCCCAACGGCGGCGGCGGCTTCCTCGTCGTGCGCGACCCGTGGCCGGCGATGCTCCGCACGATCTGGGGCGACGACCAGCGCTACATCGACACGTACTGGTCGCGGTTCGAGGGCATGTACTTCCCCGGCGACGGCGCCAAGAAGGACGAGGACGGCGACCTGTGGCTGCTCGGCCGCGTCGACGACGTCATGCTCGTCTCCGGCCACAACATCTCCACCACCGAGGTGGAGAGCGCGCTGGTCAGCCACCCCAAGGTCGCCGAGGCGGCCGTGGTCGGCGCGACCGACCCGGTGACCGGCCAGGCCATCGTGTCGTTCGTGATCCTGCGCGGCAACGCGGAGGAGAACGACGACATCGCCGCCGAGCTGCGTGACCACGTGGCCAAGACGCTCGGCCCGATCGCCAAGCCGCGGCAGATCCTGGTCGTGCCCGAGCTGCCGAAGACCCGCTCCGGCAAGATCATGCGCCGCCTCCTGCGCGACGTGGCCGAGAACCGCAGCATCGGCGACGTCACCACGCTGGCCGACAGCACGGTGATGAACCTCATCTCCGAGAAGCTGCCCGCGGCCAAGTCCGAGGACTGACCAGCCGCTTGACCGCTGAGGCGCGTGCCCGAACCGGGCATGCGCCTCAGCCGTTTCCACCGGACGGCGTTATCGTGGGCGATCGGGTAGTTCTGGGAGTAGCAGCGTCCTCGGCGTGTTCGGTGGCGCCCAGCAGTCAGTACGGGATGTTTGACACGGCCACCAGGCCTCGATAGGAGACGTTCATGCCGCAGACTCCCGAGGAAGAATCCCTGGGCTCGCTGGTCGCCCAGGCCAGCAGCCACATCTCCGACCTCGTCCGCTCGGAGATCGAGCTGGCCAAGGCCGAGTTCAAGTTCGACGCCAAGCGGGTGGGCACGGCCGCGGGGCTGTTCGCCGCCGCCGCGTTCATGGCCCACCTGTGCCTGATCCTGGCCTCGTTCACCATCGCGTACGTGCTGGCACAGTGGCTGCCCAACTGGCTGGCCTTCCTCATCGTGACCGTCTTCTACCTGGTGGCCGCGGGCCTGCTGGTGCTGGTCGGCGTACGCAGGCTGAAGGGGCTGGCCGGGATGAAGCGCACCGCCAGGTCGATCAAGGGCCTCAAGGAGATCGCCACGCCGGAGGAGCAGGCGCTTCCCGTGCCGAGCCCCGAGAGTCAGCCGGTGAGCCGTGATGGCACCTGACGAGGCGGTCGTCCAGATCCCCGGCCCGTGGACACACCGGGCCGTGCACGCCGGCGGCACCCGCTTCCACGTCGTGGAGGCCGGAGAGGGTCCGCTGGTCCTGCTGCTGCACGGGTTCCCGCAGTTCTGGTGGACCTGGCGCAACCAGCTCACCTCCCTCGCGCAGGCCGGCTTCCGGGCGGTCGCCGCGGACCTGCGCGGCTACGGCGGCAGCGACAAACCGCCGCGCGGCTACGACCTGCCCACCCTGGCCGCCGACGCGACCGGGTTGATCCGCGCGCTCGGCGAGACCGGCGCGGTCGTCGTCGGGCACGACTGGGGCGGCCTGCTGGCCTGGACGATGGCCGTGCTCGACCCCAAGTGCGTGCGCCGCCTGGTCGTGGTCTCGGCGCCGCATCCCCTGCGGCTGCGCCACGCGCTGGTGACCGACCCCGGCCAGCTCAGGGCAGGCCGGCACGCGCTCGGCTACCAGCTCCCGCTGCTGCCCGAACGCAGGCTCATCAGGCACGACGCCGCCCTGGTCGGCAGGATCCTGGCGGACTGGTCGGCTCCCGGCTGGCCGGACGCCGAGACCGCGCGCACCTACCGGGAGGCCTTCCGGATCCCCGCCGCGGCCCATTCGGCGCTGGAGTACCACCGCTGGTTCGGCCGTTCCCAGCTCCGGCCCGACGGACGTCGCTACGCCAGGGTCATGCGTACCGAGATCGAGGCGCCGACGCTGCACCTGCACGGCGCGCTCGACCCGTGCCTGCTCCCCCGCACCGCCCAGGGCTCCAGCCGGTACGTCGCCGCCCCCTACCGCTGGCGGCTGTTCGAAGGCGCGGGCCATTTCCCCCACGAAGAGATCCCCGACGTGTTCGACACCGAGCTGCTCGGCTGGCTGGCCGACCCCGAGCCCGACCGATGAGAGAGCCCACGAGCGATGAGAGACCGCGACCCCCAGGGCAAGCCGCGCAACGCCAGGCCACGCGACGCGTACGGCAGGCCGCTCCCCTACGGCTCGCCCGGCGTCGACCGGGTCCCCGACGACTACGCCCCCACCGCCGAGCAGGCGCTCGCCGACGCGCGGCGCTTCCTGGAGGAAGGGTTGCCGTTCAACGCGCACGAGGTCTTCGAGGGCCGCTGGAAATGCGCGCCCGAGGAGGAGCGCGAGCTGTGGCAGGGGCTGGCGCAGATCTGCGTCGGGCTGACACACCTCCAGCGCGGCAACGGCCGCGGCGCGATCACCCTGTTCAGCCGCGGCGCGGCCAGGGCGCAGGCGTACGGCGGCGACTACGACGCCGTCGGCAGGGCGGCCACCGGCCTGACCCAGGACAGCGACCCCGCCGAGGCGATCGCCCTGATCCTGGCCGAGCTGCCCGTGTAGCTGCCCGCGCTAGTCGCACTCCTGGGTGCTGGCCGCGGTGGTGTCGTTCCTGCCCTGGCCGGCGTCGGGCGCGACCTCCTCGGCGGTCAGCACGTAGCCGGTGTCCTTCTCGCTGACCGCGGCGGCGAAGATCACGCCGTAGACGCGGCCGTCGACGGTGAGCAGCGGGCCGCCGGAGTTGCCCGGCAGCACCTTGCCGCGGATCGCGTAGACCTTCCGCCGGACGTTGCTGCCGTGGTAGATGTCGGGCCCCTCGGCGTCGAGACGGCCGCCGATGCGGGCCGGTTCGGCGGTGAAGCCCTTGCCCCTGGGGAAGCCGGCGATGATCGCGTTGGCGCCGCGCTTGCCGTCGGCCTCGAAGCTGAGCTGCGGCAGGTCGAGGCCGGGCACGTAGAGGATCGCGATGTCGCGCTGGGGGTTGTAGCGCACGACCTTGGCCGGGTGGCGCACGTTCTTGTAGTCGATGACCTCAAGGTCGCGGGTGACGCCGGCGACGACGTGGGCGTTCGTCATGATCCGGTCGTCGGCGTAGACGAAGCCGGTGCCCTCGATGTGCTTGTTGCAGCTCTCGGCGTTGCCCTGGACCTTGACGATGGCCCGCTGGGCCCGCCCCAGCTTGGCGCCCTGGAGGACGCTCTGGGCCGGCGGCGGCACGTCGATCAGCGTGTCGGCGCCGATCGCGTCGAAGACGGGCGGGAACTCCGACCTGTCGACGAACTTCTTGAACGGCTGCTGCCAGTTGCGCGCGGCCTGCGGGATCGCGTCGTCGACCGTAGTCAGCAGCGCGGAGTTCTTGACCTGGTCGACCAGCGGGGTGAACGTCGTCGAGACGATCAGCGACCCGATCAGCCAGGCGATCACCAGCACGGACAGCGCGCTGGCGAACGTGCCGCCCACGGCGTCGGCCATCTTGGCCGGCTCCCACGTCACGTGGCTGCGCACGACCGCGCCGACGGTGGAGGAGGCGAACTGGCCGATCGTGGCGGCCAGGAACACGATCACGATCGCGAGCAGAGCCTGCGGGGTGTCGCCGTCGACGACGGCCTTGGCGATCGGCGGCGCGATGAAGATGCCGAGCACGGCCCCGCCCACGAACCCCACGAAGCTCATCGCACCGATGATGAAGCCCTGTCGGTAGCCGGATACGCCGAAGGCGATCACGAGGCCGATCAATATGAGGTCAAGCAGATCACCGCGCACGCTTCAAAGGTAGCCAGCGATACGGTCAAGTGTGCACGTCTTCGGCCAGGACGGCGTCACCCGCCTGGCTATCTTGAGCGGTATGCCGCCGGCCGAGGGAACAGTGCGCGATCTCATCCGGGCAGCTCTCAGCGACGCCGACCCGGACGGCCCGCTGCGCTGGCACGTGATCTGTCAGCTGCGCCAGCGGGCCGACCTGGAGTCGTTCATCGAGGCACGCCGCCTGTGCGCTGCGGACAACGTGGCCGAGCGCCTGCTCGGGGTGGACATCATGGGCATGTTGCGGCCGTTCGTGGACCGTACGCTGCCGGTGCTGCGCTACCTGGCGGCCAGCGAGGACGACGCCATGGTCCTGTACTCCGTGCTGATCGCCTTCGGCCACCTGGCCGACCCCCGCTCGCTGCCTTCGGTGATCGACCTTGCCTGTCACGACGATCCCAGAGTCAGGTACGGGGCGGCGTACGCGCTGCAGCACGTGCTCGGCGACCCGCCCGACCGGGCGGGCCTGGAGATGCTGCGCACCCTGGCCGCCGACGACGACGCGGACGTGGCCGACTGGGCCTCGCTCGGCGTCTCGCTCAGGACCCCGGAGTGATCCGCTCGCGCACGGCCGGCCCTCAGGACCCCGGAGTGATCCGCTCGCGCAGGCCCAGTCTGACGACCTCGGCCGGCAGGTCCTCCAGCCGCGCCTGGTCCCAGGGGCGTTCGAGGCCGCCCTCGCGCAGCACGGCGTCGAGCACCATCGCGGTGAACCCCCACACCAGCATGCCCCGCACGTGGAAGGCCGGGCCGGCGAGCCCGCTGGGGTGCCGCAGCATGACCCGGTTGCCCGGATCGACCAGCTCGGCGATCGGCACCCGTTCCACGGACTCGACCTCGTCGGGCGAGGCGGCGTGCACCGCGGAGGGCGTGTGCCACCAGCCGAACACCGGGGTGACCCGGTTGTCGCTGTGGTTGAGGTAGAGCTCGGGCATCGTGCCGAGGACGCGTACGCCGCGCGGATCGACGCCGGTCTCCTCCTCGGCCTCGCGCAGGGCCGCGCCGACCGGGCCGCCGTCCTCGGGATCGACGCCGCCGCCGGGGAAGGCGGGCTGGCCGGCGTGCCTGCGTCCGCGTGAGCTGCGCTGGATGAGCAGTACGTCGGGGCCGAGCGAACCCTCGCCGAACAACATCAGCACGGCGGCCAGGCGCCCGCCGTCGGCCGGGGGGCGCAGGTAGCGGGGGACCGTGATCCGTGCGGCCTGCGCCGCCAGGCGTTCGAGCCAGTCGGGCACTTCTGTCACGCCAACCTCCAACACGGCACGGCCTCGATCACTTCCCCCGGCTCGCGGGTCAGGAGAACGGACCGGGCCTGACCAGCTTCTCCGCCTCCGCCTCGCCGGTGGGCCCGGTGCCGAAGGACGGGCACAGGCTCGCCAGCGGGCACACGCCGCAGGCCGGGCGGCGGGCGTGGCAGATGCGGCGGCCGTGCCAGATCACCCGGTGGGAGAAGATCGTCCACTCGCGCCGGGGCAGCAGCTCGGCCACGACGTGCTCGATCTTGACGGGGTCGGTCTCCTCGGTCCAGCCGAAGCGGCGCACGAGCCGCTGGAAGTGTGTGTCGACGGTCAGACCCGGCACGCCGAACGCGTTGCCGAGCACGACGTTCGCGGTCTTGCGGCCCACGCCGGGCAGGGTGACCAGGTCTTTGAGCCGGCCCGGCACCTCGCCGCGGTAGCGCTCGCACACGGTCTGGGCCATGCCGATGATGCTGTTGGTCTTCGCGCGGAAGAAGCCGGTCGAACGGATGATGTCTTCCATCTCGGCGCGGTCGGCGGCGGCGTAGTCCTCGACGGTGGGGTATTTGGCGAACAGGATGGGGGTCACCATGTTCACCCGCTTGTCGGTGCACTGGGCCGACAGGATGGTCGCGACCAGGAGCTCCAGCGGGTTGCGGAAGTCGAGCTCGCAGTGGGCGTCGGGGTAGGTCTCGGCGAGGACGCGGTTCATCTTGCGCGCCCGCCGTACCAGGGCGAGCTGGGTCTCCGGCTTGCGCCCCGACGCGTTCGTGGCCATGCCGCAAGACTATGGGAACGGTTGAACCTTCTACGCCGCGTTCGCGTACAACCTGGCGGCTGGGAGGGCGGCGACCATGGGCGATCAGCACAAGGGCGAGTCACTGACCGACTTCGTACGCGCGGGCGGCCCGTTGCGCGGCGCGGCACTGCACCGGGTGGCGCTCGGCAGCGCGGCGGCCATGGCCAGGATGCACGCCCACGGCGTGACCGGCCTGCGGCTCACCCCGGACAACGTCGCGCTCGGCACGCGCGGCCAGGTGCTGGTGGGGGTGCAGGGCTCGCCCGGCCGCGGCGGACCGGCCGACGACGTGCGGGACTGGGCCGAGCTGGTGAGGTTCGCGAGCGGGTCCGGCGCGCTGCCGCATCCGCTGCGCGGCGTCGTCGAGCGGTGCCGCCGTCCGGAGCCCGCCGCCCGCCCTTCGGCGGCCCATGTCGTACGCGTCCTGCTGGGCCACACGATGGCGACGGCGGTCGCCTCCGTGGACGACCTCCTGCGGAAGTAAGCAGGTCACCCGATTTGTTCATACACTTCAGTGCGCCACACAGCGGGGCAATCCCCGTCTAACCCGGGCATTCCCATAGCCTGTGTGTGCCGCCCGGAGTGGGGTGAGTCACAATGGCAGCAGAGGAGGCAGAGTGAACACCGAAGATGTGCTGGGCAAGGCCCCCCTGTTCGCCGCGCTCGACCGCGAGAGCGCCGCGGCGCTGCGGACGAGCATCACCGAGGTCCAGCTGTCCAAGGGACAGACCCTCTTCCACGAGAACGAGACCGGCGACCGGCTCTACGTCGTGCTCGAAGGCAAGATCAAGCTCTCCCGCACCTCGCCCGACGGCCGGGAGAACCTGCTGAGCGTGCTCGGCCCGAGCGAGATGTTCGGCGAGCTGTCGCTGTTCGACCCGCGACCGCGCACGGCCACCGCGACGGCGCTGACCGACGTGCGCCTGGCCGGGCTGGGCCACGACGACCTGCGCCCGTGGCTGACCGGCCGCCCGGAGGTGGCGCTGCACCTGCTGCGCGCGCTGGCCCAGCGGCTGCGCCGCACCAACGACGTGCTGGCCGACCTGGTCTTCACCGACGTGCCGGGACGGGTCGCCAAGCAGCTCCTCGACCTGGCCGAGCGGTTCGGCACCAAGACCGACGACGGCATGCGCGTGCACCACGACCTCACCCAGGAGGAGCTGGCCCAGCTCGTCGGGGCCTCACGCGAGACGGTGAACAAGGCCCTGGCCGACTTCGCCCAGCGCGGCTGGCTGCGCATCGAGGCCAAGGCCGTGGTCATCCTCGACATGGACCGGCTCTACAACCGTTCCAGGTAGTCGAGCTGGGCCCGCACGGAGACCTCCGCGGCGGGCCAGAGCGACCTGTCGACGTCGGCGTACACCATCTCGACGACCTCCCGCGGCGTGCGCGCGCCCTGCGCCCGCGCCGCCCTGATCTGGTCGAGCCGCCGCCGCCGGTGGGCGATGTAACCGTCGAGGGCCGCGATCGGGTCGGGCAGCACCGGGCCGTGGCCGGGCAGCAACGCCCGCGCGCCGAGGCCCTCGGCCGCCGCCCTCAGCCGGTCGAGGCTGCGCAGGTAGTCGCCCAGGCCGCCGTCCTGGGCGATGATCGTGGTGCCCCTGCCGAGGACCGTGTCGCCGGTCAGCATGGCCCGGTCCTGTGGCAGCCAGAAGCAGAGCGAGTCGAACGAGTGGCCGGGCGTGGCGTAGACGTGCAGCTCCAGGCCGTCGACCGTGACGACGTCGCCGTCGCCGAGCCCTTCGTCGCCCAGCCGGTGGCGGGGGTCGAGGGCGCGTACGGGGGCGTCGACCAGCTCGGCGAAGCGCTTGGCGCCGCCGCTGTGGTCGGCGTGGCCGTGCGTGAGCAGGATCTGGGTCACCCGCCGCTCGCCCAGATGGTCGCGTACGCGCAGCAGGTGCGCCTCGTCGTCGGGCCCCGGATCGACCACGATCGCGTCGCGGGTGCCGATGACCCAAGTGTTGGTGCCGTCGAGCGTCATGGCGGACGGATTGGGCGCCAGCAGGTTCTCGGCGTGCTCGGTACGGGAGCCGTCCGGCGTGCCGAGCGGGATGTGCAGGCCGCTCACGGCGTCATCAGCCTCATCTCCCCCTCGACCTCCACGGCCGTCGGCAGGATGGCGGTGATCCGCCGCTCCTCGGCCAGCCCGGAGGCCACGCTGTCGTGCCGGGCCAGCTCGGCGAGCGTGTGGGAGGTGGGCGGCATCAGGAAGATCTCACCCGCGCGCCACAGCTCGATCGCCTCGGCCGGCCGCCGCCACACCACGTGGTCGGCCTCGCCACCGACGTCGCGCGTGCGCTGCCCCTCGGGCAGCACCGCCACGAAGAACCGGGTGTCGAACCTGCGCTGCTCGATCTCCGGCGTGATCCAGTGGGCCCACGGCTTGAGCAGGTCGGACCGGAGCACCAGGCCGCGCCCGGCCAGGAAGTCGGCGAAGGCCAGGCTCCGGTCGATCAGCGCCAGCCGGTCGGCCTCCCAGTCGTCGCCCGTGGTGTCCTCGACCACGCTGTCCGGCCCCGGCCCCGCCAGCAGCACCCCGGATTCCTCGAACGTCTCCCGCACGGCCGCGCACACCAGGCCGCGGGCGACGTTCTCACTGGCGTGGAAGATCTCCCCCCACTCCTTGGGGGACGGCCCGGCCCAGGCCACCGCCTGGTCGGTGTCGCGTGGATCGACGGAGCCGCCGGGGAAGACGTAGGCGCCCGCCGCGAAGGCCATCGTGGACTTGCGCCTGAGCAGGTAGACCTCGGGCCCGCCGCGCGGCCCCGAGCCGCGCAGGATCACCACCGTGGCGGCGTCACGCGCCGGGACGGGGGCGACCCGCCCGGCGATGATCTCTCTGGCTCGCGCGGCGAGCTCGTCGGGAAGGGGAAGACCGGCCACCTGACCTCCTACTAGAACATCACTCGGTCATGGTGACACATCCTCGCGGTCAGGAGACCTCCGCGATCAGCTCCACTTCCACCGGAGCGTCCAGCGGCAGCGCGGCCACGCCCACGGCGCTGCGGGCGTGCTTGCCCGCCTCGCCGAACACCTCGGCCAGGAAGTCGCTGGCGCCGTTGGCCACCTGGGGCTGCTCGGTGAAGCTCGGCGCGCTGGCCACGAAGACCACGACCTTGACGATCCTGCGCACCCTGGACAGCTCGCCCAGCTCGGCCTTCAGCGCCGCCAGCGCGTTGAGCACGCAGATGCGGGCCTGTGCCTTGCCCTCGTCGACGCCGAGGTCGACGCCGAGCTTGCCGGTCTGGTGCAGCTTGCCCTCCAGCATGGGCACCTGGCCGGAGGTGTAGACGAGGTCGCCGGTGCGCGCGGTCGGCACGTACGCGGCCAGCGGCGTCACCGGCTGGGGCAGCTCGAACCCGAGTTCGGCGATCCGCTCCTCGGGGGTCACGGCTTCTCCCGCTTGAAGTAGGCGACGAGCTGCTCGGGCGAGGCGCCCTGGACGATCTGGACGAGCTCCCAGCCGTCCGCCCCGAAGTTGTCGAGGATCATCTTCGTGTTGTGGATCAGCACCGGAGCGGTGAGGTACTCCCATTTCTTCATGGCATGACGATCTCATGGAAAGCCGCTTCCCGGCCTGTCACCCCACCCATCCGGGCGGCGGTGACCACAATGTGAGCAATCTCAAACGGTGGCCGTCGGGTTTCGACAAGTAACCGTTCGGTAGCCTCGAAACGTGGACTCTCCGGACACGGACTGGGGCGACGTGCGGCTGCACGTCGTCACCGGCAAGGGCGGCACCGGCAAGACGACCGTCGCCGCCTCCCTCGCCCTCGCACTGGCCGCGGGCGGGCGCAAGGTGCTGCTCGTCGAGGTGGAGGGCAGGCAGGGCATCGCCCAGATCTTCGACCTGCCGCCGCTGCCCTACGAGGAGCGGAAGATCGCCGTGGCGCCCTCCGGCGGCGACGTGTACGCGCTGGCCATCGATCCCGAAGAGGCCATGCTCGAATACATGGAGATGTTCTACGGCATGCGCAGGGCCGGGCGCGCGCTGACCAAGATGGGCATCGTCGACTTCGCCACCACCGTGGCGCCCGGGTTCCGCGACGTCCTGGTCACCGGCAAGACGACCGAGGCCGTGCGCAGGCGCGGCAAGAACGGCCGCCGGGTCTACGACGCCGTCGTCCTCGACGCGCCGCCCACCGGCCGCATCACGCGCTTCCTGAACGTCACCCAGGAGGTCGCCGGCCTGGCCAAGGTCGGGCCCATCAAGAACCACTCCGAACTGGTGAACGGCGTCGTGAAGTCCAGGGAGACGATGGTCCACTTCGTCACCCTCCTGGAGGAGATGCCGGTGCAGGAGACCCTCGACGGGGTCGGCGAATTGCGCTCGGCCGGACTTCCCCCAGGTTGCGTTTTCATCAACATGGTCCGTGAATCACTGCTTCCACAGGCCGCTCTTGACATGGCTGTCAAGGGCCGATTCGACGTGGGCGAGCTCGCGCTCGGGCTCAAGGCGGCCGGGCTCGCCGACACCTCCGACGCCGCCGCCATGGCCGAGGCGCTCGCCGAGGAGGTCGTCGAGCACGCCCGCCGCACCGAGCTGGAGCACGCCGAGCGCGAGTCGCTGGCCGGGGCCGGACTGCCCCGCGTCGAGCTGCCGCTGCTGGCCGACGGCGTCGACCTGGCCGGCCTGTACGAGCTGGCCGACATCCTCCGCACCCACCGGGGAGCAGCGTGAAGAAGCCCGTCCCCCTGGACGTCGACGCGATCCTCGACGACAAGGGCACCCGGATCATCGTCTGCTGCGGCTCCGGCGGCGTCGGCAAGACCACGACCGCCGCGGCCCTCGGCCTGCGCGCCGCCGAGCGCGGCCGGTGCGCGGTCGTGCTGACCGTCGACCCGGCGCGCCGCCTGGCCCAGTCGATGGGCCTGACCGAGCTGGACAACACCCCGCGCCTGGTCAGCTCGTCCGAGGGCGGCGGCCAGCTCCACGCCATGATGCTCGACATGAAGCGCACGTTCGACGAGATCATCGAGGCGCACGCCGACCCCGAGCGGGCCCGCCAGATCCTGTCGAACCCCTTCTACCAGTCGTTGTCCTCCAGCTTCGCGGGCACGCAGGAGTACATGGCGATGGAGAAGCTCGGCCAGCTCCGCCGCTCCGACGAGTGGGACCTGATCATCGTGGACACGCCGCCCTCGCGGTCGGCGCTGGACTTCCTCGACGCGCCTGAGCGGCTCGGCCGCTTCCTCGACGGACGGTTCATCCGGCTGCTCACCGCACCCGCCAAGGCGGGCGGACGCAGCGCGTTCCGGCTGCTCAACGCCGGGTTCGGGTTGATGGCCGGGGCGATGACCAAGCTGCTCGGCGCGCAGGTGATCAAGGACCTGCAGACGTTCGTGTCCGCGCTGGACGCCGTGTTCGGCGGGTTCAGGCAGCGGGCCGAGATGACGTACAAGCTGTTGCAGGCGCCGGGCACGGCCTTCCTCGTGGTGGCCGCGCCGGAGCGCGACGCGATGAGGGAGGCGTCCTACTTCGTGGAACGGCTCGCCGAGGAGCGCATGCCCCTCGCCGGGCTCGTGGTGAACCGGGTGCACGTGTCGCCCGGGTCGGCGCTCTCAGCGGCACGCAGCGCCGCCGCGGCCGAGGACCTGGAGTCCAGGGGCGAGCACGAGCTGACGGCCGCTGTGCTGCGGCTGCACACCGGCCGGATGCAACTCGCCACCCGCGAGAGCCGCGAGCAGGAGCATTTCGTCTCGGCTCATCCCACGGTGCCCGTGGCACAGGTACGTGCGATGTCCGGAGATGTCCACGACCTGGCCGGATTGCGGCAGATCGGGAACCTGTTGGCGAGCGCGTAGAGAGAGCACGGCCGACGGGCGGCGCCGGCCGTGCTCTCCCGCCGCGGGCCCGATCAGCCCGCGATCAGCTCATTGGTCCGTTCGTACTCTTCCTTCGCGGACTCGAGCAGGTCACGCCACGAGTCCACGTCGGGCCGGCGCCTGAGCAGCGCACGGCGTTCGCGTTCGGTCATACCGCCCCACACCCCGAACTCGATGCGGTTGTCCAGCGCATCGGCGAGGCATTCGGTACGGACCGGGCATCCTCGACAGATCAGCTTCGCCCTGTTCTGTGCGGCGCCCTGGACGAACAGCGCGTCCGGGTCCGCACCCTTACAGGCGGCACGGGAGGTCCAATCCGTGATCCACATTTTTCGACCCCACTCCCCTTAGGTGGTCAGTCGTCATTTGGGGCCGACGGGCGCGGGCGCCGAGCCTCCGTATTCAGTTGCCGCAGAGGAGAACGTACGCAACTTCACGTTCGGGCCGACAGACCCCAGAGGACCAATTTCTCGCCGGACTGTTGACCGGGAATGACTAGTCACCCCTCCCAGTCAAGGCGAAATGGTGTCGTGTTACCGATAAGGACAGTGTTTCGACGTACCCTTGGGAGCGTGCAAGCGAAGGGCAAAGACCGCTCCCACCCGCTCCTCAGCGTCCTGCGTCTGATCATCGCCGGGACGGCGGCGGGTGTGCTGGCGGCAGCGGTGGCGCTGCCCGCGGTCGGCGGGGCGGGCGTGTCGGCCAAGACCGCCATGGACGGACTCGAACTCAAGCCCAGAGAACTCGACGAACCTCCCCTGCCCGAACGCACGAAGCTGGTCGACGCCAACGGCAAGCAGATCGCCCAGTTCTACTACGAGAACCGGCAGTCCGTGACCCTCGACAAGGTCGCGCCCATCATGCAGACCGCGCTGATCGCGATCGAGGACTTCCGCTTCTTCGAGCACGGTCCGATCGACGTCGAGGGCACCGCCCGCGCCCTGGTCAAGAACATCACCGGCGGCGGCGTCATGCAGGGCGGCTCCTCGATCACCCAGCAGTACGTCAAGCAGGTGCTGGTCAACAAGGCCGAGACGCCGGAGGAGCAGCAGGCGGCCATCGCCCCGACGATGTCCCGCAAGCTCCAGGAGCTGCGGTACGCCATGGCGATCGAGGGCAAGTACACCAAGCAGCAGATCCTGGAGAAGTACCTCAACATCGCCTACTTCGGCGCGGGCGCGCACGGCGTCCAGGCCGCGGCCAGGCGGTTCTTCGACAAGCCCGCCTCCGAGCTCAGCCTGTCCGAGGCCGCCACGCTGGCCGGCGCCGTCCAGAACCCGGCGCGCACCGACCCCAACGTCGGCCCCGAGTCGCGCGAACGGCTGCTGCTGCGGCGCAACACCGTGCTCGACAGGATGGCCGAGATCGGCAAGATCACGCGGGCGGAGGCCGACGCGGCCAAGGCCAAGAAGCTCGGCTACAAGGACGTCAAGTTCCCCGGCGGCTGCGAGGCCAGCAAGTTCCCGTACTTCTGCCTCTACGTGCAGTACGAGATCCTCGGCAACGACGACTTCGGCAAGAACCAGGACGAGCGCAGGAAGCTGCTCCAGCGCGGCGGTCTGACGATCAAGACCACGCTCGACCCCAAGATGCAGAAGGCCGCCGAGAAGGCCATCAAGAATTACGTCAGCCCCAAGGACAAGCCCGTGGCCGCGCAGGCCATGGTCGTGCCCGGGACCGGCGAGATCAAGGCGATGGCGGCCTCGCGCAAGTTCGGCGGCAGCAAGAAGAAGAACGAGATGAGCTACAACGTCGTCGCCGACGCGGCGCACGGCGGCGGGCGCGGGTTGCAGCAGGGCTCGACGGCCAAGGCGTACACGCTGGCCACCGCCCTTGAGGAGGGCCTCAAGTACGAGGACGGCTTCCCCGCGCCGGCCGGGTTCACCGCGAGCGGCTACAACTCGTTCAAGGACTGCAAGGGCGACAACGTCGGCGACCCCTCGCACACCGCGCACAACTCCAGCGAGGGCGGCGGCGGTTTCAAGACCCTGCAGAGCGGCACGTGGGGCTCGGTGAACACGTTCTTCCTCAAGCTGGAGCAGGAGGTCGGGCTCTGCAAGGTCGTCAAGCTCGCCAAGCGCCTCGGCGTCAAGCGGGCCGACGGCGGCAAGCTGCGCGAGGTCGAGACGTTCACGCTGGGCGTCAACGAGGTCGACCCCGTGACGATCGCCAACTCCTACGCGGTGTTCGCCTCGCGCGGCCAGTACTGCAAGCCGCTGGCCATCACCGAGATCAAGGACAGGAACGGCAACGCCAAGCAGTACAAGCCGAAGTGCTCGCAGGTCATGGAGGAGGAGGTCGCCGACGCGGTCAGCGGCATCCTGTCGGGCGTGTTCACCAAGGGCACGATGCGCGAGGTGGGCGGTATCGGACGGGACGCGGCCGGCAAGACCGGAACGACCGACGACTACATGTCCGCCTGGTTCGCCGGTTACACCCCGAACCTGGCCTCGGCCGTGAGCCTCGGCGACCCGCGCGGCGCCTCCACCCACAAGCTGATCGGCGTCACGATCGGGGGGCAGTACTTCCCGTACGTGTACGGCGCGTCCATCTCCGGGCCCATCTGGAAGCAGGCGATGATGCAGGCGCTCAAGGGGGTGGAGCCGACGGAGTTCACGCCGGTGGACCACTCGCGGTTCGGCGGCTGCTCCGACAAGTGCGCGCCGAAGCCCAAGAAGAAGAAACACGAGGAGGACGGGCGGCCTGGTGGTGGCGATCCGTTCGAGGACTTCTTCGGTGACCACAACGACCGGGGGAACGGGGGCGACGACGGGCGCGGTGGCGGGCCTGGGCCTGGTGAGTGGCAGGGGCTGGGCGACGGGCCGGGCGGCCACGCCAACACCGGCCTCACCACCCCCGCCACCCGAACCCGCCCCTGACGAGCCGGCCACCGCACCCCAGACCGACCGATCATGGCGCCCTTGACCGACCGATCATGGCGCCCTTGGACCGGCCAGCCGCCGCACCCGGGACCAGCTGGCGGGTCGGCCTCTGGGGCCGCCCCCAGGGTGCTGCTGCCCCCGGAGCCTCCCCAGCCCGCGCCGCCGCTGAGGGGCGCTACGCGGCTTCGGCTGGCCTCCGCCCGTACTGGGAGCCCCATATCGACGCCCAACCCCTCCCAGGACGCCTCCAGAGCCCGTCTCGGGGACGATCCTCGGGCGGGTCACCATAGACCACGACGAATCCTCAGGCGGACGCCATGGCCCCTCCGCGACGGATCGCATGGGCGGGACGGCCGCCGGAACCGTCGTCGGCGCCGACGCACCGAGCCTGGGCGCCGGCGCCCAGGGCTGGCGTGGCAGGGCCCTCGCCTGGGCCGGCCTCTCAGGGAGGGCCTGACAGGCTCCTCGTGGGGGCCGGCGTCCCAAGGCTGGCGGCCGACGCCGGCACCCCCAGGCCCGCGTCGTGCTGCTCAGGCCGTGAGGCGGGCGCGTACGGCGGCGGCGACGCGGCCGCCCTCGGCCTTGCCCGCCACCTTGGGGTTGACCACCTTCATGACCTGCCCCATGGCCTGCGGCCCCGACGCGCCGGTCTCGGCCACGGCCGCGTCGACGATCTGGGCCAGTTCCTCGTCGGAGAGCTGCGCCGGCAGGTACTCCTCCAGCACCGCCTGCTCGTCCAGCTCCGCCTGGGCCTGCTCGGTGCGTCCCGCGTTCTGGAACGCCTCGGCGGCCTCGCGCCGCTTCTTGGCCTCCTTGGTCAGCACCTTGATGACCTCGTCATCGCTGAGCTCCCTGGCCGCCTTGCCCGCCACCTCCTCGACGTTCACGGCCGCCAGAGCCATACGAATCGTCCGGAGACGCACCTCGTCCCGGCTCTTCATCGAGGCCGTGAGATCGGCCTTCAGCTTGTCCTTCATTGCGCTCATGCGCTCCATCTTGCCGTCTGCGGGGACGCCTCGTGCCCGTTGTCAGGCATCATGAGTACGTGAGGAAAGCCGTCGCAGTGCCCTTGTCCATGATCGGTCTCGGCCTGGCCGGGCTGGGCTACGCCTCCGTCGTGGAGCGCAACTGGTTCCGCCTGCGCCGGTTCGACGTGCCGGTGCTGGAGCGCGGCCGGCGTCCCGTACGCGTGCTGCACCTCTCCGACCTGCACCTGACCCCCAACCGCACGATGCTCATCAACTGGGTGCGCTCGCTGGGGGCCCTGGAGCCCGACCTCGTGGTCAACACCGGCGACTCGATCGCCCACCCGGAAGCGGTCCCCGCGCTCCTGCACGCCCTGGAGCCCCTGCTGTCCCGCCCCGGCCTGTTCGTCTACGGGTCCAACGACCTCTACGCCCCCCAGCCCAAGAACCCGGCCCGCTACCTCTGGCGCACCTCGAAGAACGACCGCCGCCAGCACGTCCCCAACCTCCCGTGGGAGGAGCTGGGTGCCGGCATGGCCGCCGAGGGCTGGCTGGACATGAACAACACCACCGCCCGCATCAAGATCGGCGACCTCGACGTCGCGGTGGCGGGCATCCACGACTCCCACATCTCCCGCGACCGGTACGACCTGGTCGCCGGCCCGGCCCCCGCCGACGCCGACCTCCGCCTCGGCGTCATGCACTCCCCCGAGCCGCGCAACATGACCCGCTTCGCCGAAGACGGCTACCAGCTCCTGCTCGCCGGCCACACCCACGGCGGCCAGCTCTGCGTCCCGTTCTACGGCGCCCTGGTCACCAACTGCGGCATCGACCGCGCCCGCGTGAAGGGCCTGAGCCGGCACGAAAGCGCCTGGTTGCACGTGTCCGCCGGCCTCGGCACCTCACCGTACGCACCTGCCCGTTTTGCGTGCTTCCCGGAGGCGTCGTTGCTCACGCTGGTTCCGCGACGCTGAGGCGGTCACGAGTGCCCGCGAAGTCCGCTAGACTTTCTCAAGCACGCGCAAGACGGGCGTGCACCGGGGTGTAGCGCAGCTTGGCAGCGCGCTTCGTTCGGGACGAAGAGGTCGTGGGTTCAAATCCCGCCACCCCGACAGTATCGCCACAGGTAGTAGGCCGCTTCCGAAGCTCGGAAGCGGCCTCTCTTGTCTTCTGAGTGACTAACTGCGTGACTGTTCCTCTGGTCCGTTGCTGGGTACGGCGACTTCCGAAGAGCCTGCACGCGATGTGGACAGGCGTTGCTTCCACGTCTTCTTCCACTTGCGGATGCGCTCCCTATCGTGCAGACCGAAGTCCTTCAGATCCGTTCGGAACGGATCGCGTCCACCGTCGAACTCTGGGTACCAACCTTCGCGTTCCAAGACGACGGCTTTCGACAGCCAGGTGACTTCACGGACGCGCCGCCACTGGTTGATTTCGGATCTCCATGGGAGACGCAGAGCATCCCGCAAAAGTCGGTTGCCCGCTCGATGCAGAAGGGCTGTTCGCGCATAGGCCGCAAGCATCTCGTCATGGCGCTCCATCAGATCCGAGATCTTCGCGTCAATGCCACGTTCCTCGGCAGTCACCAGCATGGATTCTCGGTACGCCTCCACAACGCGCCAGGGGATACCGACGGCCAGAGCCGCCACCTCAAGGCCATCAAGCGTCCGCAGGAGCTCCTGCATCGGTAGACGAACTTCCGTATGCCGGTCAAGGTAGAGGCGGTTGTAGTCATCAAGATCGTCCGTGTTCCGCTCCAGCTTGCTGGGGAACTTAGACAAGGCATCAGCTGCATCCTCAGCCTTGTGCATCCACTCCACGACTGCGCCTCGCGCGCTGCGGCGCTCTGGGTGCTTCGAGAGGTGATTCTGGATCACGGCGCCAACGGTCCGCCGCGATCACGACCACGCCGATCAGGACCAATCCCAGCATCGCGGGCCAGCGCCGGGCCGCGGACGCGTAGGCCAGCCGGACCACGCCGTGCCGCCGCACGTCGTTCCAGGCGTGCGTGTGACGGTCGTCGGCGACGCCGCCGTTCGAGCTCCCGTCGATCGACCATCCCGTCGCCGCATGGTCTTGGGCTGGTTTCGTGCCTGTGATCGGGATGTTCAGGGCACAGCTGAACGCGTCCCGTACTTCAACGGTGCCGTGAGGCCCGCCCCAGGCGGATACGTCCTTGTCTGCCTACTGGTTCGCGGGTCGGTAGCCGCCCGGCGGGCCGTTCTTGACGTATCTGGTCCTGCCGGTCGCCAGGTCGAGGAAGAAGTCCTTGCGCTCCTCGTCCCCCGCGTCCCGGTGGACCTGGAACGGGCCCTTGCTCGACCAGCCGGTGCCCGACTCGATCGGGTCCCCGTCGGGGAGTCGGGCGCGCACGCGGTGGATGCACTCGTGGGTGGTGAGGTCGTAGGTCTCGACGAGGGTTCCGAAATCGCTGATGATCACGAGCCGGCTTCCGTCCGGTTTGAGGAAGGCGGTGTGGGACTCCAGGCGCCCGTCCGGGATGGCGATGCTCAGAAGCTCCCGGCCGCGCTGGTCGTAGGCGATCAGGCGAGAAGCCGTCGTGACCACGACCCCCGCCGAGTTGACTTCGAGCACCTTCAGCGCGCCGGGAAGCGTGATCTCGCTCCAAGACCTGGTGTCGATGACGCGGGTGCCGTTCTTGGCCAGGGCGACGTACCTGCCGCGCTCGCTGATGCTCACTTCGGGCACGTCCGCGTCGGCGAGCGGCCCGCCGAGGTCATGCCGGTTGTCCTCGTGCTGGTGGACCATGCGGCGCGAGGTCCGATCCAGGTAGACGGCGGATCGCCGATCGGGGCTCACCACGAACGGTGCCGCCTTCGGCGCCCCGCCCTTCATGACGACATATGGCGCGGCCTGCGGGAACGGCGCGTCGTCAACCAGCCAGTAGCGGCACGGGGCGTCCAATTGATCGATCCACGGACAGGTGGGCTGCTTGACCTCGCCGATCTTCCGGAACGAGACCTGCTGCTCCTCGAACTGCATGGGCATCGTGTACTGCGGCGATTCGCTGGGTAGCGCCCGTCCGGGAGCAATGAGAACGCCGGCCAGCACAATCACGGATCCCGTCAAATAGCGGGTGCGAACGGACCATCGGCCAATGGCGGACTCCGTTTCGTCCGGCTTTTCGGGCCCAGCATTCCGCTCGGCGTACGATATCGCCGCTATCACCGCGACCACGATAACGGCATGCGCAAGCCGCGTCAGAGTGATTCCCTGCGCTGTCAGGAGGTAGCAGCCTGTTACGGCGGACGCTAATACGGCGAGCAGCCATGCCTGGCGATAGACGGCGTCAGTGACCGGCGCCCGTACGACGCGGAATACCGGAACGGCGCACCAGCCCACGACGAGATAGAACGGATCCGCGGTCAGTCCCGCCACGGGAGCCGCCAGGACGACGGCCGCCAGCCGCCACCGGCGCAGGCTGGCGAAATGGCCGACGACCCGGCGGACATCGGTCTCGACGACCGTGAGGCCCGTCAGGGTGACGAACCTGCCGAGACGCCCCTGACCGAGGGGCGCGGCTGCCGCCAGCACGGTAATCACCGCCGCCACCCAGAAGATCAATGGGGGTATCGTCATAAGGCGCCACGATATATGGTTCCGTCTCGTGAGTTCAGCGGATATATGGCAGCAATTTGGCGTCGCCCCGCGTACGCGATTACCGTTCGCGGTGTCCAGTTGTCTCGTGCTGATGTGCGTCGCGGGCGGCTTGTGGTGGTCGGGGTCGATAACGCCGCACATCCGCTGGGGAATCGAAAGCTTCTTTCTCAGCGCCGAGGTGGACGACAATGGCGTGCTGTCCACCAGCGCCTGGGTCGAGCTGGAGAACCAGGCGATTTCTCCATTCACCATCACGGATATCTCGATGGCCATACCGGGATTGCGGCTGCTCCCTCCGGAGAACACGGAGAACGATCCCGCCGAGATCACCGTTGGGGGCGACGGCTCCAGGACGGTGATCCGGCGGATCGTCATCACCGACTGCGCGGCGGTGCCGCACGAGCCGCAGCCGATCCAATTCACCTACCGGACCTGGCTGGTCTCGGGTACGTCGGAGGTGATGCTGGACCCGTGGCAGATGACCGTGAGGGAGCGTCGTGTCCCCGTGGCCTGGCAACGCGCCCTGGCAGCCACGGTGTGCAACAAGGCTGTGAGCGGCGAGCTCTGACGGCCGCCTCAGGAGAGAAGGGCACTGCACGTGCGTCCCGTCACGAAGATCACCACCGGGCTTGTCATCGCCTTCGGTGCGCTCCGATTCAATGGCCTCGACCTGCTGTTCGACCCCGTCGGCTGGGGCCTGTGCGCCGCCGGGCTGCTCTCGTTGCAGCGACCGGGCGACGCCTTCGCCAGGGCCCGGTCATGGGCGTTCTGCATGGTCCCCGTCTCGCTGGTGGGCGTCCTCGCGAGCGGCGCACCCATGGACGAGCCGGTCAGGCAGGTGATCGGTGTCGCGAACACGGCCGGCTCCCTGATCACGGTCTGGCTGATCGCGGACGCCCTCATGACCCGCATGCGCGCACGCGGCGACAACTCTCAGGCCGCCCTGCTGGACGTGTTGCGGTGGGCGGTGGCCGGTCTGGGCGCGGCCGGCCTGCTGGCCGGGTACGGCTACGCCGAGCTGTCACCTGTGCTGCTCGTCGCGTGGTTCGCCGCCCTCGTCGTTCTCATCATCGTGCTCTATCGCTCGGCCGGCCTGCCGTACTTCTCCGCGCCCCTGCCGATCTCCGACGACGAGGTCAGCTCCACGTAGCGCGAACACGGTCACCTCCGTGGTGAGAGGCGGGCGGCGGGTGAGTCAGCGGAGCTCGACCTGGACACCGTGCTCGGAGAAGCTGTCCAGAAGGTCGTCCAGTTCGATGCTCGATCCCCAGTACCGCAGGTCGTGAGTGGGCCGGTCGTACCCGGGGACGAGGTCGCCGCCGAAGTAGCCGCCGGGGCCGTTGATCGCCTCTCCGACGGCGCAGCAGAAGGCGTCGATGTCGGTGACGAAACGTCCGTCGAGGTGATGCCGGTCTGTCAGGCAGGCCCGGTCGGCCGGGGCTTCTCAGGGCGAGTGGGGTGCCCGGCCGTTCCCCCGTTGGACGGCCGGGCACCGGTTCGGCTCCCTGACGGGTCAGCCCACTGCGTAGGCGCGGGCGATGGTCAGGGTCAGGCGGGTGGTGGGGGTGTCGGTGACGGTGGTGCGGAGGGAGATGAATCCTGTTGTGCGGGGATTGGGGACCATCGCCAGCCAGCCCTTGGGTGACCGCGTCAGCGGGATCGGGTGCCAGGTGCGGCCGTCGTCGGAGGAGGTCTCAAGGCGTACCCGCGTGCTGTCCTGGCGGGGTGGGTGTTCGAGTGTCAGGGTGAGCGGGGTGCGCGTGCCGGGGTGGGCGCGGTTGTGGTCGTCCAGGGCGGCGGGGGTGAGGCGTACCGCGGCCAGGGGCAGCGGACGTCGCTCGCCGGTCCTGGAGGAACGGAACGTCCAGAGGGCCTCCACTGCGGTCGAGAGGGCGGAGTAGGGGACCTGGCGGCGGGCCGACGCCTTCAGCGTGTACGTGGCGACCTCCGGCGGCAGGGTGGCGTGGAGCACGCAGTCGCCGGGCCGCTCCGTCGCGCAGCCCGCGAGGTCGGTCTCGGCCAGGGTCCTGCCGCCCGTGGTGAGGGTGGCGGTGCCGGTGGCCGCGTCGTCGGCGCCCCTGCGGCCGGCGACGCCGTCGGCGAACAGGTCGCCCACGGGAACGGTCACGTCGTCGCCCGAGCGGCCGGCGGGGGGAGCGGACGGGCCGGTCACGGCGGCGTTCCACACCTCCGCGACGCTCCCCCGCGCCAGGCTTCGGCCGTCGTCGGCCACCACGGACGTGCCCACCTGAAACGCGCTGTCCCACACGAGCCCCGGAGTCCGGTAGTGGACGAGAATGCCCGGCAGCCGGACGCCCTGGGACAGGGTCTGCATGAACACCGAGCCGCCCGCCACGAATCTGGGGCCGAAGGAGGGGATTCCCGTCGCCGCCGTGGCGGAGGACCGGTAGGTCGCCGTCACCTTGACGAGGTCGGCGCGCCGGGCGGCGTAGGCGGGCTCGTCCGGCAGCCCGTCGGTGTGCGTGTTCACCAGGTCGTAGACGTACGGGGTCGGCGTGCGGGTCCTGCTCTCCCAGCGATTCCTGATCATGAACCGCAGGCCCGGCGCGCGTGCCGGGACGACGAACGTCCCCATGCCCGGTGCACTCCATTCCGCGTACCCGTAGAACCACGCGCCGTCGGCGAGTCCGACGTCGACCTCGTCGGTCGGTGCGGCGTCCGGGTCGTCCACGCTGAAGTCGGCGCGCCTGCCGTCGCGGGCGTCGATCGTCACCTGCCGGTCCCCGCTGAGATCGAGCAGGCTGTGGGCCATGGTCGTGCCCGAGTGGTCGATGATCTCGGCGTACATCCTCCAGTCGCGCCTGGGCAGCCTGAGCCGGGCCGTCCCGTCGGTGAAGGGCACGTCGCGGGTGGCCCCCGTACGCGGGTCGTACATCTGGGCGAAGGCCGCTTCGGCGGGCCGGCCGTCCCGGTCGATCGCCTTGACGGTCACGTTGTGGGACTCGGGCTCGACGAACGCGCCGGCGAGGGTGCGGATCTCCGTCGCGCCGGACCGGGCGGTGATCGTCGCCAGGTGTTCGCCGGTCGCCTTGTCCCTGGCGTCGATCGTCACGGTGACCGTCGCCTGCCCCTTGGCGGGCACCTGGAGACGTTGCGCGGAGAGCCGTACCACGTCCCCGTCGGAGGTCAGGTCGAGGTCCGCGGGGGTGTCACCGGCGTTGTCGTACGTGACGGTCCCGGTGGACACCCACTCCCCCGAACCGTCCGAGGGGAAGTAGGTCCACAGCCGCTCCGGCACGGCGACGACCTGCTGGGCGAGCGCGCGGACGACGTCCACCCGCCCGGTCCCCTGCCGGTACGGCGTCAAGCCGGGGGCCGGCATGGCGCTGCCGGTCAGCGCGGCCTTGAGTCGTTGCCCGGTCCAGTCCGGGTGGAGCTGGGCGAGGATCGCCGCGGCGCCCGCCACGTGCGGCGCGGCCATGGAGGTGCCGGACATCGCCACATGCGCGTCGGCCCCGGTCCCGCCCGCCTTGGCGGCCAGGATGCCCACTCCGGGCGCGGTGATGTCCGGTTTGATGGCGTGATCGCCCTCGCGGGGTCCGCTGCCGGAGAAGTGGGCGATCCGGTCCTGCCGGTCGACGGCGCCGACGGTGAGCGCGGCTTCGGCGCTGCCGGGACTGGGGACCGCGTCGGCGTCGTTGCCCGCGGCCGCGACGAACAGCGTGCCGAACCGTTCCGACAGTGTGTTCACCGCCTGCTCGACCGGGTCGAGGTCCAGGGTGTCGGGGGCGCCGAAGCTCAGGTTGACGATCTTGGCCTTGACCTCGCCCGCGGCCCACTCCATGCCCGCCAGGATGGCCGACTCGGTCAGCCCGAAGGCGGTGCCGGCCTTCGCGACGGCGAGCTTCGCTCCAGGCGCGATCCCTCGGTACTTCGCGTCGGCCCCCGCGATGATCGAGGCGACGTGGGTGCCGTGCCCAGTGTTGTCGCGGATGTCGGGGTCGTCGGTGAAGTTCTTCTCCTGGGTCACCACGCCTTTCAGGTCGGGATGGTCGGGGTCGTACCCGCTGTCCAGGACGGCCACCGTGACGCCCTTGCCCGTCATGCCCTGCTTCCAGGCTTCGGTGGCGCCGATCTGCTCGGCGCTCCGGTCGAGGCTGTAGGAGCGGCGGCCGTCCAGCCAGAGCTTGGTGGATCCAGCCGTCAGGGCGCCGGCGCCGGTGGCCAGGTCCTGCCACGTCCGCCCGGCGGACGCCTTGGGAACGCTCATCGCGCTCATCCCGAGCCCGCCGAGCCGCCGGGCCCGTTCCGCCCCCAGGAGCTGCGGGGCCGCCCCCTGGGAGGACTGAACGATCAGCGGGACGTCCGGCCGGTCGGCGTCGCCGTACCGCCAGGCCAGCAGCTGGGTGACGTCGAACAGCCGCCGGTCGAGGACGTTCGCGGCGACCAGCGGCCGGGCGTCGGACGGGATCACGTACAGGTGACCGTCCTGGACCTGGCCGCTGTACGTCATCCGCCTGCCCGGACCCGGTTGCACGCGATATCCGCGGCCGGTGACCACCACGCGGTCACCGGTGATCAGCGTGACGCCGTCCGCCTCGGCCGCGGCCGGTGGCTGCCGGAGGTCGGTCTGACGGTCATGGGCGGGCACGACGGCGACCGTCGCGGCCACCAGGACGGCGGCCAGCGCCTTGTGCGGGATCACGGGCACCCGGTCTTCTCCTTCAGCGTGCGCACGAGGTCGGCGGGCAGGTCCGAGTCGCTGACCTGGAGCGTCGCCTTGCCGGCCATCGTCAGGTAGCCGCCGACGACGTGCATGGACTCCGGGACCGACGCCTTGGTCACCGGCTCGGTCTCCTTGCCCTCCTTCGTCCAGAAGGCCGGACCCAGCACGTCGAACGCCTGGACGTCCACACCGCGGTCCTTGAGCAGGGCGCGCACCTCGCTGACGGGCCTGTTGTGGTAGGGCGCGCAGTGCATGGGCTCGCCGAGCGAGTCGAAGCCGGTAATGATCTCGTACTCCTCACCGGGGCGCGCCTCCCGGCCGAGGACGACCTCGGCCGAACCCTTGAAGTCCCGGCGGACCTTGATGCTGATCGGACAGCCGCCCGCCGACTCGCAGCCTTCCTGCCGGTCGACCACCTCGATACCGTCCGGTTCCTCCGTGCTCGGATCGACCGAGCCGACGTTGCTGGGCGTGGAGGGCAACAGCCGCAGCGTGATGTCGAGCCCGGCGTCGCGCAGCTGCTGCTGGTACACCTCCGGCTTGGCGAACATGTCCTTGACCTCGATGACGAGGTAGCCGCCTTCGTCCTTGATGTCGAGGGCCGAGGCGGAGGCGGGCCCGAGGGCGAGGAAGACGGCCATCGACGCCGCGAGGGCGCCCAGCGCGGCGGGCAGCGCGAACAGGCCGCGCCGCCTGCGGCGCGCGGGAAGGACCGGAGCCGGCTCCGCCTCCATGATCTTGCACATCGTCTCCCGGGCGCCGGGCGTCAGCCCCGGCCCGGCGGGCGGGGCGAGCCGCCTGACGATGTCGTCGAGCTGCGCGTTCATGAGGTCTCCTTGGCGAGACGGACGGCCCGCGGGCCGTACCGGGCGAGATCGGGGTCGTCGGCGGCGAGCTCGGTGGCCAGGCGCTTGCGGGCGCGGTGCAGGCGCTGCCGTACGGCGAGGCGCGAGCAGCCGAGCACCTGCGCCAGCTCGGCGTTGCCGAGCCCCTCCCAGGCGACGAGCGACAACACCTCCCTGTCGTCGGCGGACAGCCGCATGAAGGCCGCGCGGGCGGTCTCGGGCGCGGCCTCCACCAGGGGGTCGGTCCATTCCTCCAGTTCGGTACGGAGGCGCGTGGTCAAGGCCGCCCTGCGCGACTCGCCGCGGCGTTGGTTGGCCAGGGTGCGCCGGGCCACGCCGTACAACCAGAGCCGGGCGTGGTCGCCGGCCGGCACGTCGCCGAGCCGCCGCCACGCGGTCGTGAAGGTCTCGGCGATGACGTCGGCGACGTCGTGAGGGTCGTCGGTACGCCGCCGCACATAACCGGAGACGGCCTCGTAGTGCTCGGTGTAGAGCTCCTCGAAGCGTCGCCGGGGGTCCGGTGGGCCCACGTGGTCGTCCCTTCCGTAGGGGTATGTCACAACAAGCAGGTGTCCGGATGGTTCCAGGCGTGACAGGGGATCAGCCCGCCGTGGCGACGCGCCGAACACGGAAGGCCGCCTCCGGAGCCCGGAAGCGGCCTTCTCGTCGGGTCCCCTACGAGCGTTGTTCGAGGTGGTGGCGGTAGGCGTCCAGGACCAGGCCGTGGAAGTGGTGGACGGCGTGTTCCGACAGGCCCGAGCCGTCGGAGTCGTAGACGATCTTGCCCTGGGTGAACGCGGGCGTGCCCATGCCGCGCTGGACGCTCTCCACCAGGGCGATGTCCGAAGTTCCAGGCGTGGTACGGGCACACGATGCTGCGCCGGACGCCCGAACCGGACAGCAGTTCGTGCGCGCGGTGCTTGCACACGTCATAGAAGGCGCGCAGGGTGCCGGACTCGTCCCGTACGGCGACGATCGGCATGCCGGCGACCGTCCCCGTCACGTAGCTGCCCAGTGTCCGCAGTTGTTTCACGTGACACAACCATTGCCAGGTACGGGCAAAGATGGCCCGCTGGTCGATTTCGTACCATTTGGGGTCGGTATAGGCGTCGGCGTGCAGGGACATCGAGAGCGCCGGATCGGGATGGTAACCGGCGGAGATGTGAGCGAATTCGGGGGTCACCGTACCTCCGATGCAGAACAAGTGCCGTATCGAGGCTGATGATCCATTGTGTACAGGTTCAAGCGCCCAGTTCTATGCTGACGCCGTGCTCGCCAAACCCCCCGGATGGCCATTGCTGACGGCGTTTTCCCTCGGGGCCGTGGTCGCCCTGTGGTGGGCCAGCGCTCCTTATATCTACGTCGAGTTCTTCTTCTGGGTGCTCCTCGTGGGCGGCGGACTCGCTCTGGTGTGGACGGTCCGGGCCGTGGCCGCCCTCATCAGCGATGCCGGCTCACTGCGGACTCACAAGCTCCGCTGGTTCACGCCATTGCTCATCGTGTCCTTCGTCGTTGTGGCGGTCGTCCTTCATTGGCCGTTCTGGGCCAGATTCGCGTTGTCGCAGCCGACGTTGACCACGTACGCCCAGGCCGTTGCCCAGAGCGGTACCTCTTCGCACGCATGTGTGCAAGTGGGCCTCTACCCTGTCTGCTGGTCGGAGGCGACGCCCGGCGGTGGAGTGCGGTTCAGCGTCAACGACCCGGGAGTACGCACTTCGGCAGGGTTCGTGTGGAGTCCGACCGGACGGATGCCGAGGACGACGTGGAGGAAGTCGATCCCATCTTCGGGCCCTGGTACGCATGGTCCGGATGGGACGACTGGTGAGCGCGCCGGCTGATCTCGACGTCCTTCAGAGCCGAGCCCCATAGACACCGTCGCCTCCGCATCGGTCTTGGCGATTATCACCTGAGTCGTGCCTGGGGCTGGCGTGACGAATGATATTGGTGGGATGATCCGACGACTAATGGTCGATATCAGACGAAGGGGGTCGGCGAATGAGTCCGTCTTCCAGGGCGCTTCCGGTGGCGGGGTTCATGTTCTCGGCCGTCGGGGTGGGCGGCGTGGTTCTGCAGATGTTGAGCGTGGCCTATCCCGACGGCGATCCGGCCAAGGCACGGGCGGCCGCCGAGTTGTTGCGGCAGTTGGCGGGACGGGTGGACGCGAGCCTGGACGACGTCGAGGAGGTGGCGAGCAAGGTTTGGCGTCCGCCGAGTTCCGGCGCGGGCATTGACGCGTTCAGGACGTATTTCACCAAGGAGATCGCGCCCTATCCGCCGCGGGTTTCCGCCTACATCCGGGGATTGGCGGACGCGGTCGAGGATTATGCGGAGTTGCTGGAACAGACCCAGCACGCGTTGCGCACGATGGCCATGATCCAGTGGATGGAACTGCTGATGTTCTTCTGCTGGCCGGCGATCGACAAGAAGGTCCAGGTGATGATCAACTGGGCGATGCGCAGGTCGCAGGCGCGGCTGTTGATCAGGATGTTCGAGAACGCCGTGGGGAAGCGGTTCATCTACGCGGTGGGGGGCAGCCTCGCCTACACCGTTCTCGACCAGGCGGTCGTCGACGGGTTCAAGCTGGCGAGGGGCGAGGACACCGGGTCGTGGGGGGACCGCGGCGAGTACATGCTGAAGAACTTCGCGGCGGCCATGGTCTTCTACCACGTCGACCCCGCCAACTTCGGCAAGGCCGCGAACGTGCTGCCGAAGAACCCGGCGGCGCGGAACGCGGTCGTGTTCCTGACCGGATCCACCATCTTCAGCACCACCGCCAACGCGCTCAACAGGCCCGGGGACGTCGCGGACGACCCGGTCAGCCTGTTGCCCACCTGGCAGCAGATGCTCGCCAAGCTGGGGGTCGCCGCGGGCCAGGACCAGTTCAGGAGGTGGCGCCGGTACTGAGGGCCGGTCACGTCGTCACTCCCGGGTGAACCGCCGGACCTCGTCCGCGAAAGGGGCCAGACCGGTCGTCATCAGGCCGGTCATCTGGGCGGCGAGGTCCTCGGCGGCGGCGTTCGCGGCAGCGAGGACGGCCTCGGCCAGGGCGTCGGCGCCCAGTCGCATGGCCCGCGGGTCGATGCGCAGGCCGCCGAGCGCGCCGGTCGGCGTCACCTCGGCCCTGACCTGCCCGTCGGCGGCCTCACCCCGGCCGCGGACGGCGTCGAGGCTCTCCTGCAGTTCCTCCAGCGGGCGGACGTCGGCCTGGAACCGGGCGAGGAGGTGGCGCATCTCGTCGTCGAGGTAGGGGGTGGGTTCTTCGGGGGTGGTCATCGGGGACTCCAGGGGTGTCAGGTGAACTGTCCGTCCTTCGGCGACAGCTTGGGCGGGTCGGACACTTTGGGCAGGGATTCGATGGTGGCCCAGTTCGCGACGTCGAAGCTGGTCTTCATGTCGGCCAGGCGGTCGGCCACCGGCGGGTAGACGTCACAGAGGGCTTCGACGTAGGCCTTGGCCTTCTCCATGGCTGTGGAAAAGCTTTTCCTGAACGTGTTCGCGGTCTCGTCCGTACCGGCGAAGTCGCCCAGTGCGCCGATGGCGTCGATGATGCGGAGGGTGGCGGTCTCCAGTTCGGCGCGCTCGGCGAGGAAGGCGCCGGCGGCCTTGGTGAAGGTGCTGCCGTACACCTCGGTGGTCGGCGTCCCGGGGCCGCGGGGGCCTGCCGAGGGCAGGGTGGGGACCGAAGGCGAGGGGCGCGGGGGCTCGCTGGGCGACGGGCTGGTGGGGCTCGGCCTGGGGGTGCCGCTCGGGGTCGGGGTAGGAGGAACGGGGGTGGTCATGGCGGTTCTCCTGTCGGTACGTGGCCACCGGGCGGGCGGACGAGGTTGTCCACAATACCGACAGGAATACGGGGCAGGGGCTACGGTTCGTAGACCGGGGCGAGATCGGCGAATATGCGGTAGTCCGAGATCAGACCGTCGTCCCGGGTGCGCCAGATCGACACGGCCACCACCCCGGCGTCCTTGCCGTCGAGCCGCCGGTACGTCACCACGGTCTCGGCGATCGTCTCGGCCCCCACCTGCCAGTCCCTGACGATCCGGTGCCGGAGGCCGCCGATGGTCGAGTAGAACGTCCGCAGGCCGGCGGCGACGGCGTCGCGTCCCACCATGGGCTCGGCGTTGCCGAACATCAGGGTGGCGTCCTCGGCCAGCAGTTCGGCGAACTTGTCGGGGTCGAACGAGTCGACCGTGCGGAAAACGCGTCGTACCACATCGTGGGACATGTTGATCATTCCTCACGTGGACGGGGTCGCTGGTGGGGACGATACGGGACGACGCGTTCCCGTGCGACAGGCCGGCCGCGTCCGGCGCTCAGGCGGGCGAGGCGCCGGCGGGACCGGCCGGCGGCTCGAAGGTGATCGACACGATCGCGCTGATGGCGAGGTTGTGTTCCCGGGCGCCGCCCGACGCCCGGTCCGGCGATTCGACCGTGACCACCGAGTCGCCCCGGCGGGTGACGCGGCCGGTGAAGGAGTCGCCGCTCAGCAGGCGTACCGAGATGACCCGGTTCTCGTGGCGGGCGTTGTCGAGGAGGGCGATCCAGGAGGTGATGAGCCCGGTGCCGGGGGGTTCAAAGGGGTCTTGGGTCATAGTCCCTCTCCTGCCCTCAACAAGGGGAAGGGAACGGCCGGACCGGCGACCTCACCGGCAGGCAAGGGATCAGGCGAAAGAACCGGGCGGCATGTGTGACATGTCACCCATCATCATGAAATTTCGTGTGATGGCGAGTGGTGAGTTCATGTGCCCTTCAGCGGCAGGACATCAAGCGTCGATACCTTTCGACCCTTATCCATAGGTTTGCTGCCAAGGGAAGCGACATGTCTCGTTCGTTCATCGCCATGCTGGCCGTCGGCGCGGCCCTCGCCACCACCGTCGCCGCGCCCGCCGACGCCGCCACCGGACGGCAGCCGCGCGTCCTGTCCGACGTGACACTGCCCGCCCCCGACCTGGCCGCCTTCGAGCCGGGCATCGTCAAGGACTCCCGCGGCGTCAAGCTCGGCGGCCTCGGCAGCGGCCTGTTCCCGGCCCGCCGCACGGGCGAGTACTGGATGGTCACCGACCGGGGCCCGAACGGCGAGCCGAAGGTGAACGGGGAGAAGCGGCGCACGTTCCCGGTTCCGGAGTTCGCGCCCGCGATCGTCCGCGTGGCCGTACGGCACGACGCGGCCCGCATCGTGGAGAGCATCCCGCTGAAGACCTCCGACGGCACCCCGATCACCGGCCTGTCCAACCAGTCCGGCCATGACGAGACCCCCTACACCTGGGACGCCCTGACGCAGCTCCCCTACGACCCGAACGGCCTGGACACCGAGGACATCGTCACCGACGGCCGCGGCGGCTTCTGGCTGGTGGACGAGTACTCCCCCTCGCTGCTGCACGTGGCGGGCGACGGCCGCGTCCTGGCCAGGTACGTCCCCAAGGGCCTGAACCTCACCGGCACCGGATACCCGGTCCACGAGACGCTGCCCGCGATCCTCGCCACCCGGCAGCAGAACCGCGGCATCGAGGCGCTCGGCGTCTCGCAGGCCGAACGCGCGCTGTACCTGGCCGTGCAGAGCCCGCTCGCCAACCCCGACAAGAAGACCGGCAAGGCGTCGAGCACCGCCCGCATCCTGCGGGTGGACCTGCGGACCGGCCGCCCGACCGGCGAGTGGGCCTACACCATGGAGAACGTGGCCACCTTCGACCCGGCGGCCGAGCAGGGCGACATGAAGATCTCGGCCCTGAACGTGCTGAGCCCCGGCCGCCTGCTCCTCCAGGAGCGCACCGACGCCGTGGCCCGCCTCTACACCGTGGACCTGCGCCGGGCGACGAACCTCCTCGGCGGCCCGCACGACGACCCGGCCACCACGCCGTCGCTGGAGGCGTCGCCGCCGTCGAACGTCACCGTCGCCACCAAGGCGCTGTCCGTGGACCTGGCGGCGATCCCCGGCCTGCCGGGCAAGATCGAGGGCGTCGCCCTGCTCGACCCGCTGACGCTCGCCGTGGCCAACGACAACGACTTCGGCCTCGGCACCTTCGACGCCGACGGCCGCCTGGTGGACTCGGGCGTGACCAGCCGGATCCTGACGATCCGCCTGGCCAAGCCGCTCTTCTGAACCACCTCCGGCGTCAGGCCAACGTGCTCGCGTACGGGTCCCACCCGGCGGGCAGGGGCTCGGGGGCCGTCACGGCCGAGGTGACCGGACGGAACTCGGCGCGTTCGCCCGACTCGGTGATGGCCGCCATGAGCTCCAGCACGTGCAGCGTCAGCTCGCCCGAGGCCCGGTGCGGCGTGCCCGCGCGCAGCGACCGGGCCAGGTCGAGCACGCCGATGCCGCGCCCGGCCGTGCCGTCGGCGACGGGCACCTCCCGCCAGTCGGCGTCGTGCGGGCCGTGGGCCAGCAGCGGGCCGCCGAAGGTGTTGGGGTCGGGCAGGAGCAGGGCGCCTTCGGTGCCGATGACCTCGATCAGCTTGCGGCTGACGGGCGAGTCGAAGCTGAAGGTCGCGGTGGCGGTGGCCGTGCCGGGGAAGTCCAGCAGGGCGTTGACGTGGGTGGGCACGTCCACGGGGAACAGGGTGCCGGCCTTGGGGCCCGAGCCGATGACCCGTTCTGCGCGGGCCCTGCGCGTGCCGCCCGCCACCCGGGCGACCGGGCCGAGCAGGGAGACCAGCGCGGTCAGGTAGTAGGGGCCCATGTCGAACAGAGGGCCGCCGCCGGGCCGGTAGTAGAACTCGGGATCGGGGTGCCAGGACTCCGGGCCCAGGTTCTGGAACGCGGCGGTGATCCCGACCGGCTCGCCGATCAGGCCGGAGCGCAGGGCGTGCGCCGCGGCCTGGAGCCCGGGGCCGAGGAAGGTGTCGGGGGCGCCGCCCACGCGCAGGCCCAGGTTGGCGGCCTCGGCCATGACCTTGGCCGCCTGGTCCATGTCGAGGGCGAGCGGCTTCTCGCCGTACACGTGCTTGCCGGCGCGCAGGGACTCCAGCGCGACGGCCGCGTGCGCGGCCGGGACCGTCAGGTTGACCACGATCTCGACCTCGGGCAGGGCGAGGATCTCGACCAGGGTGCCCGAGGCGGGCACGCCGTGCTCGCGGGCCGCCGCGGCGGACCGGCCGGTGTCGAGGTCGGCGACGCCGAGCACCCGCACGTCGGGGAAGGCGGTGAGGTTGCGCAGGTACTGGGCACTGATCACCCCGGCGCCGACGATCGCGACACCGACGGGTCCGCTGCTCAAGAGACCTCCAGACGGGTGAGGTGGGCGAGTCCGCTGCTCACGGGCCCTCCAGGCGGGTGAGGTGGGCGTGGCTGTCGGCGAGTGCGGTGAACAGGTCGGTCGCGCACGTGTCGAGCTCGACGATCCGCCAGGCGTCCGGCGCGGCGGCCAGGATCTCCGGCACGGGCATCGCGCCCGCCCCGACCGCGGTGTGCGGCTCGTCCTTCACCACCGGCCCGTCCTTGACGTGCAGCGCGAGCGTGCGGCCGGCCAGGCGGCCGAGGAGGGCGGGCACGTCCGCGCCGCCCACGGCCGCCCAGTACGTGTCGATCTCCAGGAACACCTCGGGGGCGAGCAGGTCGGCCAGCGCCTCGATGGCGTGCCGGCCGTCGATCCTGGGCTCGATCTCCCACCAGTGGTTGTGGTAGCCGATGCGCATGCCGTGCCCGGCCGCCTGCTCGGCCAGGCCGTTCAGCAGGTCGGCGGTGCGCGAGAGGCCGTCGCGGGTGGTGAACTCGGCCTCGGGGATGCCACCGGGGATGATCACCAGGTCGGCGCCGACCGTGGCGACGGCGTCGAAGACCTCGGCGGGTTCCCGGCTGAGCAGCGCGTACGCGTGCGTGCTGCTCACCGCCAGCCCCAGATCGTCGATCAGCTGACGGAAGCCCTTGGGGTCGGCGGTCGGGTCGAAGGGCTCGACGGCGCCGTAACCGATGCCGGCGATGCGCTCAAGGGTGCCGTCGCGGTCGGCGGCGAGCTGTTCCCTGACGGTGTAGAGCTGGACGCTGAGCGGCCGGGTCATGCACGGACCCCCATGAGGTGCTCAAGGGCGAGCTGGTTGAGCCGGGTGAAGTGGAAGCCGCGCCGGGCCGCCGCCTCGGGGTCGAAGTCGTCGCCGGCGAGGTCCTGCCAGGTCTCGCCCTCGGCGAGGGTGGGCCGGGCCAGCTCGTCCACGCGGGACGCGCGCAGGGCCTCCTGAACCTCGGGGTCGGCGCGGAAGGCGCGCGACTTCTCCTTCAGGATCAGGTACGTGCGCATGTTCGCGGCGGCGGAGTCCCACACGTCGTCGGGGTCCTCGGTGCGCAGCGGCTTGTAGTCGAAGTGCCGGGGGCCGTCGTAGCCGCCGTTCTCCAGCAGGTCGACCAGGAAGAAGGCGCTCTTGAGGTCGCCGTGGCCGAAGATCAGGTCCTGGTCGTACTTGGGGCCGTGCTGGCCGTTGAGGTCGATGTGGAACAGCTTGCCGTGCCAGAGCGCCTGGGCGATGCCGTGGACGAAGTTGAGCCCCGCCATCTGCTCGTGGCCGACCTCGGGGTTGAGGCCCACCATCCCCGGGTGCTCCAGGTCGTTGATGAGCGCCAGGGCGTGGCCGATGGTCGGCAGCAGGATGTCGCCGCGCGGCTCGTTGGGCTTGGGCTCCAGGGCGAAGCGCAGGTCATAGCCGCGGTCGAGGACGTACTGGCAGAGCAGGTCCAGGCCCTCCTTGTAGCGGTCGAGGGCCGCCCTGACGTCCTTGGCCGCGTCGGACTCGGCGCCCTCGCGGCCGCCCCAGCACACGTACGTGGTCGCGCCGAGCGAGGCGGCCAGGTCGATGTTGCGCATGACCTTGCGCAGGGCGTACCGGCGCACGTCGCGGTCGTTGCTGGTGAACGCGCCGTCCTTGAACACCGGGTGGGTGAACAGGTTCGTGGTGGCCATCGGGACCTTCATCCCGGTCTCGTCCAGGGCCTTGCGGAAGGCGGCGATCGCCTTGTCCCGGTCGGGCTCGACGGCCAGCAGGTCGTCGTCGTGGAAGGTGACGCCGTACGCGCCGAGCTCGGCCAGCCTGTGCACGCTCTCGACCGGGTCGAGCGCGGGACGGCTCGCGTCGCCGAACGGGTCACGGGCCTGCCAGCCCACGGTCCAGAGTCCGAAGGTGAAACGGTCGGCGGGTGTCGGAGTGAAGGATGACATGTGTCGGCGTCCCCTACCTTTAGTCCATAATCTGCACATAATCCTGAGGAGGCATGCATGGTGGCGTCAAGGGGGGTCCGGCATGATTCCATGCGTGCCCGCAATCTGGCCGTGGTACTCCAGGCCGTCCACCGGCACGGGCCGCTCACCCGGGCGGGGCTGGCCGAGCTCAGCGGCCTGACCAAGACCACCGTGTCCAGCATGGTGGCAGCCCTGCTGGAGGCCGGGGCGGTGAGCGAGTCGGGCGCGGTGCGCGACGGCGAACGCGGGCGGCCCGGCGTGGCCGTGGGGTTGAGCGGGCACCGGGTGGCGGCGCTCGGGCTGGAGGTCAACATCGACTACCTGGCCGCCTGCGTGGTCGACCTCACCCGGTCCGTACGCCTGCGCCGCACCCGCCCGGCCGACAACCGCGGCTCCGACCCGGCCGGCGTGCTCCAACTGCTGCGCGAGCTGGTGAAGGAGGTCACCGCCGAGGCCGAGGGGGCCGGGCTGCGGATCATCGGCGCCGCCCTGGCCGTGCCCGGCACGGTCGAGGGCGACCTGCTGCGCAGCGCCCCGCACCTGGGCTGGCGTGACGTACGGGTGGCCGACCTGCTCGACCTGCCGTGCGCGGTCGACAACGAGGCGAACCTGGCGGCGCTCGGCGAGCTGTGGTTCGGCTCGGGAGCGACGGACTTCCTCTACGTCTCCGGCGAGATCGGCGTCGGCGCGGGGCTGGTCGTGGACGGGACGGTGTTCCGGGGGACGTACGGGCTGGCCGGCGAGCTCGGCCACGTCGTCGTGACCCCGGACGGCCCCGCCTGCCGCTGCGGCGGCCGCGGCTGCCTGGAGGTGTACGCGGGCCAGGACGCCCTGCTCGGCGAGCTGGACTCGGTCGCCGACCTGGTGAGCGCGCTGGCCGCGGGCGACCGGCGCGCGCTGACCGCCTGCGCGCGGGCGGGGGACGCGCTCGGGGTGGCGCTCACCTCGGCCGTGCACCTGCTCGACCCCGGCAGGATCGTGCTCGGCGGGATCTTCGCCCCGCTCTTCCCGTGGCTGGAGCCGCCGGCCCTGGACGTGCTGGGCGCCCGGCTGGGGCGGATGCGCGGCACGCCGCCCGCCCTGGTCGTCTCGGCCAACGGCGCGGACGCGGCGGTGCTGGGGGCGGCCGGGCTGATCATCCAGCGCATCATCGCCGACCCCGCGGACGTGCTGGGCCTCTGAGGGTCAGTAGTAGCCCTTGTTGCCGTCGACCAGCTCTCTGACGATGTCGAGGTGGCCGGCGTGCCTGGCGGTCTCCTCGACCATGTGGATCAGCACCCAGCGCAGCGAGGACGCCGCCGACCGGAAGTCGGGGTGCTTGCCGACGTCGTCGAGCGAGTGGGCGGCGACGATCTGGTTGGAGCGCTCGCACTGCTTGGCGTAGTCGTCGAGGAGCTGGGCCAGCGTGACGCCCTCGACCAGCATGTCGGCGTCCTCGGGCTCCTCCAGGAACTGCGGGTTGCCCTCGGATCCGCCGCCCAGGAAGAGCACCTCGAACCAGCAGTGCTCGGTCCAGCGCATGTGGGAGATCAGGCCGGCCATCGTCATCAGCGGAGAGCTGGGCAGGACGACGCGGTGGGCGTCGGCCTCGGACAGGCCTTCGCACTTCCAGTGGACGATCGCGCGCTGCATGTCGAGCCAGCCGACGAGCTGGGTACGTTCGTCGGCCACGAAGGGCGGACGTACACGGGGTGGCGTCATGCGCGGGAGGCTACTGGAGGGCTCACCGGCAACGCACCGGATTTTCGGCTGGTTCGCATATGACCCGGGCGAGCCGCGACAATGGCTCGATGGCGGAAAGTGCAGAGGCCGACTGGGTCTCCAGGTTCGCGGACGAGGTGATCTCCGAGGCGGAGCGTCGTGCCCCGGGCAAACCGATCGTCTGCGCCTCCGGGCTCAGCCCCTCGGGCCCCATCCACCTGGGCAACCTGCGCGAGGTCATGACCCCCCACCTCGTCGCCGACGAGATCCGGCGGCGCGGCCTCGACTGCGTGCACCTGCTGTCCTGGGACGACTACGACCGTTTCCGCAGGGTGCCCGCGGGCATCGACCCGGCCTGGGCCGAGCACATCGGCAAGCCGCTGACCGCGGTGCCCGCGCCGCCGGGCAGCCCGCACGCCAACTGGGCCGAGCACTTCAAGGCGCCGATGGTCGCCGCCCTGGCCGAGCTGGGGGTCGACTACCGGGGCATCAGCCAGACCGAGCAGTACACCTCGGGCGCCTACCGGGAGCAGATCCTGGTGGCCGTGCGCGAGCGGTCGCGGATCGACGCGATCCTGGCGTCGTACCGGACCAAGGACGGCGGCCGGGAGGTGGAGGACTACTTCCCGTACAAGCCGTACTGCGAGCTGTGCGAGCGCGACCTCACCAGGGTCACCGCGTACGACGACGAGACGACCGAGCTGGCCTACACCTGCGAGTGCGGGTTCGGCGAGACCGTGCGCCTGGCCGAGCACGACCGCGGCAAGCTGGTGTGGAAGGTCGACTGGCCGATGCGGTGGGCGTACGAGGGCGTGGTCTTCGAGCCGTCGGGCGTCGACCACCACTCCCCCGGCTCTGCCTGGGTCGTCGGCGGCCGGATCGTGGGCGAGGTCTACGGCGGCGAGCAGCCGATCGGCCCGATGTACGCCTTCGTCGGCATCACCGGCATGGCCAAGATGAGCAGCTCCAAGGGCGACGTGCCGACCCCCGCCGACGCGCTGGCGATCATGGAGGCGCCCGTGCTGCGCTGGCTGTACGCCCGCCGCAAGCCCGCCCAGTCCTTCAAGATCGCCTTCGACCAGGAGATCCAGCGCCTCTACGACGAGTGGGACGCCCTGGCCCGCAAGGTCGCCTCCGGCCAGGCGCAGCCCGCCGAGCTGGCCGCCCACGCCCGCGCCGTGGGCACCGCCGCCGGGCCGCTGCCGGTCACGCCGAGCCCGGTGCCCTACCGGACGCTCGCCTCGATCGTCGACATCACCACCGGCCACGACGAGCAGGCCCTGCGCATCCTGCGCGACCTCGACGCGGTCACGGACCTGGGCCAGGCCCGGCCCCGGCTCGACCGGGCGCAGCGCTGGGTGGCGGACCACCTGCCCGCCGACCAGCGCACCCGCGTGCGCGAGACGCCCGACCAGGCCCTCCTCGACTCCCTGGGCCAGACCGAGCGCGAGTCGTTGCGACTGCTGGCCGAGGGCCTCGACGACTGGACGCTCGACGGCCTCACCGCCCTGGTCTACGGCGTCCCGAAGCTCCAGGCCGGCCTGGACGCCGACGCGAGGCCCACGCCGGAGCTGAAGGCGGCCCAGCGCGCGTTCTTCGTCCTGCTCTACCGGCTGCTGGTCGGCCGCGACACCGGGCCTCGGCTGCCCACGCTGCTCATGGCCGTGGGCGCCGACCGGGTGCGGAAGCTCGTCGGCGGGTGAAGGGCGTCGTCCTGGTCACCGGGATCCCGGCCGCGGGCAAGTTCACAGTCGCCTCCGCCACCGGCTCGCGGCCCAGACGGCGGACTTGTAGTCCGGAGCCGGATTCACGTCAATTGTGCAACTGGACACCTCCGGCCAGTCGCCCGCCGAGATCGTCGCGCGGGCGGACGAGGCATTGGTCGGCGGAGATCGCATATAAGTAGGATCACTGCAAGGCAGTGTCAAGTGGGCTGCATGTGTGCAGGTGCACCTTGTACCCATGAACAAGCAGCCCTTCGCCGCCAGTGTCAGTGTCATCGTCCCCGCGATGAACGAAGCCGAGAACCTTCCCCACGTCTTCGCCACGCTGCCCGACTGGATCGACGAGGTGATCCTGGTCGACGGCAACTCGACCGACGACACCATCGCCGTCGCGCGCAGGCTGCGCCCCGACCTCCGGGTCGTCGTGCAGAGCCGGCGCGGCAAGGGCAACGCCCTCATCGAGGGCTTCCAGGCCGCCAGGGGCGACATCATCGTCATGATCGACGCTGACGGCTCCACCGACGGCAAGGAGATCCGCTCCTTCGTCGAGACCCTCATCGACGGCGCCGACTTCGCCAAGGGCTCCCGGTACGCCCCCGGCGGCGGCTCCGACGACCTGAGCCCCATCCGCTCGCTCGGCAACAAGTTCCTCACGGGCCTGACCAACGTGCTGTACGGCACCCGCTTCACCGACCTGTGCTACGGCTACAACGCCTTCTGGCGCGACCACCTGGACGTCATGGAGCTCGACTGCGACGGCTTCGAGATCGAGACCCTGATGAACGTCCGGGCCGCCCAGGCCGGCCTGGTCATCCACGAGGTGCCCAGCCACGAGCGCTCCCGGATCCACGGCGCGAGCAACCTGCACGCCGTGCGCGACGGCTGGCGCGTACTCAAGACGATCATGCGTGAGCGTACGCGCGGGACCGCCCTGGTCCCGCAGACCGAAGTGGCACTCGCGAAGTAAGAAGTGACATTCTCGGACAATGTGCTACATCGTGATCGGAGCAGGAGCAGTCGGCGGCACCATCGGCGCCCGCCTCCACCAAGGCGGGCACGAGGTTCTGCTCGTCGCGAGAGGCGCGCACCACGAGGCGCTCAAGCGTGACGGACTCCGCCTGATCACCCCCGAATCCGACGAGACCCTGCGCATCCCCGCGGCGTCCGGCCCGGTCCCCACCCGCGACGACGACGTGCTGATCCTGGCCACCAAGTCACAGGACACCCTGGCCGCCCTCGATCCCTGGCCGGTGGACCTGCCGGTCGTGTGCGCCCAGAACGGCGTGGCCAACGAGCGCACCGTCCTGCGCAGGTCCGAGCAGGTCTACGGCATGTGCGTGTGGCTGCCCTCCCAGCACCTCGAACCCGGCGTCGTGGCCGCCTACGGCCACCCGTACTCGGGCCTGCTGCACGTCGGGCGTTATCCCCACGGTGTGGACGACCTCGCCGGGCGGATCGCCGACGACCTCGGCAAGTACGGCCTGCTCGCCCGCGCCACCCCCGACGTCATGCGCTGGAAGCACGGCAAGCTCCTCAACAACCTCGGCAACGCCGTCGAAGCCCTCGTCGGGCACGCCGACGGCATGGCCGGGCTCTCCGACCGCGCCCGCGCCGAGGCCATGCGCGTGTTCGACCACGCGGGCATCCCCTACTCCACCGCCGAGGACGAGCGCAGGGTGCGCGGCCACCAGGTGGACGTCGTCCCCGTCGAAGGCGTCCGGCGCGGGGGCGGATCGTCCTGGCAGAGCCTGGCCAGGGGCAGCGGCTCGATCGAGGCCGACTACCTCAACGGCGAGATCGTCCTGCTGGGCCGCGAGCACGGTGTGCCCACGCCGGTCAACGAGGTGCTGCGCCGCGAGGCCAACAGGTACGCCCGCGAGAAGCTGCCGCCCGCCTCGATGCCCGTGGAGGAGCTGACCGCGCTCATCGACGCGCGTTGCGCAGCCTGATCCCGCTGAACTGCATGCTGCTGCCCGTCACCTCGTGCCAGAACGGCCACAGGTTGTCCAGCACGCGGAGCTGGATCCCGGCCTGCTCGTGCAGGTCGAACAGGTCGCCCACCGGCTCGGGAGGGCCGATCGGGACGACCGGCGTCCTCGACACCACGGCGTGCGGCGGGTCGCCGATCGGCACGAACCCGGCCGCGGGCAGGCGGTAGGCGTACAGCCGGACGTCCATGACGGCCTTGAGCCAGGCGTACTCGACGGCGTGCACGCGGTCGCCGCAGCCCGCGCCGACGATCCTGGCCACGTCCTCGTCGGCGGTGTCCGGCCCCCGCCAGGCCATCGCCCGCGGGCAGGCGCGCGGGAACCAGTAGTCGGGGCAGCGGTCGTGGCCCACCGCCCACACGTAGGGCTCGCCGAGCGAGGACGTCGCCGCGACATGGGGCACGAACCGCTCGATGGTCGGGTCCTCGGAGAAATGCAGCACCTGGCCTGGCTCGGGTCTCATACCCGCCATCATGCGCATACCCCGCCCGCGTCAGGGCAGAAGAAACGCGCTCTGACGACAAGGGGTGAGTTTGGATGGCTTTATTGGGTCTGATCCTGGTCCTGCTCGCCGGCGGCGCGGTCGCGTTGGTGGCGACCGAGGAGAGTTCCAGGTACATCCTGTTCGGCAACACCTACCAGCTCGACCACGTCCAGATGTTCGTCGCGGGGGCGGTCACCGCGGCCGTCCTGCTGGCGGGGTTCTGGCTGATCGGCGCCGGGTCGCGCAGGACCGCCAGGAAGCGCCGCAGGCTGCGGGCCGCACGCGCGGAGGCGTCCGACCGGGTCTCCCGGCTGGAGGGCGAGAAGCGCGACCTCGAACGGCGGCTCGACCACGACCGCGCGGCCGAGCGCACCGCCGATGACGGCGTGACCGGCCGCCACGTCGCGCACGAACCGGTGGACGGCGACCGGCTGGTGGCCGGCGGCCGTCCCGACGACACCAGGCCGTGAGCTCATGCGCGCGAGGGCAGCAGCTTGCCCTCGCGCCAGAGCGCGAACCCCGTGACCAGCGCCCCCACCCCCTCCCAGAGGCCCACGCCGAAGAACTTGCCCGGCGCCGCCCCCGTCAGCACCAGCGTCGTGAACACCGCGAACGTCACCAGCCTGAACGGCACGGTCCACCGGAAGAACGGCGTGTAGTCCGCGGATGCCGCGAAAACGTAATACACCCCCATGTTCACCGCCGCCATCGACGAAGCGGCCATGTAAACCAGCGTGTAGTCGCCGGACGGGCGTGCGTCGAGCACCTCGAAACCCAGCAGGACCAGCAGGGAGTTCGGCGACAGCAGCCCGACGAGCCCGAGTGCGAAGGCGAGCAGGCCGAAGACGCCGATGGTCCAACCGGCGGTGGAACGCGGAAGACGCACAGAAATCCTTCCAAAGGGGGGTGTAATCTGCGAGGCGATCTCATCATGCACCCGGAGGTCGCATGCCCCCCACGCGTGGCCGTCCCATTGCTCTGAAGCTCCTCATCCTCCTGCTCGTGCCGCTGCTGTCCCTGGTCGGACTGTGGGCGTTCGCGGCGGCCCTGACCGGCGGTGACGGCCTGCGCCTGCTGGAGATCAACGAGCTGGCCTCCCACCTGGCCACGCCGTCGGAGCGGGTCAACGTCGAGCTCCAGGACGAGCGGCTGGCCTCGGTCGAGTTCCTGGCCACCCGGCGCGGCGCGGACAAGCTGGCCAGACAGCGCGGGCAGACCGACCGGGCCGTGGCGGCCTTCCGCAAGCTGGCCAAGGACCAGCGCAAGATGTCACCTGAGATGCGCACGCAGCTCGACGCCCTCAACGGCAAGCTCGACCTGCTGGCCGGCATCCGCGCCGAGGTGGACGGCGCCACGGTCGCGCCGCTCGCCGTCATCGACGGCTACAGCCAGATCGTGGACGCCTCCTTCCGCATGTACGACGCGATGGTGCTGGTGCCCGACATGTCGCTGTACCGGCAGGCCAGGGCCGTCACCATGCTCGGCGAGGCCAAGGACCTGGTCTCGCGCGAGCGCGCGATGATCGTCGTGGTGCTGGCCAGAGGGCGGGTCGAGGCCGTCGAGCGCGAGGCGTTCACCGGGATGGTGGCGACCCGGCGGCTGCTGTACTCGCAGGCGCTCTCGCACCTGGACGGCGGCCTGCGCGGCCCGTACGCGGAGCTGGCCGCCTCGCCCGTCTACAAGGAGTTCCTCGACGCCGAGGACGCCATCAGAGGCCAGGCCGCGATGAACGGCCTGCCCGCCACCGCCGCCACCTGGGAGGTGGACGGCCAGAACCTGTGGGCCGTGCTCGAACGCGACCAGGGCCAGGCCGTGGAGGGCATCGTGGCCCGGGTGACGCCCGCCGCCGCGAACATCCTGATCAAGATCGGCGTGGCCGGGGGCGCGGGCCTGCTCGCCGTGCTCGCCTCGATCCTGCTGTCGCTGCGCTTCCGCAAGCGGCTGGTCCGCGAGCTGGCCGGGCTGCGCGACGCCGCCACCGAACTGGCCGAGGTACGGCTGTCCGGGCTGATCGAGCGGCTGCGGACGAACACCCGCCCGCCGACGGCCGCCGAGGTCGCGCCGCTGGAGGTCAGGACGGAGACGTCCGAGGTCGCCGACATCGTGCGGGCCTTCAACCACGTGCAGTCCACGGCCGTCGAGGCCGCCGTCGACCAGGCCAAGCTGCGGCACGGCGTCAGCCAGGTCTTCGTGAACCTGGCCCGGCGCAACCAGTCGCTGCTGCACCGCCAGTTGCTCCAGCTCGACGGCATGCAGCGGGCCACCGAGGAGCCCGAGATCCTGTCCGACCTGTTCAAGCTGGACCACCTCACCACCCGCATGCGCAGGCACGCGGAGAGCCTGATCATCCTGTCCGACCAGGCTCCCGGGCGCGGCTGGCGCAACCCGGTGGCGATCCTCGACGTCCTGCGGGCCGCGGTCGCGGAGGTCGAGGAGTACGAGCGCGTCGAGATCCTCCAGCCGCCGCGGACCGCGCTGCTCGGCGCGACCGTCACGGACGTGGCCCACCTGCTGGCCGAGCTCGTCGAGAACGCCACGCTCTTCTCGCCCCCGCAGACCAGGGTGGACGTGCGCAGCGCGATCACCCCGAACGGCCTGATGATCGAGATCGAGGACCGCGGCCTCGGCCTGCCCCGGGTCGAACTGGACGAGCTCAACGACCGGCTCTCCGAGATGCCCGAGTTCGACCTCGCGCAGAGCGACCGGCTGGGCCTGTTCGTGGTCGGCCGGCTGGCCGCCCGGCACGACATCAAGGTCACCCTCGCGCCCTCACCCTACGGCGGCCTGACCGCGATGGTCTTCCTGCCCGCGGCCCTCCTGGCCGACCAGCCGGCCCTCACCGGAAACCAGGTGTAGTCAGCCGGCCCTCGTCACGGCAGCACCTGGAGCAGGGCCTGGGTCCTGGCCTTGGCCGGCTCCTCGACCCGCTGGGTCTCCTTGCCCGCCGCGTCCAGCACGACCAGCGTGTTGTGCGCGCCGCCCGCCACGCGGACGACCAGCCGCCCGTCGGCCAGGTAGAACGCGCCGATCAGCCGGCCCTTGACGGCCGGGGTGAGCTTCTTGCCCGTCACCAGGTCGACCACGGTCGGCCTGAAGGCGCTCGGCCAGCTCCCGTCGCCGAGCGCGTCGGGGTTGGCGGGGAACTCGACGACGGCGTCGCGGCCGTTCGGCGACAGGCTCTGCACGTGGGTGACGAGCTTGACGCCCTTGGCCCTGACCGACTTGCCGGTCCTGACGTCGAGCCGGTAGACGGCGTCGGCCTCGCCGGTGTAGCCCGCGAGGTACCGGCCGCCCGCCGCCCACGCCAGATGGCACACCCCCTTGGACGTGCCGAGCCTGCGCGCCCCGGTGCCGTCGGCCTTGACGGCCATGATGGTCTCGCTCTTGCCGACGTAGGCGATCTGGGTGGAGTCGGGCGACCAGACGGGGGTCAGGCACGGCGTGCCGCCCTGGAGCTTCCTGGCCGCGGTGACGGTCTTGGCGCCGTCCTTGACCTGGAGGTTGCCGCCGTCGGTCACCCAGGCGGCCTTCCTGCCGTCCGGGGAGGCGGCGAACTGCGGCAGGGCGCCGATCCTGGCGAGGGTGCTCCACTCGCCGCCTTCGTAGCGGGCGAGCTGGTGGCCGGTGCTGGCATAGACGGCGGCGCCCGACAGCTCGGGCGCGGTGGCCGCCGACGCCGTAGCGGGGGCCACCAGGGCGGCGCCGAGGGCGACACCGGCCACAACACGAATCTTCATGAGAGCCTATGGTGCCGTAACGGATCAAAGGCGTATGAACGGCTCGCTGAAGTGCGCGGTGGCGATCGTCGCCCGCTCGGCGCGCAGCGCCGCCAGGACCTCGGTGCGGGTGCGCGCGGCCGTCTCCCGGTCGTCGTCGTAGACGTAGTGGACGCCCGGGTCGGCCAGTTGCACCGGGTGGAGCACGAGGTCGCCGGTGATGGCCAGGTCGCCGACCCTGGCGATCTGGTGGCCCGGGGTGTGCCCCGGCGTGTGCTGGACGTGAATGCCCGGCGCGACCTGGGCCTGCCCCTCGACGATGTGGAGGTGGTCCTTGAGCGGGGTCAGGAGCCGGTCGGCCGCGACTCCGGCGGCGGAGTCCACCTCGGCCCGCTGGAGCACGTAGCGCGCGTTCTCGAACACCGGGGCGCCGTCGGCGACCGCGCCACTGGCGTGGTCGCTGTGCAGGTGGGTGAGGATGACGGTGTCGATGTCGGCGGGCGTGACGCCCGCCGCCGCCAGTTCGTCCGTCAGTACGCCGGGGACGGGCGCCCAACTGGCCGCCGGGGAGTCCTCCCCGCCGATGCCGGTGTCGACGAGGGTGAGGCGGCCTGCGCCGTCACGCAGCAGGTAGCAGTGGAAGTGCAGGACCCACGGATCGTCCGCCCGGCCGGAGCCGGGGAACATCTCGGCGAGCGGGAGGCGGATCGCGGGGCCCATCGGGCCCACCGCGTCGCAGAGCGGCGTCACCTCGACGCCGGAGACGGTGATGGGGTTGTGCTTCATCCCGCCAAGGTTAGGCGGCGACGGGCTCGCGCGGCACGTACTCGTTCTCGAGGTCGGCGGCGTAGACGGCGCGGCAGCAGTGGGCGCACCGGTACATGATCGGGCCTTCGTCGAGCGTGTGGTGGCACTGCGGGCAGTGGACGGTCTTCATGGTGATCCCCCAAGGAGCTCGGATGTGCCCATGGAACCCCCATCGAGTTGCAGGGGTCCTGCATGTCGCTTGACACGATGCCGCTGCGCTGGATAGGGGTTCTGTGGCGTTCGGCGCACCGGTGGCCGGGGTTTCCTCACAGCGCGGTGCGACGAAGAACATTGTCACGCGTACGGCCGTCACGCGCGGCAGAACACACCAGAACCGTCCGGGAATAGTCCAGGAGGGCTAGGCGTTTCATGGGGCGGAACGTGTGGTATCTTCCCCACAAGCGTTGAGCTTCAGCTCCGCTGGTTTTCCTCACCAAGCCCCGCCTCGGTTTCTCCGGGCCCGGCTTCTTCATCGAACTCGCCGGGCCTCTGTCCGGCGTATCTCCCCCAAAGGGGCTCATCATGACTGTTCACACCATTCCGCAACAGCGCGCGGAAACGTCCGTACGGCAGGTGAGCGGCCTGCTCGACGTGCACGAGAAGTCCGCCTTCATCCGCGCGGAACACCTTCCGGGGCCGGGCGACGTCCGCGTGCCTCCGGAGAAGGTCAGGCAGCTCGGCCTGCGGCGCGGCGACCACGTCGTCGCCTCCGTGGCCGGGAACAGGCTGGCCGGCGTCGAGTCCGTCAACGGCCTGACCGAGTGGCGGGGCCGGCCGCGCTTCGAGGAGCTGACGCCCGTCCATCCGGACGAGCGGCTGGTCATCGAGACCGGGTCGCTCAGCACCCGGGTCATCGACCTGGTCGCGCCCATCGGCAAGGGGCAGCGCGGTCTCATCGTGGCGCCGCCCAAGGCCGGCAAGACGATGGTCCTCCAGGCGCTGGCCGCCGCGGTCAGCCGCAACCATCCCGAGGTCCACCTCATGGTCGTGCTCGTGGGCGAGCGGCCCGAGGAGGTGACCGAGATGCGCGCCTCCGTCCAGGGCGAGATCTTCGCCTCCACCTTCGACAACCCCGACCGCGACCACGCCGCCGTGGCCGAGCTGGCCGTCGAGCGCGCCAAGCGCCTGGTGGAGGCCGGCCGCGACGTCGTGCTGCTGCTCGACTCGCTGACCCGGCTCGGCCGGGCGTACAACAACCTGGCGCCCGGCGGCGGGCGCGTGCTCACCGGCGGCATCGACGCCCGCGCCCTCTACCCGCCCAAGCGTTTCTTCGGCGCGGCGCGCAACGTCGAGGACGGCGGCTCGCTGACCATCCTCGCCAGCGCCCTCGTGGACACCGGCTCCCGCATGGACAACAGCCTGTACGAGGAGTTCAAGGGCACCGGCAACATGGAGCTCCACCTCGCCCGCGACCTGGCCGAACGCCGCCTGTTCCCCGCGGTCGACCTGGACGCCTCCGGCACCAGGCGCGAGGAGATCCTCCTGCACCCCGAGGAGCAGCGGGTGATCTGGCGGCTGCGCCGCTCGCTGGCCGGGCTGGACCGGCACCAGGCCCTGGAGACGCTCATCGGCAAGCTGCGCACGACGCCGTCCAACGCCGCGTTCCTGCTGGAGGCGCTGCGCGCGGCGGCGTGAGGCCGCTGGAGAATGGGCGCATGCTGGCCGACATCGTCGAACACCTGATCTGCCCCGTCTGCCGCGCGGACGTGGAGCTCGCCGACGGCGCCCTGCGGTGCGCGCGCGGGCACTCCTTCGACGTGGCCAAGCAGGGGTACGTCAGCCTGCTCACCGGGTCACGCCCACCCGGCACCGCCGACAGCCCCGCGATGGTGGCCGCGCGGGCGGAGTTCCTGGCGGCCGGGCACTACGCGCCGTTGGCCGGGGCGCTGGCCGACACCGTGCGGGCCCGGGTGGGAGGTCCAGAAAAACGTGAATCTTCTACTGAATCGAATGACGAAACCGGGTCGGGAGCGTACGGTGGGGCGGGAGTGGAGGCCGGTCCGGAAGGTGGACCGGTGGCCGTCGAGGGTCGCGGCGCGGCGGGCAGGGTCGCACCGGTGATCGTCGACGCCGGTACGGGCACCGGGCACTATCTGGCGGCCGTGCTGAATGCGGTGGACGATGGCATCGGGATGGCGTTCGACGTGTCCAAGCACGCCGTACGGCGGGCGGCGCGGGCGCATCCGAGGCTGGGGGCGTTCGTGGCGGACGTGTGGCGGCCGCTCCCGATCCGGCATGGGGTGGCCGATGTGGTGATCGATGTGTTCGCGCCCAGGAACGGGCCGGAGTTCCGGAGGATCCTGCGTCCCGGCGGGGCCGCTGTCGTCGCGACGCCCGCGGCGGCGCACCTGAGCCCGCTGGTCGAGGAGCTGGGGCTGCTCTCGGTCGATGAGGAGAAGGACCGCCGGGTCGCCCGCAGCATGGACGGGTTCGCCCGGACCGGGCGGCGCACGATCGAGTTCGACATGGAGCTCGCACAGGACGAGCTGATCCAAGTCGTGGGAATGGGCCCGAGCGCGTGGCACACTGATTCCGCCGAGCTGGCGACCCGCATATCGGGCTATTTCCGCCGACATGCCAAGAATGGCCAGAATAAAGTTACGGTCAGAGCCGCGTTTCACCTGTCTATCTTCGAGCCTGAGCCCCGTTCAAGACCTGTTCCTTGACGGGCATCTGCGACTGGTGTTACTGATGGGGTATTTAGTCCGAAATTCCCCCACATTCACAGAGTATTTCCCCGACTCAGGCGTAATACTGGACGGCATCCCGCACCCAGAGGGCGTGGGCCATCGATGGGAGGGGGCGCGCAGGATGAAGGCGGAGGAACGCTGGCAAGCCAGGTTCCGCGCGTCACGCATGACGTTGCCGACCTGGGCCCGCCAGGCCCCGAACCGCTCCATCTACCGCTCCAACGCCACCGGGACGTGGGAGGTCTACGCCTGGGACCGGGCGACGGGCGCCGTGCGCCAGGTCACCGACCGGCCCAAGGGCACCGCGTACGCGGCGATCGACCCGGCGGGACAGTGGATCTACTGGTTCGCCGACACCGACGGCGACGAGTTCGGCACCTGGTGGCGCCAGCCCTTCACGGGCGGCCCGAGCGAGCCGGCCGCTCCCGGCCTGCCGCCGGGCCAGCCGGGCGGCATCGCGATGTCGGCGACCGGCCTGGCCGCCATCAGCCTGGCCAGCGAGGGCACGTTCAGGATCCACCTGGTACGCCCCGGCGCGCCGGCCGAGCTGCTGTACGAGCACGCCGAGGCCGCCTGGGTGACCGACATGTCCCTCGACGGCTCCCTCATCGCCATCAACCACGGCGAGTACGGCGACTTCCGCCGTCCGGCGCTGCGCGTGGTCGACCAGCACGGCGAGACCGTCGGCGAGCTCTACGACGGCCCCGACAAGGGCGTGCACGGCCTCCGCTTCGCCCCGGTGGTGGGCGACCGCCGCCTGCTCACCCTGCACGAGCGCCGCCAGCGCCACGAACCCCTGGTCTGGGACCCGGTCACCGGCGAGCAGCGCGAGATCTGGCTGAAGGACCCCGGCGACCTGGCCGCCGAATGGTTCGACGACGGCCGCGGCCTGCTGATCGTGCGCGACCACCGCGCCCGCAGCTACCTGCACCGCTACGACCTGGCGGGCGGCGTCCTGACGCTCATCGACACCCCGCACGGCGTGATCGACGAGGCCGCGCCGCGGCCCGGCGGCCACATCGAGTACTCCTGGTCCAGCGGCTCCCGGCCGCCGGTCATCCGGTCGAGCAACGGCCAGGTCGTGCTCAACCCGGGCGGCCCGCCGGCGCCGCCGAGCGTCCCCGTCGAGGACCTCGACGTCGAGGGACCCGGCGGGCGCATCCACGCGCTGGTGTCCAAGCCCGAGATCGGCGCGGCTCCCTACCCGGCGGTCTTCCTCATGCACGGCGGCCCGACCGACCACGACCGCGACGCCTTCTCCCCCGAGGTCGCGGCCTGGGTGGACGCGGGCTTCGCCGTCGTACGCGTCAACTACCGCGGCTCGACCGGCTACGGCTCGGCCTGGCGGGACGCCCTCCACGGCGACGTCGGGCACATCGAGCTGTCCGACATCGCCGCCGTACGCCAGGCGCTGGTGGACCGGGGCACGATCGACCCCTCCCGGCTGGTCCTGGCCGGCACCGCCTGGGGCGGCTATCTCGCGCTGCTCGGCCTCGGCGTCCAGCCCGGCCTGTGGGCCGCGGGCATCGCCGCGGTGCCCATCGCCTGCCACCAGACCTGCTACGAGGACGAGGCCGAGAGCCTGCGCGCCTACCAGCGGGCCCTGCTCGGCGGTTCCCCCGACAAGCAGCCCGAGCGGTACACCTTCTGCTCGCCGATCACGTACGTGGACCAGATCAAGAGCCCCCTGCTGATCCTCGCCGGCGAGAACGACACCCGCTGCCCGCTGCGCCAGATCGAGAAGTACGTGGCCAAGCTGGCCGAGCACGGGCGCGAGCACGAGCTCTACACGTACGGCGCCATCCGCGGCTCGCTCGTGGTCGCCGAACGCATCGCGCAGACCGCCCTGCAACTGGAGTTCGCCCGCAAGCACGTCCACGTCGACTGACCGTCTCGCGCACGTTGTGGGAGCGCTCCTGCGGGGGCGCTCCGGCGCGGTCAGCGCGCGCGCAGGACCACGATGGCGAGGTCGTCGGCGCTCGGCTCGGAGGCGAACTCCGCCGCGCCCCTGCGGATGCGCTCGGCCACCGCCCTGGCCGACAGCCCGGCGCACTCGGCCAGCAGCTTGGCCAGGCCGCCGTCGTCGTCGAGCAGCCGCCCGCCCGAGCGCCGCTCGGTCACGCCGTCGGTCACCGCGAGCAGCACGTCGCCGTGGTCGAGATGGATGGTGTCGGCCTCGAACACGACCTCGTGGAAGACGCCGAGCAGCGACTGGGGAGTGGTGACCCCCTCCACCTTGCCGCTCGGCTTGAGCCGCAGCGCCTCGGGATGTCCGGCGGACACCAGCCGTACCTCCAGGCCGGACTCCACGGGCGTGATGTCGCCGTGGAGCAGCGTGAGGAACCTGGCCCGCTCGCCCTCCTCCAGGATCGCCTGGTTGAGCCGGCCGAGCACCGCGGCCACGCCGTAGCCCTCGCGGGCCAGCAGGCGCAGCGTGTGGCGGGCCAGGCCGGTCACCGCGGCGGCCTCCGGGCCGGTGCCGCAGACGTCGCCGATCGCGAAGCGCCAGGAGTCGTCGCCCGCCTTGAACAGGTCGTAGAAGTCGCCGCCGACCTCGTTGGCCTCGCCGGCGGGCTCGTAGATGACGCCGTAGTCGAGGCCGGGCACCTCGGGCTCGTTGGGCGGCAGGAGGCTGCGCTGCAGCGCCCGGTTGGCCGCGGCCTGCTGGGCGTAGAGCCGGGCGTTGTCCATGGCCAGCGCGGCGCGCCTGCCGATGTCCTCGGCGAACTGGATGACCTCGTCGGGGAAGCGGTCGGACCGGCCCAGGCACATCATGCCGAGCCCGCGGCCGCGCGCGGTGAGCGGCACGGCCAGCACCTGGGAGTCGTTCAGGTGGATGATGGACGTGGCCCTCGTGTCGGCCGCGCCGACGTCCATGTCCGTGAGCTGCTCGCGCAGGCCGTCGATGCGGGCCTCGTCGGCGTGCCACAGGTAGACCAGCCGCAGCGGGCCGCCCGAGCTGCCGGCGGTGTAGACGGCGCACCAGCTCGACAGGCGCGGCACGACGATCTGGGCGATGATCGCCGGGACCATGTCGGGGTCGAGGGTGCCGGCCAGCAGGTCGCTCGCGTCGGCCAGGAACCCGAGCCAGTGAGGGCCCCTCGCGCTCTCCTCCCGCCATTCGGCGGCCACCTGGTCCACCGAGCCGGGTAGCGTGAGCCTTGCCCAATGGACACGTGAATCGCCCGCGAAGGTGACTCCCCACTCTTCCACGTTCACGGAAGGAGCTTTCGGATCACCGTGTGCGGTGATCCGCTGCCGCAGTTCGACCTGCACGGCATCCCCGTAATGCTTCCAAATCACCTCAAACGGCTCGTCAGAGACCTGCTCCGCCAGATCGCCGGCCACCTGCTCGGCGGTGTGGAGCACGCTGACGGTGGCCCACGCGGTCATCACCTCGCGCGTGAACCTCATCGCAGCCGTCACAGCGGTATCGCCGGGCGCGAAGGTCGCGGCCAGCACCGCGTGGGGAGAAGCAGTCATCCCATCGTGCCTACCACACTTCTCACTGACTTGGGGTAAATCCAAGGGCAGGACTACGAGCTACTCATCGTGACAGACTTGAATCACTCGCCGGGACCCGTCGCGAGTGAAGGAGGCCCCATGACCACGGCCAAGGCCGCATCAAGCCCGGAGGAGAGGACCTATACAGAATCGGATCTCGTTCCCGTGCTGGAGACCCTGTTCTCCTGGCGTGACGGCGATTTCCGGCGTCGGGTCCCTCACGCGCCCCCCGGCATCCTCAGCGAAGTGCGTCTGTTGCTGAACGAGGTGGCCGACCGCCGCGAACATCTCGCGAACGAGCTGGCAAGAGTTCGCAAAGAGGTCGTCAAGGAAGGGCGCTTCGGGGAGCGGCTGACGCCCGGCCCGGGCGTCGGGGCGTGGTCGGAGAGCGTCGAGTCGGTCAACATGCTGATCGACGCCCTGGTGAGCCCGGTCAGCGGCGCGGCCGACGTGATCGACGCGGTGGCCAAGGGCGACCTGTCGCGGCGCATCGACCTCGACCGGTCGGCCCGCGGCGAGGTGCGCCGCCTGGGCAAGGCCATCAACGGCATGGTCGACCAGCTCGCCCTGTTCAACTCCGAGGTCACCAGGGTCGCCCGCGAGGCGGGCACCGAGGGCCGGCTGGGCGGCAGCGCCAACCTGCGGGGCATGTCGGGAAGCTGGCGCGACCTCACCGAGGCCGTCAACACGATGTCCTCGCGCGTGGCCGCGCAGGTCCGCGACATCGCCGTGGTCACCACCGCGGTCGCCAAGGGCGACCTGAGCCGCAAGGTCACGGTCGACGCCGTGGGCGAGATGTTCGAGCTGAAGAACACCGTCAACACGATGGTCGACCAGCTCTCGGGCTTCGCCGAGGAGGTCACCCGCGTGGCCCGCGAGGTCGGCACCGAGGGCCAGCTCGGCGGCCAGGCGCAGGTGACCGGGGTGTCGGGCGTCTGGAAGGACCTCACCGACAACGTCAACTTCATGGCGAACAACCTGACGTCGCAGGTGCGCTCGATCGCGACCGTGGCGACGGCGGTCGCCCAGGGCAACCTGTCGAAGAAGATCACGGTTGACGCCGAGGGCGAGATCCTGCAGCTCAAGGACACCCTCAACACGATGGTCGACCAGCTCTCGTCCTTCGCCGACGAGGTCACCCGCGTGGCCCGCGAGGTCGGCACGGAAGGCAAGCTCGGCGGCCGGGCCGAGGTGAAGGGCGTGTCGGGCGTCTGGAAGGACCTCACCGACAACGTCAACTCGATGGCCAACAACCTGACCTACCAGGTGCGCAACATCGCCCAGGTGACCACGGCCGTGGCCAACGGCGACCTGACCCGCAAGATCGACGTCGACGCCCAGGGCGAGATCCTCGAACTCAAGTCGACCATGAACACGATGGTCGAGCAGCTGTCCTCGTTCGCCTCCGAGGTCACCCGCGTGGCCCGCGAGGTGGGCACCGAGGGCCAGCTCGGCGGCCAGGCGCAGGTGCGCGGCGTGTCCGGGGTCTGGAAGGACCTCACCGACAACGTCAACTCGATGGCCAACAACCTGACCTCGCAGGTGCGCCAGATAGCGGCCGTCTCGTCCGCGGTGGCGCAGGGCAACCTGTCGAAGAAGATCACCGTTGACGCGCAGGGCGAGATCCTGCAGCTCAAGGACACCCTCAACACGATGGTCGACCAGCTCTCGTCCTTCGCCGACGAGGTCACCCGCGTCGCCCGCGAGGTTGGCACGCAGGGGCAGCTCGGCGGCCAGGCGCGGGTGCAGGGCGTGTCGGGCGTCTGGAAGGACCTCACCGACAACGTCAACTTCATGGCGAACAACCTGACCTATCAGGTGCGCAACATCGCCGAGGTCACCACGGCCGTCGCCAACGGCGACCTGACCCGCAAGATCGACGTCGACGCCCAGGGCGAGATCCTGGCGCTGAAGACCACCATCAACCGGATGGTCGACCAGCTTTCCTCGTTCGCCTCCGAGGTCACCCGCGTGGCCCGCGAGGTGGGTTCGGAGGGCCAGCTCGGCGGCCAGGCCCGGGTCGAGGGCGTCGAGGGCACCTGGAAGCGGCTCACCGAGAGCGTCAACGAGCTGGCCGGCAACCTGACCACGCAGGTGCGCGCCATCGCGACCGTGACCAGCGCCGTGGCTCGGGGCGACCTGACGCGTTCGATCGCCGTCGAGGCGCAGGGCGAGCTGGCGGAGCTGAAGGACAACATCAACTCGATGGTGGCCAACCTCCGCGAGACCACCCAGGCCAACCAGGAGCAGGACTGGCTCAAGTCCAACCTGGCCCGCATCTCCCGGCTCATGCAGGGCCACCGCGACCTGTTCGAGGTGGCCAAGCTGACGATGAGCGAGCTGACGCCGCTGGTCTCGGCCCGCTACGGCGCCTTCTACGGCATCGACCCCGAGGGCGACCACGAGCTGACGCTGATCGGCGGCTACGGCGTACGTCCCGACCGGGGGCCGCGCCGGAGGTTCGCGATCGGCGAGGGCATCGTCGGCCAGGCGGCGGCCGAGGGCAGGCACATCATCCTCGACGACGTGCCGCCGCAGTTCATCACCATCGACAGCGGGCTCAGCCAGTCCACGCCCGCCCAGATCGTGGTGCTGCCGATCCTGTTCGAGAACCGCGTGCTCGGCGTGCTGGAGCTGGCCTCCTTCACCCCGTTCGGCGAGGTGCACCTCGACTTCCTGACGCAGCTCGTCGAGACCATCGGCGTCACGATGAACACGATCATCGCCAACTCCCGCACCGAAGACCTGCTGACCGAGTCCCAGCGGCTCACCCGTGAGCTGCAGGAGCGCTCCGACGAGCTCCAGCGGCAGCAGGAGGAGCTGCGCAGGTCCAACGCCGAGCTGGAGGACAAGGCGGCGCTGCTGGCCAAGCAGAACCGCGCGATCGAGATCCAGAACTTCCAGATCGAGCAGGCCCGCCGCACGCTGGAGGAGCGCGCCGAGCAGCTCGCGGTCTCCTCGCGGTACAAGTCCGAGTTCCTCGCGAACATGTCCCACGAACTGCGTACGCCGCTCAACAGCCTGCTGGTGCTGGCCAAGCTGCTGACCGAGAACGCCGAGGGCAACCTGACCTCCCAGCAGGTCGAGTTCGCCCGGACGATCCACAGCGCGGGGTCGGCGCTGCTCCAGCTCATCAACGACATGCTCGACCTGTCGAAGGTCGAGGCGGGCCGGATGGACATCCATCCGATCCAGGTGTCGCTGCCCAAGATTGTCGACCTGCTGGAGGCGGCCTTCGCGCCGCTGGCCCAGGACAAGGGGCTGTCGTTCAGCGTCGAGGTGGCCTCCGACGTGCCGAGCGAGCTGCGGGCCGACGAACAGCGCCTGCAGCAGGTGCTGCGCAACCTGCTGTCCAACGCGGTGAAGTTCACCCCGAAGGGCGAGGTCAAGCTGCGGGTCGCGGCGGCGCCGCGGGGCGTCGACTTCGACGACGACACCCTCCACGACGCCACCGACCTGCTGGCGTTCCAGGTGATCGACACCGGCATCGGCATCGCGCCCGACAAGCGCGAGGTCATCTTCGAGGCGTTCAGGCAGGCCGACGGCACCACCAGCCGCAAGTACGGCGGCACCGGCCTCGGCCTGGCCATCTGCCGCGACATCGCGCGGCTGCTCGGCGGCGAGATCCACGTCGACAGCGAGCTGGGCAGGGGCAGCACGTTCACCCTCTACCTGCCCGCCTCCTACACAGGCCCGCTGGCCGCCACAGACGGCAGCACGGCCCCGCGCCGGCAGCTCATGACCTCGTCCGCCGAGGAGCAGGCCGCCGCCAGGACCATGCCCGAGCCGCCCATGCCGCTCGACATGCCGATGCCCGAACTGGTCGAGGCGCCGGTGGAGACGCCCGCCCAGTGGCAGGGCGACGACCCGCTCAACGGCGCCAAGATCCTCATCGTCGACGACGACATCCGCAACGTGTTCGCCCTCACCAGCGTGCTGGAACGGCACGGCTCGACGGTCGTCTACGCTGAAAACGGCCGCGAGGGGATCGAACAGCTCGAACGGAACGAGGACGTCGCGCTCGTGCTGATGGACATCATGATGCCGGAGATGGACGGCTGGGCCACGACCTCGGCCATCCGGCGCATGCCCCAGTTCGCCGACCTGCCGATCATCGCGCTGACCGCTAAGGTCATGCGAGGTGATCGCGAGAAGAGCATCGCCTCGGGCGCGTCCGACTACGTGCCCAAGCCGGTCGACGTCGATCGCCTGCTCGAACGGCTGCGCGGCTGGCTCAGCCGTGGGCGAGGGGCCACGACCGACTCATCGCCCTCAACCGCTGAAGGGTCGTGATCGATGCCGGACCGTGCGAAGATCCTCCTGGTCGACGACCGCGAGGAGAACCTGATCGCCCTGGAGGCGATCCTCAGCTCGCTCGACCTGGTGCCCGTACGCGCCAGGTCCGGCGAGGAGGCGCTCAAGGCGCTGCTCAACACCGAGTTCGCGCTGATCCTGCTCGATGTCCGGATGCCGGGCATGGACGGGTTCGAGACGGCCGCCCACATCAAGCGGCGGGAGCGGACCAGGAACATCCCGATCATCTTCCTGACCGTGGTCGACAGCGCTCCCGACTACGCCTTCCGCGGCTACGCGGCCGGGGCGGTCGACTATCTCACCAAGCCGTTCGACCCTTGGGTGCTGCGGGCGAAGGTGTCGGTGTTCAGCGAGCTCTACAACATGAACAAGCGCCTGGCCGAGCAGGCGTCGTTGCTCCGCGAGCGGCTGACCGGCGAGTTGCCGCCGGGGGCGGGTGACCACTCCTCGATTCTGCCGGAGCTGTCGCGGCGGCTCACTGCGGTGGAGGACGAGCTGACCCGGGTGCGGGAGCTGGCCCGCAAGTCGCAGGATCCGGCGCTCGCCGTCCCGCTGGGCGACCTGGCCGACCGGCTCACCCACCTGCGCGCCGGCTTCGACGCCCTCTCCTGACCCCGTCCCACCGAACGCCCGGGCCGCCTCTCACGGCGCCCGGGCGTTCCGACACCCGGGCATGGCGGTACGCGCCGTTGGCCGGGAGGCGGGCGGGGTGGGTCAGTGGCGGGCGCGTTCGAGGGCGTCCCAGAAGCCGCGGCGCAAGGCGTGGCGGACCTCGTCGTGCAGGAGGAAGTCGATCGGCAGCGAGGAGCCCTGCAGAAGGCGGGCCTCCAGGTCGGAGGGCATGCGGGGCTTGCGGGCGAGTACGGCCTCCAGCCACAGCGCGGGAGCGTCGCGGGCCACGGACTCGCCGAAGTCGTGCCCCTCGCGGTGGGCGGCCTTCACGGCGTCGGCCAGCGTGGTGGCCCCGGCGGTCGCGGCGGACGGCGGGGAGACGGGGGCGGCCTGCGGCCCGGTGTACGGCCCGAGCTGCGCCGGCTGGTACGTGCCCCCCGACGACGGCGTCGCGAACTGCCCGGTGCTGGGCGAGGCGGACTGCGGCTGCTGCAACGGCCCGGTCGCCGGCGCGGCGGACGGCGGCACGGACGGCGGGATGGACGGCGGCTGCTCCTGGTACCCCGAGTACGACGGCAGCACCGGCGGCGTGGACGACTGCCCCCGCCCGGCCGACGACACCGGCCCGTTGGCGGACGGCTGCCCGGAGGAGGGAGCCGCGTGGCTCCCGGAGGACGGGTTGGCCGCGTGGCTGCCCGACGACGAAGCCGGCGGCAACGAGGCCGGCGGGGACGGCGGCGCCGCGGCCGGCGGGGCGGGCGGCAGCGAGTGCGCGGCGTGCCCGTTGCCGAGCGGCTGGTGGTGGCCGTTGGAGGACTCGGTGACGCCGCTCACCATGGTGACGTAGGGCCGCAGGTGGACGCTGCCCAGCTCGACCAGGTCGTCGCACTCCTGCCGCAACGACCGGGACACGGCCCACCCGCCGTCGGCGGCGATGTGGATGACGGTGATCCTGATGCCGAGGTCTTGGGCGTCGCACACCACCTGGGCGAGGTCTTCGTCGCCGCTGACGACGACGGCGTCGCAGATGGCGTTGTTGCGGGCGAGGGTCATGAGGTCGCGGTGGACCTGGGCGTCGACGCCTTCGCGGCGGCCCGGCCGGATGCGCGAGAGCCTGAGCTTGAGGCCCGGGATGTCGGCCAGCGCGTCGTGCTCCGGGGTGCGGCGGCCCTCGACGGTCGCCTCGTACCAGTAGCACCGCAGCAGCGGCAGGCCCGTGCGCTCGCGCGACAGGTTGGTCATCAGCTGGAGAAGCCCGGGATAGTCCCAGGCGACGGCTTCGCGATGGCGAGTGCCGTGCACGGCCATCGCTCCGTCTGCCAGCAGATAGCCGGCGTCCACGAACAGCGCGCAGCGATCCACTGACACCGCCCCTTTCCTGGTGGTCCGACCTTGCTGGCTCTGCACCGTCAGAGACCGGACTCGGCGGCCCTCTCTCAGGGTAATGAAAGCAGGTGATCGCGCGAGGGTGAATCCCGACGATTCGACCGTGGGCCGCCGTCCGACCGGACCATTTAGGCAGACCGTACCAGTTTGTCCTGTTCGTGGTCATGAGCGTGCCCTGACGCTCAGCGCGGCCACTCCGAACAGGACGACGTCCTTGTCGGACACGATCGTCAGCCCCGGATCGCGGCCCAGCTCGGCCTCGACCGTGTCGACGTCGACGCCGAAGGTCATCCCCCTGACGCCGTTGGAGGAGCCGTCGAAGACGTTGGCGCGGTCGCGGTCGCCGCCCTCCGGGGTGATCGCGCCGGTGCCGAGCGAGACCTTGTCGCCCTGGAGGTCGGCGTCGCCCTCCCAGGTCACCAGCTCTGCCCTGGCGGGCGCGGCGGCCGGGCCCAGGCCGCCGAGCGGCATGCGCACCTTGCCGACCGGACCGCCGATCACGGTGGCCGTGTCGAGCACCACGGCCTGGCTGTACGGCTGCCGCGGCCCGGTCACGATCACCACCAGGCTCCACCCGGCGTGACTGGAGGCCCCCTCCGCCATCGGCGGGTCGGCCGCCCACCACAGGCCGCTCGGCCGCGCCTGCCCGGCCAGCGCGGTGACGTCGGCGAACGCCTGGTAGGCCGGGCCGAGCGGCATGTCGAGGGTCGTGACGTGGTCGGGACGGACCGACACGTACGTGCGCCGGCCAGGCGCCCTGACCTTGACGGGCCCCGCCGCCGCGCCGCTCGCCGACCAGTAGAGGCCCGCCCACACGACCCGGCTGTCCTTGGGCAGGGTGAGCCGGGCCGCGCTGGAGGCGGTGGTGGCCGGGCCGGCGTCCTGGTCGAGCGCGGTCATCGGCCACAGGTCGTTGTCGCGCTGGTCGCCCTGACGGCGCCTGGCCTCGGCACAGCCGTCGTGCTCCTCGGGGCAGCTCAGCAGCGTGTTGCCGATCGCCCTGACGGCGACCCTGCCCTCGGTGGCGAACCTGGCCGACGCCCCCACCGTGCGCACGCCCTGCTCGGCCCGCGCCTTGACGTGCAGGCCGTCCGCGTCGACGCGTACGGCGGGCCCGGCGCCCTCAGGGGCCTGCCCCGACACCAGCACGCGCAGGAACACCGCCGTGCCCTGCCCGGCCGCCAGCGGCTGCCTGGCGCACCGCGCGCCCTGACCGGACTGCCGGCAGGCCCAGCCGTCGACCGCCCCCACCGGATCGAGGAGCGCCACCCCCTGGCCGCGCCTCGCGGACGGGAGGAGCGTCACGCCGGGCGGCAGCTCGACGGTCGCGGCCAGCTCGCCGCTCGGGCCGTCGCCGTCGTTGCGCAGGCGCATGCCGACGATGCCGGGCTGGGCGCGTACGAGGGCGCCGAGCGCGCCGATGGTGGCCCGCAGCCGCGGCCTGCCCGGCGGCTCCTTCCGCGGCGGCGGGACGCGCGCCGGCGGCTCGCTCGGCACGGGCAGCGGCACCGGGCGCACCGACGCCGGAGGCTGGGCCAGGGGCGTCGGCGCGGGCACCGGCGGCCTGGCCACCGGCGACTCCCCGGACACCAGCACGAACGCCGCCACCGCCGCGGACGCGACCGCCACGCCGCCCGCCGCCACGACCTGCTGCCGCGAGGGCGTCCGCCGCAGCCGGCCGAGCAGCCGCAGCAGCCAGCCCGCTCCCCCGCCGGCCGCGCCCGTCTTGGCCAGCGCCGCGGCGTAGCCGCCGAACACCGGGCCGGCGATCAACGGGCCGACGATGACGCGCAGGCCGCGGTTGACGTCGGTCAGTTCGAGCAGCACGCCGTGGCATTCCTCGCAGCCGTTGACGTGGTCGTCGACCGCTCGCGAGTCGCGCCTGGCCAGGCCGCCCCTGACGTAGGCGCCCATCTTGCCGAGCACGGGACGGCACTCGTGCTGCGGCGCGGCGCGCAGGTGCATCTGCAGGTACGCCTGCCGCAGCCCCTCGCGCGCCCGGTAGGCCAGCGCCGCCACCCCGTTGGCCGACAGCCCGAGCAGCGGCGCGACCTCGGCGGGTTTGCACTTCTCCACCTCGGTGTGCCAGAGCACCGCCCGCCAGCGCTCGGGCAGCGACAGGAACGCGCGGGAGATCATCGACCGCTCCAGGCCGACGAGCGCAGGATCGGCGAACGGCACGCCCGGGTCGTACTGCTCGATCTCGCCGGTGGTCACCTGGCGGCTCTCGACCCGGCTGCGGTCGTAGACGGTACGGCGCACGACGGTCAGCAGGTACGTGCGGAACCCCGACTCCGGCCCGCCGCCCCTGCCCACCAGGTCGAGGATCTTCGTGAACGACTCGGCCACGACGTCCTCGACCTCGGACTCGCCTCTGACCAACTGCCTGGCCAGCGCGCGGGCCGCGGCCACGTGACGCTCGTAGAGCCGTCCGTACGCGGTCGCGTCGCCGGCCCTGGCCTCCTTCAGCAGGTCCGCATCGCTACGCGGCGATTCCACACTCATTGTGACCTCACGATTACGGTGGGTTGCCCCGCGCAATCATTCCGCATTCTCCGTCATGACTAAACCGGAGCGCCGTCTTTACCTCTGAGGACTAGGGGAGGCACGCATGGACGAGGATGTGCAGGCGCGCTGGCGCGGCCGGAGCATGGCGGCGGGATGGTCGCTGGCCGACGACTGGTGGGCCCCGGCCGTGCAGTACGCGATCAAGGCCGCGACGGACGGCGGCGACCTGCCGCGCGCCTGCGAGGAACTGGGCGCGGCGCGCGCCGGGGCGGGCGTGGGGATCGCCGAGGGGCTGAGCGATCTGGCGGCGCTGTTCGCCGTCACGGACCGGGGCGAACCGTCGTTCCCCCTGGTACGGGCGTACGCGGTGGGGTGGGCCGAGCGCAGCTTCGCGCCCATGAACGACCTGCAGTGCGAGGACCCGCTGACCGGGCTGGCCACGGTGGCCTACCTGCGTACCAGGCTGGGCGAGCTCTACCGGGGGGCGGTCGCGGGCGGGCACCTGCTGGTGGTGGCCGAGCCGTACGGGCCGATCGGAGAGCTGGCCGAGCGGCTGGCGGCGGCACTGAACCTGGCCACGGCGCTGCGCAAGGTGTTCACCGGCGACGAGACGCTGGCGCTGCTCGCCCCCGTCCGCGTGGGCGCGGTGACCACGGAGGACGAGCGGCTGCCGGGCAAGGTCGCCCGCCTGCGCGCCACCGACATCCTGCACGGCCGCAACCCCCGCGTCCGGGTGCGCCGGCTCCCCCGCGCGCACGCGCAGGCCCTCGCTCTCATCAGAACGCTGACCCTGGGACCCTAAGCTTGGGCGCATGACAGACCGCGACAACCTGCTGGCCGAGATCAAGCGCAAGGCCGTCGTCCACGGCAAGGTCACGCTCTCCTCGGGCAAGGAGGCCGACTTCTACCTCGACCTGCGGCGGATCACGCTCGACGGGGTGGCCGCGCCGCTCGTCGGCAAGGTGATGCTCGACCTGACCGACGATCTCGACTTCGACGCCGTGGGCGGGCTCACGATGGGGGCCGACCCGGTGGCCTGCGCGATGCTGCACGCGGCGGCGGCGCGCGGGCGCACGCTCGACGCGTTCGTGGTGCGCAAGACGCAGAAGTCGCACGGCATGCAGCGCCGGATCGAGGGGCCCGAGGTGAAGGGGCGCCGGGTGCTGGCCGTGGAGGACACCTCGACGACCGGCGGCTCGCCGCTGACCGCCGTCGAGGCACTGCGGGAGGCGGGCGCCGAGGTGGTGGCCGTGGCCACGATCGTCGACCGGGGCGCGGGCGCGCGGATGGCGGAGGAGGGGCTCGACTACCGCACCGCCTTCAGTCTCCAGGACCTCGGACTGTGACGACCTCCCTCGCGCCCTGCTCAGCCGGGGCGCGAGGCTCGGTCGGCGTCGGGGTCAGTGCTGGGGGTCGGTGCTGGAGGGCACGCGGTGGTGCTTGCCGTTGGGCAGGGGCAGCCGCTTGCGCTCGCGGCGCTTCTTGACGACCTCGATGATGATCGGGATCAGCGAGATGAAGACGATGATGAACACGCCCGGCAGGATGTACTTGTCGATCTGCTTGGGGTCGACCTTGCTGCCCAGGAAGTAGCCGAGCAGCACCAGGCCCTCGACCCAGACCACGCCGCCGATGACGTTCCACAGGAAGAAGCGCCTGGCGGGCATCTCCAGCACGCCGGCCACCGGGTTCATGAACGTGCGGACGATCGGCACGAACCGCGCCAGCACCACCGCCCTGGCCGGCCCGAACTTCTGGAAGAACTCCTCGGCCCGCATCACGTGTTCGCGTTTGAACAGCCGGGAGTCCGGCCTGTCGAACATCTTCCTGCCGAACCTGGCCCCCAGGAAGTGGCCGAGCTGTGCGCCCGCGATGGCGCACAACGGTGTGCCGATCACCAGGACGGGGAAGGAGATCGGCGGCGCCTCGCCCACGACCAGCGACGCGGAACTGAAGATCCCCGCCGCCACCAGCAGTGAGTCGCCCGGCAGGAAGAAGCCGAGCAGCAGACCCGTCTCGGCGAAGATGATGGCCAGGACGCCGATGGTGGCGAAGGCGCCGAGGATGGTGAGCCACCACGTCGGGTCGAGGAGATTCCAGAGCCAGTCCACCCCGTGAGCCTACCTGGAGCCGAGCGGATCGGATGTGGCCATCCGGCTCGCGTTGTCACTACCAGTTGAGGTTGCGAGCCGGGATACTGGGCAGGCGCGAAGCCGTACTTCTCAGGGAGATGACTTATGCCCATCGCGACTCCAGAGGTCTACGCCGAGATGCTCGACCGTGCCAAGGCGGGCGGGTTCGCCTATCCGGCGATCAACGTGACCTCTTCTCAGACCTTGAACGCCGCGCTGCGCGGGTTCGCCGAGGCCGAGAGCGACGGCATCGTGCAGGTGTCGACGGGTGGCGCCGAGTTCCTCTCCGGCACGACGGTCAAGGACATGGTGACGGGCGCGACCGCCCTGGCCGAGTACGCGCGGGTCGTCGCCGCCAAATACCCGGTCACGGTGGCGCTGCACACCGACCACTGCCCCAAGGACAAGCTCGACGGCTACATGCGGCCGCTGATCGACATCTCGCTGGAGCGGGTGTCCAAGGGCCTCGACCCGCTCTTCCAGTCGCACATGTGGGACGGCTCCGCCGTGCCGCTGGAGGAGAACCTGGAGATCGCCAAGGAGCTCCTGGAGAAGTGCGCCCGCGCCCGGATCATCATGGAGATGGAGATCGGCGTGGTCGGCGGCGAGGAGGACGGCGTCGTCGGCGAGATCAACGAGAAGCTCTACACCACGCCCGAGGACGCGCTGGCCACCGCCGAGGCCGTCGGCGTCGGCGACCATGGCCGCTACATGCTGGCCGCCACGTTCGGCAACGTGCACGGCGTCTACAAGCCGGGCCACGTGAAGCTGCGGCCGAGCGTGCTGAAGGACATCCAGGAGGCGGTCGGTGCCAAGTACGGCAAGGACAAGCCGTTCGACCTGGTCTTCCACGGCGGCTCTGGCTCGCTGCTGGAGGAGATCCACGAGGCCATCTCCTACGGCGTCGTGAAGATGAACGTCGACACCGACACCCAGTACGCCTTCACCAGGCCGATCGCCGACCACATGTTCCGCAACTACGACGGCGTCCTGAAGGTCGACGGCGAGGTCGGCAACAAGAAGGCGTACGACCCGCGTGCCTACGGCAAGAGCGCCGAAACCGGCATGGCGGCCCGCGTGGCGGAGGCCTGCCACAACCTCAAGAGCAGTGGGACGAAGATCTCCTAGCCACTTGGGCGGCGCGGCGGGTATGACTTGTCCTATGGATAACCTTCTCGCCGGGCCGCCCCCGACTCACCTGCCGGACCTGCCCGAGGCCAGGGAGGCGCTCGAATCAGGGGCCAAGGCCGCCGACGTGGCCGCCCGCTTCCCGGCCCACCCGGCGGCCTGGGCCGCGCTCGCGGAGGAATACTTCGCGCAGGGCCATGCCGTCACCTCCTACGCCTTCGCCCGCACGGGCTACCACCGCGGCCTCGACCAGCTACGCAGGAGCGGCTGGAAGGGCCACGGTCCCATCCCTTGGGAGCACGAGCCCAACCGCGGCTTCCTGCGCTGCCTCTACGCCCTGTCCAGGGCGGCGCAGTCCATCGGCGAGAAGGACGAGGCCGAGCGTTGTCTGCAGTTCCTCAAGGACAGCACCGACACCGGATATGAGGCGCTGACCAAGGGCTAGGACCGCATTGGGGCCACGCGCCTTGGGACGAATGGGCAGACTCGGGTAGTCTCTCTACGCAAGAGCCCCTGTCGCACTTGCGCCAGGGGTTTCGTTTTGTGCTCGGGAGACTGAACAATGCCGGCTGCCGTTCTCGTTGGGGCCCAGTGGGGCGATGAGGGCAAGGGCAAGGCCACCGACCTGCTCGGTGGCGACGTCGACTACGTCGTCCGTTATCAGGGTGGCAACAACGCGGGACACACCGTCGTCATCGGTGACCAGAAATACGCTCTGCATCTCCTGCCGACGGGGATCCTGTCGCCGGACGTCGTGCCAGTGATCGGCAACGGCGTGGTGATCGACCCGGGGGTGCTGTTGAGCGAGATCGACGGGCTGGCCGCGCGGGGCATCTCCGCCGAGCGCCTGCTGATCTCCTCCAACGCTCACCTGATCATGCCGCACCACAAGGCGCTGGACAAGGTCACCGAGCGCTATCTGGGCAAGGCCAAGATCGGCACCACCGGGCGCGGCATCGGCCCCGCGTACGGTGACAAGATCGCCCGTATGGGCGTGCGGGTCCAGGACCTGCTCGACCCGGGCATCCTCGCCAAGAAGATCGAGGTCGCGCTGACCGAGAAGAACCAGGTGCTGACCAAGGTCTACAACCGGCGCGGCATCGATCCGGCCGCCGTGCTGGAGGAGTACCTGGCCTACGCCGAACGGCTCAAGCCGCACATCGCCGACACCTCGCTCGTGCTCTCCAAGGCTCTGGACGAGGGCAAGTTCGTGCTGCTGGAGGGTGGTCAGGGCACGCTGCTCGACATCGACCACGGCACGTACCCGTTCGTCACCTCCTCCTCGCCCACGTCGGGGGGCGCGTGCGCGGGGGCGGGCATCCCGCCGAACCGGCTCACGAAGATCATCGGGATCCTGAAGGCGTACACGACCCGCGTGGGCTCGGGGCCGTTCCCGACGGAGCTGACCGACGAGACGGGCGAGTGGCTGCGCAGGACCGGCGGCGAGTACGGCGTCACCACCGGCCGCAACCGGCGCTGCGGCTGGTTCGACGCGGTGATCGCCCGCTACGCGACCCGGATCAACGGCATCACCGACTACTTCCTCACCAAGCTCGACATCCTGTCGGGCCTGGAGAGCATCCCGGTGTGCGTGGCGTACGAGGTCGACGGCGTCCGGTACGACGAGATCCCGATGACCCAGACCGACTTCCACCACGCGGTCCCGGTCTACGAGGAGCTGCCGGGCTGGAAGGAGGACATCTCCAACGCCAAGTCGTTCGACGACCTGCCGCCGAACGCGCAGTCCTACGTGCGGACGCTTGAGGAGATGAGCGGGGCGCCCATCTCGGCGATCGGCGTCGGCCCGGGCCGCGACCAGACCGTGGTGGTCCGGTCGCTGGTCTGACCGGCACGTGACGAGGGGCCCGGCGCGGGAGACGCGCCGGGCCCCTCGTGCGTCGTGGGACTGTCGTGGGACTGTCGTGGGACTACGGCCTGACGGCGGCCTCCCCGGGCGCGGTGAGGACGGCGGCGGTCATCGGGGTGTGCAGGGTCCAGCCGAGGGTTTCGTACAGGGCCTGACCGGCGGCGGTGGCGACCAGGACGCCCGTGCGGGCGCCCCGGGAGACGGCGGCGGCGGCGAGCGCGCTCATGACCACCGTGCCGAGGCCGCGCCGCCGGTGCTCGGCGGCCGTCTCGACCTGGTCGACCACGGCGGCGCCGCCCGCGACGGCGAACTGGCCGCGCGCCGCCACCTCGCCGGCCGCCGTGAGCAGCCGGGCCGCGGTCACCCCCGCCCTGGTGGTGATGGCCAGGGTGTAGCCCGCAGGGGCCTTCGGGGTGGTGCGGGGCAGGGACGCGGTGGTCATCATGTACTCCTGCTCCTGCACGGACCACTCGGGGGGCAGGGAGGGGGCGACCGCCTCGGCGGGGGCGCAGAGCTTGAGCCAGGTGCCGGGGGCGGTGAGGGTGCCGGTCAGGCGGGCCAGGATCTCCGGGGTCGGGGTGGCGACGATGTGCCGCGCCACGTGGCCGGGAAGGCCGACGTCCACTCTGAGGCCCCACGGTTCGGGTACGGGCCGCGGGGCGTTGCGGGAGATCACCCAGCCGTCCACCCATGCCCGGACTGTTGCGGAATGGGCATGTTTGAGAACCTCCGTCATGAGTTCCAGCTTATTGCAAGGTAGTTGCATTTATCGTGCAATAAGCGGTGGGAGGGTCCTCTTGGCAGGCTTCAGCGTTCGACCAGGGCGTAGCAGGATAAAAAGGACACGGCGTGGCACTGCCTCAGCGGGCCTCGCGCCAGGTAGTGTCCCCCGTGTGCGCGTTGAGATTCATGGTCACCGGGGAGCGCGGGGCCTGTGGCCGGAGAACACCCTGCCAGGCCTGAGCCACACGATGGAGCTCGGCGTTCACGCGCTCGAGTTCGACGTCGCCCTCACCGCCGATCGCCGCCTCGTGCTCACGCACGACCTCACCGTGTCGGCCGTCACCAGTGCCGACCGCCGGCCGCTGCGGCAGGGCGATCCGCTCTTCCCGTACGTGGGCAAGCCGATCAACGCACTCAGCCTCGCCCAGCTCCGTACGCTCGACGTGGGCGTACGCCTGCCCCGCCACCTCGACGACCCGTTCGCGCTCACCCAGGTCGCCATGCCGGAGACCAGGATGCCCACGCTCGGCGCGGTGCTCGGGCTGGTCAACGCCTACGAGGCCGAGCACGTACGGCTGCACGTCGAGCTGAAGTCCGACCCCACCAGGCCGGAGCTGACGGCCGACCCCGAGATGTTCACCGAGCTGGTGGTCGAGGAGCTCGACCGGCACGGCAGGCTGGGCGACGCCGCCGTCCTCAGCTTCGACTGGCGGGTCATCAGGCACGCGGCCCGGCTCGCCCCGGCGGCCAGGCGGTTCGCGCTGATCGAGCTCGACACGCTCCACTGGCACGAGGGCGGGCTGGGCGACGACATCCCCGCCGCCGCCCGCGAGGCCGGCGCCACCACGCTCTCGCCCGAGCACGTGATGGTCGACGAGAAGCTGATGGCCCAGGCGGTCGCGGCGGACCTTGACGTGGCGGTCTGGACGGTCAACGACCAGGCCCTGGCCGGGCGGTTGATCGACCTCGGCGTGGCCGGGATCGTGACCGACTACCCCGACCGCATGCGGGAGCTGTGGCGCGAGCGCGGCCTTGAGCTGCCGGAGGGAGTTCGGCCGCTCAAGCCCGTGAGCGTCTGAGCGCGGCTCAGAGCCAGCCGTTGCGGCGGAAGCCGCGGTGCAGCAGCAAGCAGGCACTGATCATGACGGCCAGCACCGCCGGATAGCCCCAGACCTGCTTGGTCTCGGGCATGAAGTCGAAGTTCATGCCGTAGATGCCGGCGATCATCGTCGGCACGGCCAGGATGGCGACCCACGACGAGATCTTGCGCATGTCCTCGTTGGCCAGGGCGTTCGAGCGGGCCAGTGCGGCCTGGAGGATCGAGCTGCACAGTTCGTTGGAGGACTCGACCTGCTCGCAGACGCGCGACAGGTGGTCGCCGACGTCGCGGAAGTACTCGCGCATCTCCGAGGGGATGACGCGGCGCTGCGGCAGCGCCGACAGCGGCGACTGCAGCGGGGTCACGGCCCGCTTCATCTCCAGCATCTCCCGCTTGAGCTGGTAGATCCGGTTGATGTCGCGGGAGCTGACGTCGGCGAAGACCGTCGCCTCGACCTCTTCGAGTTCGAGCTGCATCAGGTCGGCCACCTGGAGGTACTGGTCCACGACGTGGTCGGCGATGGCGTGCAGCACGCCGGCCGGGCCGCGGTTCATCAGCTTGGGCTTGCCCTCAAGGCGCTCGCGGACCAGGGTGAGCGGGCAGTGCTCGCCGTGGCGCACGGTCACCACGAAGTCGACCCCGAGGAACACCATGATCTCGCCGGTCGCGATGATCTCACTGTTGGCGGTCAGCTCGTCGTGGTCGAGGTAGGCGACCGTCTTCAGCACCATGAACATCGACTCGCCGTAACGCTCCACCTTGGGACGCTGGTGGGCCTTGACCGCGTCCTCGACGGCCAGGGGGTGCAGCCCGAAGACCTCGGACAGCCACTCCACCTCGGGCGCCTCGGGCTCGTGCAGCCCGACCCAGACGAACGCGTTCGCGCCGTCGGCCTTCTTGTTGTGCTCGCGTACGAGTTCGAGGGATTCGACGATGCCCGGCGCGCAGACCTTCTTGCCCTGGATGTAGGCGCCGAATTCGACGATGGAGTCGACAGGAGGCACGCAGACCTCACGCACCGGCTTGGCAAGCGAGCGCGCGGCATGCGGCTGAACAGGGTGACGGTTGATGCGACGGAAAAGCGTGGACGAGCGCATGGCAGTCCCTTTCCGCCCGACCTGGCACGCTCCACGCGCGATGAAAAGTCACCTCAATCGACACAAATGCGTGGAGGCACGATCAGGCTGCCGGATTGGAGTGGTCGGGGGTAACTGGGGCGTACGTGGGAGAGCACGTACTGCTGGGATCACCAGGATTCATCCCGGACCACCTCCAATCACAAGAGACGCCGCAAAGCCGCCTTAACCTACCACAGGCGGGTGAACCCAAACGACGATACTCGCCGGAGGGCGCTCGGATCAGGTAGAACCACACAAAGATGCGGGCTTGTTCCGGCATTCGACGGCCCGGGACGTGCACGAGACCCGCGCCGGGCGAGGCGGCGGGCCTGCGACAATGGGGCACGTGCGCGTTCTAGTCATTGGTTCCGGAGGGCGTGAGCACGCCCTGTGCCGTTCGCTCAAACTCGATCCCCAGGTCAGCGAGCTCCACTGTGCTCCCGGTAACGCGGGCATCGAAGGCGTCGCGACCGTTCATCCCGTCGATCCCGTCGATCCCGCGCAGGTGGCCGAGCTGGCCGGGCGGCTGGGGGCCGACCTCGTCGTGGTGGGGCCGGAGGCGCCGCTCGTGGCGGGCGTGGCCGACGCCGTGCGCGAGGCCGGCATCGCCTGCTTCGGGCCGACCCGCGAGGCGGCCATGCTCGAAGGCTCCAAGGCGTTCGCCAAGGAGATCATGCAGGCCGCCGACGTGCCGACCGCCCGGGCGCGCACGTGCGAGACCGAGGAGGAGGCCGCCGCGGCGCTCGACGAGTTCGGCGCCCCCTACGTCGTCAAGGACGACGGCCTGGCGGCGGGCAAGGGCGTGGTCGTCACGCGCGACCGCGACCAGGCGCTGGAGCACGCGCGGGCCTGCGAGCGGGTGGTGATCGAGGAGTTCCTCGACGGGCCCGAGGTGTCGCTGTTCGCGCTCTGCGACGGCAGCACGGCGGTGCCGCTCCAGCTCGCCCAGGACTTCAAGCGGGCCTACGACGGCGACGAGGGGCCCAACACCGGCGGCATGGGCGCGTACACGCCGCTGCCCTGGGCGCCGGACGGGCTCACCGAGCAGGTCATGCGCGAGGTCGTGCATCCGACGATCGCCGAGCTGGGCCGGCGCGGGCTGCCGTACCAGGGGGTGCTCTACGTGGGGCTGGCCCTGACCGGGAAGGGGCCGAAGGTGGTCGAGTTCAACGCCCGCTTCGGCGACCCCGAGACGCAGGTGCTGCTCGACCGGCTGGAGACGCCGCTCGGCGGGCTGCTGATGGCGTGCGCGACCGGCGAGCTCGGCCTCGACCCGGTGTTCAAGGACGGCTCGGCGGTGACCGTGGTGATCGCGGCGGAGAACTATCCCGACGCGCCGGTCAAGGGCGACGTGATCACCGGCCTGGCCGAGACCGAGCACGCGTACGTGATCCACGCCGGCACCACGCGCGGCCCCGGCGGCGAGATCGTCTCCAACGGCGGGCGTGTGCTGACCGTCGTCGGCAACGGCCCCGACCGGGAGAGCGCCCGTCGCAACGCCTACGACCTCGTCGACCGCGTCGAGCTGCGCGGCTCGCACCACAGGACGGACATCGCCCGATGAAGCACCTGCACTCCGGCAAGGTACGCGACCTCTACGAGACCGACGAGGGCCTGCTGCTGATGGTCGCCTCCGACCGGATCTCGGCCTTCGACTACGTGCTGGAGCCGGACATCCCCGACAAGGGGGCCATCCTCACGCAGATGTCACTGTGGTGGTTCGACCAGCTCAAGGACGTCGTGCCCAACCACATCCTGTCCGGGGGCGACGACGCGCGCAGCGTGGTGTGCAAGCCGCTGCGCATGGTCCAGGTCGAGTGCGTGGCCCGTGGCTACCTGACCGGCGGCGGCCTGTCGGAGTACCGCGCGACCGGCACGGTCTCCGGGGTGCCGCTGCCCGCCGGCCTGGAGGACGGCTCCCGGCTGCCGGAGCCGATCTTCACCCCCTCCTCGAAGGCCCCGCAGGGAGAGCACGACGAGCCGATCTCCTTCGAGCAGGTGGTCGCCGAGGTCGGCGCGGAGACCGCCGAAGAGCTGCGGCGCATCACGATCGACGTCTACACGCGCGGCGCGGAGATCGCCCGCGAGCGCGGCATCATCCTGGCCGACACCAAGATCGAGCTGGGCTGGGACGCCGACGGCGTACTGACGCTGGGCGACGAGGTGCTGACGCCGGACTCGTCGCGGTTCTGGCCGGCCGACGAGTGGAAGCCGGGCCGGGCGCAACCTTCTTTCGATAAGCAATATGTACGCGATTGGTTGCTCTCGCCCGAATCCGGATGGGACAAATCCTCCGGAAACCCCCCGCCCCGACTTCCCGACCATGTCGTCGAGCGCACCAGGCAGCGATACCTGGAAGCATATGAGCGCGTCACGGGGGCTTCCTTTAGCGGATGATTCGGCTGGGCCACCTGGTGTTAGCCACTACTGTTGGCCCGATCGAGCCTGACCGTTGATTTCAAGGAGCCGCACGAATGGTCCGTTACCGCGTGCGCGGTGGCAACGCACTGCGTGGAACCGCGTTCATCCAGGGCGCGAAGAACGCCGTGCTTCCCATGATCGGTGCGGCTCTGCTGGCCGCCAAGGGCCGTACCGTGCTGCGGAACGTGCCGATCATCGAAGACGTCCGGCGCGCCGTCGAGCTGGCCGAGACGATCGGCGCGTACGTGGAGCTGCACGAGTCCGAGCGCACGCTGGTCATCGACGCCTCCAGGCTGAGCAGTGCGGTGCTGCCCGCCGAGATCGCCCGCCGGTTCCGCGGTTCCGTGCTGTTCACCCCCGCGCTGCTCCACCGGCTGGGCGAGGCGATCGTGGAGGGCGTCGGCGGCTGCAACCTGGGCAGCCGCAACCTCGACTTCCACTACCTGGGCTACAAGCGGCTGGGCGCGATCGTCGACGAGGGCGAGACCGTCATCCACGTCAAGGCCAGCGGCCTGACCGGCGCGACGCTCTACCTCGACACGCCCTCCCACACCGGCACCGAGAACCTGATCATGGCCGCCGCCCTGGCCAAGGGCACGACGGTGATCGAGAACGCGGCCCTTGAGCCCGAAGTGCTCGACGTCATCGACATGCTCACCAAGATGGGCGCGCGCATCAGCGGCGGCGGCACCGGGTTCATCACCGTCGAGGGCGTGGAGGAGCTGCACGCCGTCGAGCACACCGTGATGCCCGACCGGCTCGACGCGGGCGTGTTCGCGATGGCCGCGGCGATCACCGGGGGCGAGCTGAGCCTCGTGGGCACCGGCCTCGACCTGGGCGTCGTCCGCTACAAGCTGGAGCAGATGGGCGTCGACTTCGCCCGCCAGGGCGCGGTGCTGCACGTCCGGTGCGACCGCCCGCTGCGGCCCATCAACATCATCACCGACACCTATCCCGGGTTCGCGACCGACCTGCAGTCGCCGATGATGACCGTGGCCGCCCTGGCCGACGGCACCAGCTACATCCACGAGCGCATCTTCGACGGCCGTTTCGCCCTGGCCGGCGAGCTCAACAAGATGGGCGCCGACGTCGAGGTCGAGGGCAGCAGGGCCGTCGTACGCGGCCACACGCCGCTCAAGGGCACACAAGTCACGGCGCACGATCTGCGCTCCGGTATCGCGCTCGTGCTCGCCGGTCTGGCGGCCGAAGGCGAGACCGTCATCGAGTCGGGATACCTCATCGATCGCGGCCACGCACATCTCGCGGCGCGAATGCGCGCGCTCGGCGCGGACATTACACGAGAGATTTCTGAGCGCTAAAAAACATGAGAAAAACCGCGTTGAGCTGCTGAGACATCTTGTCGGGCGGTCAACTAGAACGACTTTCCGGAAAAGTCGGGCGTGACATTACGGCCCCCGCGAGCGATCGTTCCAAAAGAGAGCACTGCAACGGACGGCAGGATGGGACGAACATTGGTCGAGAGGGCCGAAGAAACTCCCCGAGTGTCACGCCCGGGCGCCATGACACCGGACCTCACCATCGGCGTGGTCGGACCCCACGACCTGGTCGAGCGAGTCATGCTGATGGGTCACGCCGCGGCACCGCTGCCGTGTCGCCTGGTCGCGGCCGCGTACCGCGACGAACAGGAGGCGCCCGACAAGGTGACGCGGCTCGGTCCCGGTGTCGACGCGTGTCTGTTCGCCAGCCCGGTCCCTTATGACCTGGCCAGGCGATCAGGCGTGCTGACGATGCCCGCGACCTACGTGCAACTCGGTGGAGCTGCATTGGTGGCGGCGCTGGCCAAGGCCGCACTGGACACTCGGATGGACCCGCAACGGGTCAGCGTCGACGTGGTCAGCAGGGCGGATGTCGAGGAGGCGTACACCGACCTCGGCATACCGGCCACGGACGTGCACAGCCGCGACGAGCCCGGCGCCACGGGCACGATCGCGGCCTACCACGAACGGCTGGCCCGTCAGGGCGCCACCTCGGGAGCACTGACGTGCCTGCCCGCGGTGGCCGAACGCCTGCATGCCGCGGGCGTACCGGTCATCAGGATCAGGCCGACCTCGGCGGCGGTCCGGACGGCGCTGCACACCGCGGCGCTGCTCGGGGCGCATCACCGGCTGGAGGAGTCACAGCTCACCGTGGTGCTGGTGGAGGTGCCGACGCTGCGCGAGCCCGTGCGGCGCGCGGCGCCACGCTACTGGCGCGACGAGCTGCGGCTGTCGCTGCACCGGCTGCTGGTCCAGGAGGCGAACCGGATCAACGCGACCGTCTGGCCGATCGACGATCACAGTTACCTGGTCACCGCGACCAGGGGCTCGATCGCCGCGGCCACCGACGGGTTCAGGGTGCTGCCCTTCGCGGCCAGGATCCGGGACGAGCTGGGGCTGGCGGTCGAGGTGGGCGTCGGGATGGGGCGTACGACACACGACGCGGAGTCGCACGCGCGGGCCGCGCTGGCCCGCACCCAGGCGGGCAAACAGGCCCAGGGATTCGCGGTGGACCGCGAGGGCCGGGCACTCATCCCGGCTCCCCGGATGCCACCCACCGGGTCGACCGCGCTCAAACCGAAGGGCGTGGAAGTACTGGCCAGGCTGGCGGCGAAGCTCGAAGGCGGCGACACGGTGGTCGACGCCGAGGGCGCGGGCAAGATGCTCGGGGTGACGCCTCGCACGGCTCGACGGTTGCTGCGCACGCTGGTTGACGAGGGACTCGCGTGGCCGCTACCGCCGAACCGCACCCCGCAGCCGGGGCGTCCGCGCCAGCTCTACCGGCTCATCGTGGAGAAGCTCGGCCCGCGATGACCGTACGGGGCCCGTCGTCCCCTTTCAGGGGCGGCGGGTGCCGAATTCTTGACCTCAGGAGTCAAAGGCACGGACAATCCCCTTGACTCTTGGGGACTTATTGGTTGACCCGAGTAGATGCGGGTATGTTCACCGACGCCCCCGATCGACGGGATTCGGACGGGGGCGCCAAACTTTCCCCTACGGTCGCCCCCCTTTGCGTGGAAGGCGTCCGGAAGGGGCTGTGGGGCCGTCTGGCGGCACTGGTCGACTGATCGGGGTGTCCGGATATAGCCGGTCACCTCGCTTGGATTGGGGACGCTCTCAGCAGGCGCACGCGATCCCGGACACCGGCGCCGTCAGCGCGTCGATCGGCCCCCGCGTGACGCCGGACGCGGTCTCGACCGGAAACCCCTCCCTGGCCCAGTACTCGAAGCCGCCGAGCATCTCCTTTACCGCGTAACCGAGCCTGGCGAACTCCAGGGCGGCCCGCGTGGCGCCGTTGCAGCCGGGACCCCAGCAGTAGGTGACGACGGTGACGTCCTTCGGGACCAGCGCGGCGGCCCGCGCGGCGATCTCGGCCGTGGGCAGGTGCACCGCCCCCTGGACGTGTCCCTGGTCCCAGCTCTCCCGGCTGCGGGAGTCGACGACCACGACGCCCGGCGATCCGGCGGTCAGGTCGGCGGCCACGTCCGAGACGTCGGTCTCGAAGGCCAGGCGGGCGGCGAAGTGGGCGAGGGCGGCGGCGTTGGGGGCGGCGGGAGTGGAGGTGCCGGCTGACATCTACGACATATCCCTTCATTGCTGGACAGTCGCGATCGTCTCAGCCGGCCCGCCCTCCTCGACAGTGGCGTGAAAGCCGCCGATCGCTAATATCCCGCCAAAGTCCGAAGTCTGATACCCGCCGGTGTCATGTCCGAGTAGCCCGGTAGGGTCATGACCCATGAGTGCGAACACCACTGACAGCCGGGCTCCGCTCCTGGTCTGGAGCGCCCTGGCGATCGTGTACGTGGTGTGGGGCTCGACCTACCTCGGCATCAGGATCGCCATCGAGACCATGCCCCCGATGCTGAGCGGCGCGCTGCGGTTCGTGACGGCCGCGCTGCTGCTGGGCGGCTTTCTGGTGATCAGGAAGGGTCTGGAGCCGTTCCGGATGTCGTGGCGGCAGTTCTGCGGGGCGGGGTTCGTCGGCCTGCTCCTGCTGACCAGCGGCAACGGCATGGTCGCCGTGGCCGAGCAGCACATCTCCAGCGGCCTGGCCGCGCTGCTCGTGGCGTCCGTGCCGCTCTGGCTGGTCGTGTTCAGGATCCTGGTCAGGGACCGGCCGGCCGTGCTGACGCTGGCGGGCGTGCTCGTCGGGTTCGGCGGCGTCGCGGCGTTGTCGCTGACCGGCGGCCAGTCGGTGGACACCGCCGGGATCGTGGTGATCCTGCTCGCGTCGTTCTCGTGGTCGGTCGGCTCGTTCCTGTCGGCGCGCATCCCCATGCCCGCCAACCCCTTCGCGGCCAGCACGATCGAGATGCTGGTCGGCGGCGCCGGCCTGGCCGTGACCGGCATGGCGCTCGGCGAACGGCTCGACCTGGCGGCGGTCTCCGGACGTTCCTGGGCGGCGCTGGCCTACCTGGTGCTGGTCGGGTCGCTGGTCGGCTTCACCGCCTACACCTGGCTGCTGGGGAACGCGCCGATCTCGCTGGTGTCCACGTACGCGTACGTCAACCCGGCCGTCGCCGTGCTCCTCGGCATGCTGGTCGTGAACGAGCACGTCACCCCGCAGATCATCGCCGGGGGCGCGGTGATCCTGGTCGGCGTCGCCCTGGTGGTCTCCACCGAGCGACGCGCCAGGACCAGGACCGCGGCCCTCGCCGAAGAGGTCAGCGCCTAACCGCGGAACTTCTTGGCCGCGGCGAGGAAGGCGTCGTTGGCCTCGGGGTCGCCGATGGACACCCGGGCACCCTCCCCCGCGAACGGCCGCACGGCCACGCCCTCCACCGCGCAGGCGGCGGCGAAGTCGAGGGTGCGCTCGCCGAGCCGCAGCCAGACGAAGTTCGCCTCGGTCGGCGGCACCGTCCAGCCCTGCTCGATCAGCGACTCGCGGACGCGGCCGCGCTCCTTGACCACCCGCTCGACCCGCTCCAGCAGCTCGTCCTCGGCCTTCAGCGAGGCGATGGCGGCGACCTGCGCGAGGTGGTTGACGGCGAACGGGATGATCGTCTTGCGGACGGTCGACGCCACGGGCTCGTGGCCGATCAGGTAGCCGACCCGCAGGCCCGCCAGCCCGTACGCCTTGGAGAACGTGCGCAGGACGCACACGTTCGGGCGGTCGCGATAGAGCGTCAGGCCGTCGGGGACGTCCTCGTCGCGGACGTACTCGCGGTAGGCCTCGTCCAGCACCACGAGCACGTTCTCCGGCACGCGGTCGAGGAAGGACACCAGCGCGTCGCGGCGGATCGCGGTGCCGGTGGGGTTGTTGGGGTTGCACACGAAGACCATGCGGGTGCGGTCGGTGATCGCCTCCGCCATGGCGTCCAGGTCGTGATCCTCGCCCGTGAGCGGCACCTGGACGGACGTGACCCCGGAGAGGTCGGCCAGCAGCGGGTACGCCTCGAACGACCGCCACGCGTAGACGACCTCGACGCCGGGCTCGCCGACCGACTCGAACAACTGCTGGGCCACCGTGACCGAGCCCGCGCCGAGCGCGATGTGCTCGAAGGGCACGTCGTACCGCTCGGCGATGGCCTCGGTCAGCTTGACCGCGCCGGGGTCGGGGTAGCGGTTGATCTGCCGGGCTCCCTCGGCGACGGCCTCGACCACGGAGGGCAGCGGGTCGTAGGGGGATTCGTTCGAGGACAGCTTGTACGACCGGCCGTCGGCGGAGACCACGGCCTTGCCCGGCTTGTAGGGGGGCATGGTGTCCAGGATGTGGCGGAAACGAGGCATAGAACTACCTTAAGAGCCCCGACCCCATGAGGCATCCGGCAGGGACGTCATCAACACCGGCACGAAACCCTCCTGGCCAACGGCGCGGGCCATGCGTGGGGGGACACGCCTGCCTGTTGATGGCGCAGGCCTTGGGGACGCGTCCTTCAGGGGTCCTTCGAGGTCGGGGTTGTGGGGTGGGAGGTTATGGGTGGGGGCGTTGCCAGCGGGTTTCGCCGTCTTGGACGAGGTCGGTGGCGTGGAGGCCGGCGTGGGCGGCGACGGCGGCGGACGCTCTGTGCTCGGGGTGGACGTGGGCGACCACTGTGCCGATGCCCTGGGTGTCGCACCAGGTGACGAGGGCGCGGGCGGCTTCGGCGGCCAGGCCGCGGCCCTGCCACGGCACTCCGATCACCCAGGCGATCTCGGCCGTGCCCTCCTCGACGGTCGCCTGCACGTAGCCGGTCAGACGGCCGTCGGCGCGCAGGCGGAGCACCCAGTTGTGCCAGCCGGGCGGGCCCGCGACCAGGCGTTCGTAGCGGGCGCGCAGCTCCTGCTCGGTGGCGGGGGCGCCGCCGATGAACTCGTGCAGGCGCGGGTCGGCGAGCACGGCCGCCATCTCCGCGGCGTGCTCCACCTGCAAGGGCACGAGGACCAGGCGAGGAGTCTCGATGACATCCACAGGAGAACGGGTCAAGTCAGGGTCTCCAACCGCGTCCACAGGCGGGACGCTCGGGTGGGGTGGGGTGGGGGTCATTCTTGGAGCATGGGGGGGTGGAGGAGTTCGGCCGGGCCGCGGCGGTAGAGCTTGGCGGGGCGGCCGCCGTCTCTGGTGGTGGTGGCGCCCGTCTCCACCAGGAAGCCCTCCGCCTTGGTGACCTTCCGGTGGAAGTTACGAGGATCCAGGGGGCGGCCCCAGACGATCTCGTACACCCGGCGCAGGTCGGCGACGGTGAACTCCGGCGGGCAGAAGGCCGCGCCCAGGGACGTGTACTCCAGCTTGGCCCGCGCCCGTTCGACCCCGTCGAGCATGATGCGGCGGTGGTCGAAGGCCATGACGGTCAGCGCCTCGACCGGCTGCCAGCTCATGTGCGCCTTCTCCGAGGCCGGCAGGTCGGGGGCCAGGCCCAGGTAGGCGACGCTCAGGACACGCTGACGCGGGTCGCGGTCGGGGTATCCGTACGTCTGGAGCTGCTCCAGGTGCACCGGGGCGCCCGGGAGGCCGGCGCGTTCGGCGAGGACGCGGTGGGCGGCGGCCGGCAGGTCCTCGTCGAGCTGGATGAAGCCGCCGGGCAGCGACCAGCGGCGCAGGAACGGCGGGTTGTCGCGCCGCCACACCAGAGCGCTGAGAGCATGGTTGCGTACGGTGAGCACGACCAGGTCGACGCTGACCGGGATGCTCGGGACCATGGACGGCACGTTACACGGAGTCCCGTCTGCCCTATGCGGATATGCGTACGTGGAGCGGCGTCGTGGCCTGCTTGCCCGACGCCCCCTTGATCCCTATTTTGACCCATTCCCCTGGCGGCACCTGGGTCCAGTCGAACGGCACCCAGGCCGTCGCCATCCGGGCCGGGTGCTCGTCCAGCGGGTCCTTGTCGAGCCAGCCGACGGCCGAGACCACCAGTTCCTTGGTGCCGCCGGACCATTCGACGAGGACCGTGCTGCCGTCGAGGTTGTAGCCGCGCACCTCGACGCCGTCCTGGGGGTCGCGGGCCCGCCTGATGGCGTCCACGGCGATCGGGCGTTGCCAGTCGCCGGCGATCTCGTCCTGGAGCGAGGGGTCGCCGCAGGTCATGAAGTCGCTCCACATGTAGGAGACGATCTTCTGGACGTACCGGCCGGCCATCGCGACGGCCTGGTCGAGACGCTTCTTGTCGGTCTGGCCGCGCGTGCCCTGCGGGGCGCACGGCTGCTTGCCGGACGGCTCGAACGCCTCCACGTTCGCCCACAGCACCACCTCGTGACCGGCCTCCAGCATCTCGTCGCGGGCCCTGGCCATCTCCCGGTAGTAGTCGCGGGTCGAGCCGTGGTACGCGGTGCCGTAGGTGGACTCGCCCACCACCGGGCGCAGCCGGTCGTCCACCTCGGTGCCGCGCTCGTCCGGCCAGAACAGGCCGACCTTGCCCGTGCCGCGGCTGTCCTGCGGGGCGATGATGCCGACACCGGTCCGCGCCAGCGCCTTGAACGCCTCGGCCACCTGCGCCGGCGTCTGGCCGAAGCCGACCCGCTTGCGGGCGTCGAGGTACGGGCTGATCAGGATCGGCTTGCCGAGCTCCTGCTCCACGATCCGGTGCTGGTCGGCGTACACCTCAAGGGTGGGGTTGGTGGCCAGCGTGGCGCCCATCTGCACCTCGAACGGCTGGTAGACGCCGCCCAGCGCCTGCCTGTCGGCGAAGCGCACGCCGTAGTCCTGGAGGATGCGCCGGGTCAGCGTGGTGAGGGTGCCGATGTGCTGCTTGTTCGCCCTGGTCGGCGTCGCGGGGTCGCGCGGGGCGAGCGGCAGCGCGGGGAACACCTGCATGCTGAACTGGTCGGCCAGGTCGAGCAGCTCCTTCAGGCTGTCCTTGGCCGAGCCGGCCACCAGGATCATGTCGTACGACATGGCCTTCTTGGTGAAGTCGCAGGTGGAGTCGTCGGAGCCGTCGGGAGGGGCGACCATGCGGTAGTAGATCCGGTCGCCGACCTTGACGCGGTGTTCCATCTTGGGGCAGCGGAACAGGTCGTCGCCGAACGCCTCGTCGGTGCGGTAGACGTACGTGCGCCCGATCCGGTTGCCGGGGTTGGCCTTCCTCAGGTCCCGCTCGGCCGCGTCGTGGCAGCTCAGGCCGTCCTCTTCGCACGCCTTGTACAGCGGGTCGAGCGTCCCGTCCTTCGACAGCACCTCGCCGGTGTCGTCGGAGACGGCGCGGTACTGCAGGCCGTACCCGATCCTGATGATCGTGTCGCCGCCGGCGCGATGGATCTCCTGGAGCTGGTGACGCCAGGTGCAGGGGTTCGACTTCGGCGTGATCCAGTAGCCGGTGACGGCGTAGAAGTTCTTGGTGGTGGTGTCGAACGTTCCACAGGGGTCGGTGAACTCCTTGACCTTCGGCGGCGGCGGCGTCGAAACGGTCCTGGACGGCTTCGGCGTGCTCGACGAGGACGCGACCGGCCGCTCGGACGACGACGGGAAAAGGATGATCACCACCGCGACCACGGCCAGGACGGCTGCGCCCACGAGCAGGAAGAGCCATCGCACGTTCAGGAACCTACCGCTCTCGTGATCCGCCGGAGATAAACCGCTATCGCGTGATCCCGGCCCATGCCTCAAGCTGGGACACGAACCGCTTGGCAGAGTTCGGCCAGTGATGGTTCGCGCGGGCCGCCGCGTACCCGCGAGCGCCCTGCGCCCGCCGCTCGCGCACGTCGTCCCGCAGCGTCAGCACCGCCTGCGCGACGGCCTTGGGGTCCGCCCAGGGCACCACGATCCCGCTGTCGTACCGCTCCACCAGTTCGACCGCGCGCGGCGACGGCGTCGTGATGACCGGGATGCCGTGCGCCATGTACTCCACGATCTTGGTGGGCATCGAGTGCCGGTAGTTGGGCTCGTCGTGCAGCAACGACAGCCCGGCCAGCGCCCCGTCGAGCCGCTTGAGCGCCTCGTCGTTGGGCATGAAGTCGCGCCACTCCAGCAGGCCGTCGGCGACGGCCTGGTTGAGCATGGGACGGCTCTGCGGATCGGCGTACCCGATCAGCTCCACCGCCACCCGGTACGGCTGCAGCAGCTTGGCCACCTCGACGGCCTCGAACACCCCGCGCGCCCGCGACAGCCACCCGAGGTAGACCACCCGGTCATCGCCCGGAGGCGTCACCGAGTCCGGCACCCAGGTCTCGTTCGGCACGATCAGATGGGCGTGCTTGAACCGGCCCGCGTAGGCGGTCTCGGCCAGCAGCAGGTTCATGTGCCGCTCGGCCGTGCCCTCCAGCATGCGGGCGAAGAAGCGCACCGGCGGGCGCAGGAACGAGGGCAGCCACGGCTTGAGCGAGAGCGTCGCCGGGGTGTCCTCGTGCACGTCCCACACCACCGGCGGGCGGTTGCGCACGCCCCAGACCGCGAACAGCAGCTCCGGGTCGTGGATCAGGACGAGGTCGACCTTGTTCCGCATGCGTTTGAACAGCCGTCGGGCGGCCCAGACGGCCGCCATGCGTTTCCGCTGGGCGGCCCTGGGCAGATCGACGCCGTTGACCCATGGACGCGGTACGACCCCGTGCGCCGTGAAAGAGGCGGCATACGTGACCTCATGACCGGCATCCACGAGGGCACGGATCTGCCGATGCAGAATTCTCGCGTCCTCGGGGTTATGCACCACCGTCATGACGAGCACGTGCACTGCGCGCAGCCCTCCGTCGCTACAGCCGCTCGACGCGTTCACCCTCGGTGAGCACACCGCGGGTGTCCAGCACGAGCTTGGCCTTCGCCTCGACCATGGCCAGATCGAACGCGGCGTGCTGCTGCAGCAGCAGCGACACGTCGGCATTGACCACGGCCTCGGTCAGGTCCTCTTCCCGTGGCACCGGAGTACCGTCGACCGACCACTCCTTGACGTACGGGTCGGCGAACGAGAGATCGGCCCCCAGCTCCAGCAGCGCACGCGCCACAGGCAGAGCCGGAGTTTCCCGTTCGTCGGCGATATCCGGTTTGTACGTGACGCCGAGCATAACCACTCGGGCGCCGTTCACGGGCTTCTTATGTCTGTTCAGCAGTCGCTGGACGCGGGCCACCACGTAGGACGGCATGCGCTCGTTGATCTCCTGGGCCAGCTCCACGAACCTGAACGGGTACCCGAGCTTGCGCACGGTGTACGACAGGTACGAGGGGTCCACAGGGATGCAGTGACCGCCGACGCCCGGCCCCGGCAGGAACTTCTGGAAGCCGAACGGCTTGGTGGCCGCGGCCTCGATCGACTCCCACAGGTTGATGCCGAGCTCGTCGCAGAAGATCGCCATCTCGTTGACGAGGGCGATGTTGACGTGCCGGTAGGTGTTCTCCAGCAGCTTGGCCATCTCGGCCTCGCGGGTGCCGCTGACCGGCACCACCTGCTCGATGAACTGCTTGTAGAACGCCGTCGCCCGGTCGCGGCAGACCGGCGTGTAGCCGCCCACGACCTTCGGGGTGTTCTTGAGCCCGAACTTCGGGTTGCCCGGGTCGATGCGCTCGGGTGAGAAGGCCAGGTGGAAGTCCACGCCGGCGACCAGGCCCGACTGCTCCAGCAGCGGGCGGGCCACCTCGTCGGTGGTGCCGGGCCAGGTGGTGGATTCGAGGACGACGAGCGTGCCCTTGCCGAGGTTGCGGGCGACGGCCTTGGTCGCGCCCTCGACCGCGGACAGGTCGGGACGGTGGTCCTCGTCCAGCGGGGTGGGAACGCAGATGACGATCGTGTTGCTTCTGGCCAGCACGGACTCGTCCAGCGTCGCGCTGAATCCGTTCGCCAGCATGTGATCGAGGTCAGCGTCGGTCAGGTCATCGATGTAGGACTGCCCGGCGTTGAGCGCGTCGACCTTCCGGGGGTCCACGTCCACGCCGACGACCCGCAGCCCGGCGGCAACCGCTTCCTTCGCAAGCGGCATACCGACGTAGCCCAGGCCGATGACAGCCAAGTCGATTTCTGTCACAGCAGTGCCTTCGAGAGCCGGAAACAACACTTCATGGTCGCAAAGGTTATCTCAAGTCCACCTAGCTCACGCCTAATGCGACCGAACCCGTCACAACGTACAGCCAACGTGGAGGTCATCTTTCGGCAAGCGATCGGTATAGAGCTTGATAAGTCTCGGCAACGCGGCTCCAAGTACGCTTCGCCGCGACTTCGGCCCGTCCGGCCTCGCCCATCTCCGCCCGCCTGGCCGGATCCTCGCGGAGGCCGGCGATCGCCTTGGCCAGCTCGGCCGGGTCGCCCGCCGGGACCAGCAGGCCGGCGCCGTCGGAGCCGACCAGCTCGGACAGCGCGGGCAGATCGCTGAGCACCACCGGCTTGCCGAGCGCCATCGCCTCGACGGGCTTCAGGGGCGTGACGAGCCGGCAGACCCGCAGGTCCTCGCGCGGGCAGGCGAAGATGTCGATGGCGTCCTGGGCCTGCAGCGCCTCGTCGGGGCCGACCCGTCCGGGCAGGACGGCGTCGCGCAGCCCGAGCTCCTCGACCAGGGCGAGCAGGTTCTCCCGCTCGGCGCCGTCGCCCACGATGAGCACCCGTACCGGCGTGCGGTCGTCGCGCAGCAGCGCGGCGGCGCGCAGCAGGGTCGCGAAGCCCTCGTAGGCCACGATGCTGGACACCGAGCCGACCACGATCTCGCCGGGGGCGATGCCGTACGCGTCACGGAAGGACGCGCCGTCGTAGTGGGCCGACAGCAGGGTGTCGTCGACGGCGTTGGGCGCCAGGTGGATGCGCTCCCTGGGCACGCCGCGCTCGACGATCTCCGTGGCCATCGTCTCGGCCAGCGTGACGACCGCGTCGGCCTCGCGCATGAGGAACGCCTCACGGTCGCGCTGGAGCACGTGCCGCTGGCTGCCGACCCGGATCGGGTCGCGCGAGGCCCACGTCTCCTCCAGGAAGCCGCGCACCTCATAGACGAAGGGCGTGCCCGTCCGGTCGCGGACGGCGTGGGCGACCGAGCCGTTGCGGTGGTCGGTGGCGGCGTGCAGGACCTGCGGCCCAAGCTGCTCGACCAGGCGGGTGACGCCCTCGGCGCCCTTGACCATGCGGCCGCGCATCTCGAACGGCACCTCGCCGTGCCCGTCGGGCAGCAGGCGGTAGTAGGGGATGCCGTCGATCTCCTCCTGCGGCGGCGCGTCGGCGTGCCCCTGGAGCATGGGCCAGCCCCAGCTCGTCACGACGTGCGGGTCGAGCCCGGCCGCCTTCTGGGAGCTGACGATCCTGTGGGTGCGCACGGTGTAACCGGCCTGCGTGTACGGCAGCGCGTTCGTGACCAGGTGCAGCACGCGGCCCTCGACGCGCTCGCCGATGGCGACCTTCGGCGCGGGCGGGATCGGGTCGGGGCTGATGGCGGCCAGCTCGCCGCGGTAGTAGGCGGCCCTGCGCTTGACGAAGGGGTACTTGGTGTGCGCGTCGAGCACTTCGGCGGCCTGGGAGACCCGGCCGGCGTCCCAGTGGGCCTTCGCCTCGTTCCACGGCGCCTTGATCATGCGCATGCCGAGCTTGCGGACCATGCGCCGGGCGCCGCGGGCGGCCGGCCAGGCCACGCTGCCGACGAACGGGCGCAGCTTGGGCGGGAGCGCGTCGGCGGCGGCCTGCGCCACGCGGACGGGGTCGGACTTGACCTTGGTCACGACGACGCGGGAAACGATGACGGGATGCTGGACGAAGCCTTTGAGAAGTCCCCCGACGCCGGCCCGGGCGGACTTCGCGGAAACCTTGGAGGAGTCTTGACGACTGGCGTCGGATGCCACGCGGTGACCGTACCATAGGCAGCGTTTTTTCCCTTCCGCTATGAAAGGCGAGGTCAATGAGGGAGAACCCCCTGGTCCTGCACGTTTTGGGTGCTCGTCCCAATTTCGTGAAAGCGGCCCCGGTGGTGCGTGCACTCGGTGAACTCGGCGTGCGGCAGGGCATCATCCACACCGGGCAGCACTACGACGCGCTGATGTCGGACGTCTTCTTCGCCGACCTCGGGCTGCCCGAGCCGGTGGCCAACCTGGCGGTGGGCTCCGGCACGCACGCCAGGCAGACCGCGGCCCTGCTCGTGGGCCTGGAGGACGTCTTCGTCGCCCAGGAGCCCGACCTCGTCGTGGTCTACGGCGACGTGAACTCGACGCTGGCCGCGATCCTGGTCGCCGCCAAGCTCGGCATCAGGACCGCGCACGTCGAGGCCGGGCTGCGCTCGTTCGACCGGGGCATGCCCGAGGAGGTCAACCGGGTCGTCACCGACGCGCTGGCCGACCTGCTGTTCGTCACCTCGCCCGAGGCCCTGGCCTATCTGGCCTCGGAGGGCGTGCCGCCCGCGAAGGTGCACCTGGTGGGCAACCCGATGATCGACAGCCTCTTCGCCGCGCTGCCCGCGCTGGACCCGGCGCCGCTGGTGGCGCGGATGGGCCTGCCGGCCCGGTACGCCGTGGCGACCCTGCACCGCCCGGCCAACGTGGACACCGCCGAGGCCGCCAGGGAGCTGGTCGAGGCCGTGCTGGAGGTGTCGCGGCGGACGCCGGTCGTGGTGCCGGTGCACCCGCGCGGCAAGGCGCGGCTGGCCGAGGCGGGTCTGGTGGACGGCGGCACGATCAAGGTCATCGAGCCGCTGGGTTATGTGGACTTCCTCTCACTCGTGCGGGGCGCGGCGCTGGTCGTCACCGACTCCGGCGGCGTGCAGGAGGAGACGACCATGCTGGGCGTCCCCTGCCTGACGCTGCGGCCCAACACCGAGCGGCCGATCACGATCACGCACGGCACGAACCGCCTGGTCACGCCCGCGCTGCTGCCCGCCGCGGCGGAGAAGGCGCTCGCCGACGGAGCCGCCACCCCGGCCGGCGAGCTGCCGGTGCTGTGGGACGGCAAGGCCGGTCCGCGCATCGCGACGGTGATCGCGGCGTGGCTGAAGGGCGACAACCTGGCTCCCGCTTCCCAGGCCAAACGCCCTGAATAGCGGCTGAATCCGCCGTACTATGACATACCTCCGCTGAGCGATAGGCGTATCACCATGGCCGAAAACCCTGAGCCCCCCGCATTCCAGCGACTGGGTCCCGTCAACTGGCTGCCCGAGGAGCGCAAGCTCGTCGAGCGGTTCGAGGCAGAGGTCAGGGAGCTGCGGCGGCGGCTGGAGATCGCCGAGGCCAAGGCCGCGTACGCCGGCTGGAAGCTGGAGGCCACCCAGGCCAAGCGCACGTTCAAGCTGGGCGAGGCCCTGGGCTCGAAGAGCCCGGGGAAGATCGTCGAGGCGGTCCGGTCGAAGGACAGGGCGCCCAAGCCGCCCATGCCGGTCGCCGAGGCCGCCCAGCTCGCCGGCCACCGCCCCCCGCTGGTCGAGGTGCCGGCGGCGAAGTGGCCGCTCGGCCCGGTCAACCGGCCCGACCTCAAGGTGGCGGTGATCCTGGACGACTTCTCCAGGATGGCCTTCAGGTACGAGTGGGACCAGATCGAGTTCGGCCTCAAGGACTGGCCGGAGATCTTCGCCGAGAAGCGCCCCGACCTGCTGTTCTGCGAGTCGGCCTGGCACGGCAACCAGGGCCGCTGGCGCTACCAGATGACCGGCACGAACGCCCCCAAGGACCCGCTGCGCGACCTGGTCGCCTGGTGCCGCTCCGAGGGCATCCCGACGGTCTTCTGGAACAAGGAGGACCCGCCGAACTTCGACTTCTTCATCGACACGGCCAAGCTGTTCGACCACGTCTTCACCTGCGACGGCGACATGGTGCCGAAGTATCGCGAGGTGCTGGGCCACGACCGCGTCGACGTGCTGCAGTTCGCCGCCCAGCCGCGCGTGCACAACCCGATCCAGCAGAAGCAGGGCCGCCTGCACGACGTCGTCTTCGCCGGCATGTACTTCCGCGACAAGCACCCCGAGCGCCGCGAGCAGATGGAGACCGTCCTCGACCCGGTGCGCGAGCTGGGCCTGCACATCTTCGCCCGCAACGGCGAGGTGGACGAGAAGTACGCCTGGCCGGAGAAGTACCGGCCGCACATCGTGGGCGAGCTGCCCTACGACCAGATGCTGGCGGCGTACCGGATGTACAAGGTCTTCCTCAACGTCAACTCCGTGCTCGACTCCCCGACCATGTGCGCGCGCCGCGTCTTCGAGCTGTCGGCGTGCGCGACCCCGGTGGTGTCGGGGTGGTCGCGGGCGATCGAGGAGACGTTCGGCGGGCTGATCCCGATCGCGCGGGAGCCGGTGGAGTCGTACAACCAGGTGCTGCACCTGATCAACAGCCCCGAGCTGCGGGCCAGGATGGGCCACCTGGCCATGCGGGAGGTCTTCGACAAGCACCTGTTCTCGCACCGGGTGGACCAGATCCTGCAGAACCTCGGCCACGCCACCGCACCCCGGTCGCGCTCGATCTCGGTCGTGCTGCCGACCAACCGGGCCTCGCAGATCGAGCACGCGATCTCGTCGGTGGCCCGGCAGCTCCACCGGCCGCTACAGTTGATCATGGTCCTGCACGGGCTGGACATCGACCCGGTGGTCGTCGCCGACAAGGCCCGCATGGCCGGCATCACGGACGTCGTCGTCCTGCCCGCCGCCCCGGAGCTCACGCTCGGCGCCTGCATGAACCTGGGCATCGCCGCCGCCGAGGGCGAACTGATCGCCAAGATGGACGACGACAACCTCTACGGCGAGCACTACCTGTCGGACCTGGTGCGCGCGTTCGACTACTCCGACGCCGAGCTGGTCGGCAAGGGGGCGCACTACGCGTACTTCGAGGGCAGCAACACCACCATGCTCCGCCTGCCCGGCCTGGAGCACCGGTACTCCTTCCTCGTCCAGGGCGGCACGTTCCTCGGCAAGGCGGACATGTTCCGCTCGTACGGCTTCGCGGACATCACGCGGGGGGAGGACACGCACCTGGTACGCCGCCTGAAGGAGGACTCCGTCAAGATCTACTCGGCGGACCGCTTCAACTTCGTCTACTGGCGCAGCGCCGACGCCTCCATGCACACCTGGCAGGCCGACCACATCAAGCTGACCCGCAACGCGCAGTTCTCCTTCGTCGGCCGCCCGGACGACCACGTGCTCATCTGAGACTCAGCGGGTGACGCGGGCCAGGTTCTGGTCGGCGAGGCGGGCGAGCTCGTACAGGCCGTCGGCCTTCACCTTCTGGCCGACGACGAGCATGCTCATGATCAGGTGTGCCCGCCTGATCACGACCGACCCGATCTGGGCGTGCTTGCCGCCGCCGGAGGCCGTCGTCAGGTACGCCCGCGACTCGTCGCCCCTGGCCGGCATGGCCAGCTTCGCGGTGCGGTAGGTCACGTCCGCGCCCTCGACGGTCGCCTTGTACCGGGCGCACTGCGGCGGCAGCGGCGCGGGCATGGACGCCGACGGCATCGACACGACGGCCTGCGTGATCGAGCCGCGCGCGGCGGAGAAGGCGATGACGGCGGCGGGCGCGCGGGCGACCTCCGGCTTGGCCGCGTCGAGCTGGGCGGCCCCGGCGCACTCCGGGCGTTCCAGCTTGGCCTGCTGGATGGCGGCCAGCCCCTCCTGGGTGGACTTGAGCGAGCCGAACGCCCCCATCTCCGGCCCGTACGCGATGCGCATGCCCTTGGGCACGGGCAGCAGGGCGGCACGCAGCCTGGCCGCCTCCACCGCCGAGGAGGACGCGGAGGGCTGCGCCGACCCGGCGGCCTGGTCACCGGCCTCGCCGGAGGAACATCCGGCCAGGACCATCATGCTCAGACATACCCCCGAAATAGCCTTAAGCACGAATTCTCCCCTTGCTCTAGCGGCTTTTTCGGAAACGCTAGAGGAAGCGGCGAGTAAGGAGCCGAGTAACGTCGCTATTCGCGGGATTCAATGGGTTCGCGAGGGATTTCAGGTTCGGCGCCGTTCTGGCTTCCGCCGTTGAGCAGCGCCCTGGCCAGGCCGAGCCCGGTGCCGCCGAGCGTGAGCGCCTTGGCCAAAAGCTCCTCCACGCCCTGGGCGCCGTTCAGCACGACCATGTGGTCCACGTTCGCGAACGCCTTCGCGCCCGCCTCGACGACCTCCGGCCAGCGTTCGGCGAGCTGCTGGGCGATGACCGCCTCCTGGTTCTCCTTCAGCGCCTCGGCCCGCGCCCTGATCGCCTCGGCCTCCGCCAGGCCCAGCGCCCTGGCCGCCTGCGCCTCGGCCAGCCCGCGCGCCTGGGCGGCCTGGGCCTCCGCCTCACCGGCGATCTTGGTGGCCGCGCCGGCCGCCTCGCCGCGCAGCCGTACGGACTCGGCCTCGGCGGCGGCGGCCAGCTTGACCTGGCTCGCCTGGGCGCCGGCGCGCAGTTCGGTCTCCTGGGCCTCGGCCTGGGCCTGGGCGATGCGGGCGTCCCGGTCGGCCTGTGCCAGCGTGACGGTCTCGTACGCCTTGGCGTCGGCGGGCTTGCGCACCTGCGACTGGAGCCGCTGCTCGGCGAGCTGGGCCTCCAGCTCGGCGGCCCTGGTCTCCTGGACGACGACCTCCTGCCGGGCGCTGGCCTCCGACAGCGGCCCCGCCTGCCTGGTCATGGCCTGGGCCCGGTCGATCTCGGCCTGGTAGGCGGCCCGCTTGATCTGCGCGTCGCGCTGGGCCGCGGCCTTGTTGGCGGCGGCGATCTGCTCGGCCTCGGTGGCCTCCTGGTCACGCTGGGCCTGGGCGATGCGGGCGACGGCGGCGACCCTGGCGGCGTGCGGCTTGCCCAGATTGGCGATGTAGCCGGTCTCGTCGTCGATCTCCTGGATCTGCAGCGAGTCGACGATCAGCCCGAGCTTGCTCATCTCGTCGGCGGCCGAGGCCCTGGTCTCGCTGGTCAGGCGCTCGCGGTTGAGTATCAGGTCCTCGATGGTGAGGTTGCCGATGATCGAGCGCAGGTGTCCGGTGAACAGCTCGTGGATCGCGCTGGTCATGAAGTCCTGCTGGTCGAGGAAGCGGCGGGCGGCGTTGGCGATCGAGGACAGGTCGTCGCCGACCTTGTAGATGACCACGCCGCGGATGTGGACGGGGATGCCCCGCTGGGTGACGCAGGAGACCTGGAGGTTGGCGGCCCTGGTGTCCAGGCGCAGCCGCCGGGCGGCCTGGAAGCCGGGCAGCACGGCCGTGCCCTTCCCCGTGATGATCTTGAAGCCGAGACTGTCGACGCCCTCGCCGCGCCGGCGCGCCCCCAGACCGGAGATGATCAGCGCCTCGTTGGGCTCGGCGACCCGCCAGACGGCTTTGAACAGCAGGATCACGACGACGACCGCGACGACCGCGACCGCGGCGACGATGAAGACCTCGGGGGACATCGGCCCTCCCTAGACGAGTGCTCTGGCCACGTAAACCGTCCGCGGGGGGAAGTACTCCACCACGACGACGATGGTTCCGAGGCCGAACTCCTCGCCGGGCACGCTGGGGTGGGCGTAGAAGGCCTCCACCCCGCCCCTGACCGCGATCATGACCTCGCCGACGAGCCCAGGGCCGATCTTTCCCGTGACCCTGCCCTGCTTGCCGACCACCGCGCTCCCCCCGCTCGCTTCCATTCCGGACGCTACTCCAAACGGGCATTCGCGGTAATAGGCCACGCAAAATGTTTCTCGAACCGCTGCGCGCCCCTGTGGGGCTTTTGGCCGAAGTGCTGATGATTGCCCTCATGAGCATGAATCCGCGCGACCTCGGGATGGATGTGCCCATTTCCCGCCGTGACTTGTTCGACGGGATAACGGTGAGCGCTCTGGGATGCTCGGCGGCGAAAGCCGTTGTCCACGCGACGGAACCGGCCGGAGGGTTGCGCGGGGACACCGCCCAGGCGGTCGCCGTGCCGCACGCGCTGCGCGACGGCCGTTTCTGGCGGCACGCGGGCCCGCCGGAGCCCACCGGCGAGAGCTACGACCTCGTGGTGGTGGGCGGCGGGCGCAGCGGCCTCGGCGCGGCCGAGGAGTGGCTGCGCGGGGATCCGAAGGCCCGCGTGCTCGTGCTGGACAACCGCGACCCCGGCGACCACGGCGGCCCGGCGGGGTTCGACGCGCGCCCGGCCGTAGGCGTGATGTGCGACAGGGAGAGCTTCGGCGCCGACACCCTCGTCCCGGCCGGCCGGCTGGAGGACCTGCCGCTGGCCGCGCGGGCCGTCGCCGACCTGCGCAGGTTGCGCGACGACCCGCCCGACTGGTTCCGCGGCCTGTCGCAGGAGGACAAGCAGGAGCGCCTGGCCGAGCTGACCTACTCCCGGTTCCTGCTGGAGGTCTGCGGCGCGCATCCCGACGCGGAACGCTTCTGCCGGACGCTGCCGTGCGCCGAGCGGGCCTACGACGGCCGGGCGCTCGGCGCGGTGGACGCCTGGGCCGCCGGATATCCGGGCTTCGGCGGCCTGTGCCTCGACAAGCCCTCGCGGTACGCCTCGGCCGCCGGGCCCCTGACCGGCAGCCTCAGGGCCGGACGGGCCACGCTGCGGCCGTCCAGCCCGGTGGTGTCGGTACGGCACGGGGACGCGTCCGTGGTCGTCGCGTACTTCGACGGGCATCGGGTCAGGACCGTCGGCGCCGAGTCGGTGATCATGGCCTGCTGGAGCGCCGTCGTGCCGCACCTCGTGCCCGACCTGCCCGAGCAGCAGCGGCGGGCGTTGGGCCAGGCGGCCCGGCTGCCGGTCCTGGAGGCGAGCGTGCGGCTGCGCGGCGGACGGGCGCGGATCGGCCGCACCCGGTGGACGGGCGCGTACTGGTGCCTGAGCGAACCCGCGCCCGAGGGGCTGCGCCTGCTGGCCACGCCCTGCCGGTCGGAGCTGGGGCCCGTGGCGGGGGCGGCGGCGGGCCGGCGGGAGATGATGGCGACGCCGTACGACCGGCTGGAGGACGGCGTGCGCGACCAGGTGGCCCGGCTGCTGGGCCCCCGGACGGGCATCGAGGCGATCACCGTCCACCGCTGGGGGCACGGGCGGCCGGTGGCGTACTGCAGACCTTGGCACCCCTTCTACCCCGACGGCCCCTTCCCCGCCGACGTCGCCCGCAGGCGGTTCGGCCGGATCGCCATCGCCGGGTCGGACACCGAACCGGCGGCCGGCGGCGACGCGGCGATGGTGGCCGCGCGCAGGGCCGTGCGGGAACTGACCGCGTGAGGCCCTGGCTGCGGGTCTTCCCGGGCGGCCTGGTCCTGTGGGCGGCCGCGGTCGCCGTCACGGCCTGGACGGCCAACTCCAACCTCGTGCCGACCGTCGTGCTGTTCGGCAGCTGATGTACGTCACCCGGCACGCGGTCAGGCGCTCGCCCCGGGACGGCGTGGTGCTCGGCGCGACGGTCGGCTTCGGCTTCGCCGCCTTCGAGAGCTCCGGATACGCCTTCAACGCCCTGTTCACCGCCGACGGCCTGTCGCTGGCGCAGCTCGTCGAGACCGAGATCCTGAGGGGCATCCTGGCCCCCGTGGGCCACGGCCTGTGGACCGCGATACTCGGCGGCGTGCTGTTCGCCGGCCGCGGACGCCTCACCGGGCACCTCGTGTGGAGCTACCTCGGCGTCTCGCTGCTGCACGCGCTCTGGGACTCGATGAGCGCCATCGCCATCGCGATCACGCTGGTCCTGACCGGGCGGCCCTGGCAGTTCGAGCTGCTGCGGATCGGCCGGGTCCCGCACGTGACCGGGTGGCAGGTGCACGTGTACACGCTGGTGAACTGGGGCGGACTCATCGTGATCTCGCTGGTCGCGCTGGTCTGGCTCTGGCGGGTGCTGCACGTGGCCCGCCGGGAGACCGAGATCATGCCCCAATAATCACGGTAATCATCCTGTTCCTCCCACTGCGCCGGAACCATAAACGATGCTAGTCTCCTGTGCGATCTTCCGGAGGTGTATTTACACAAGGTGTGGAAATGCCCCCGACTCGAGGTTGGGACATGGGCTCGCGAAACCGGTCAATTCGGTTCAAGATCTTTTTATTGCTGCTGCTACCCCTCCTGTCTCTCAGTGCGCTGTGGGGTTTCGTCCTCAACCTGACCATGGGCGACGCACAGTCACTCCTCCGGGCCGACACGCTCTACGAGACCCTCGGCGTCACCTCCACCGACCTGGGCGTACAGCTCCAGGCCGAACGGGTGCGCTCCGCGGAGGCGCTCACCACCCGTGAACTCACCGAGACCCTGGGCGCGCAGCGAGCCCGTACCGACCAGGCGGCGGCCGACTTCGAGCAGGCCGTCACCGAGGCGGGCGACGCGATCGGCGACGACCTCCGGATGCCGCTCGAAGCCCTGACCGCCCACCTCGACCGGCTCGGCGCCGTCCGCGCCGACATCGACGGCGGCCTCAGCTCCCGCCTGGCCGGCCTGGACGCCTACAACCAGGTGCTCGACACCGTCTTCGCGCTCTACGACCACCTGATCTCCGTCTCCGACCTGACCGTCTTCCAGCAGGCCTCCTCGTTGCAGGCCATGGGCGGCGCCAGGGAGTACATCGCCAGGGAGCACGCCCTCATCGTCGGCGGCCTGGTGGACAAGCGGCTGACCGAGCCCGAGCGGGCGGCCTTCACCGAGTACGCGGCCTCCAGGAAGTTCCTGCACGCCCGCGGCCTGGCCGGGCTCGACGTGCCGCTGCGCAGGCCGTACGAGCAGGTGTTCGCTTCCCAGCCGTTCCTGACCTTCGCCTCGATGGAGGCCAGGGTCGTCAAGACCGGGACGCCGCCCGCCGACGCCGAGGCGTGGAAGGGCGCGGTGGACCGGCTCACCGCCGAACTGGACCGCGACAGCGTGGCCGCCGCCAAGGCGCTGGCCGCCCGGACCTCGCGGGCCGCGACCGGCACGGTCGTCAAGATGGCCGTCGCGGGCGGCCTCGGGTTGATGGCCGTGCTCGCGTCGATCATCATCTCTGTACGCTTCGGTCGGCGCCTGGCGGGCGAGCTCTACGGGCTGCGCACCGCCGCGATCGAGCTGGCGGAGGTGCGCCTGCCCGACGTCGTGGACAGGCTGCGCAAGGGCGAGGACGTTGACGTGCGGAAGGAGGCCAGGGCCATCAGGGTGAGCGGATCGGCGGAGATCACCGACGTCGGCAGGGCCTTCGCCTCCGTGCAGCGCACGGCGGTGACGGCGGCCGTCGGGCAGGCCGCGCTGCGCCGCGGGGTCGGCCAGGTCTTCCTCAACCTCGCCAGGCGCAAGCAGGGCCTGCTGCACCGGCAGCTCGGGCTGCTCGACGGCATGCAGCGCCGTACGCACGACCCCGACCGGCTGGAGGAGCTCTTCCGCCTCGACCACCTGACCACCCGCATGCGGCGGCACGCCGAGAGCCTGATGATCCTGTCCGGGTCGGCCCCCGCGCGGGCCTGGCGCAGGCCGGTGCCCGTGATCGACATCGTCCGGGCCGCGGTCTCCGAGGTCGAGGACTACACGCGGGTCAACGTCGAGACCCTGCCGGACGGCGCGTTCGACGGCGGGTCCGCGGCCGACCTCACGCACCTCGTGGCCGAGCTGGTCGAGAACGCCACCATCTACTCACCGCCGGACACCGTGGTCCAGGTCCGCGGCGACCTGGTCAGCAACGGCTACGCCATCGAGATCGAGGACAAGGGGCTCGGGCTGTCGGCCGTCGAGTACGCCGCGATCAACAAGCTGCTGTCCGCACCGCCCGAGTTCGACCTGGCCGACAGCGACCGGCTCGGCCTGTTCGTGGTGGCCAGGCTGGCCGAACGCCACGACATCAAGGTGCAGCTCCGCCGCTCGCCCTACGGCGGCACCGCGGCCATCGTGCTCGTCCCGCGCTCGCTGGTGAGCGAGCCGGCCGCGCTGACCGTGGGGGACGGCGACGGCCGGCCGCCGGAGCTGCCGAGCCGGACGAGGAAGGCGCTCGCGGTGGTCACCTCGGGCACCCACGCCGGACTGCCCAGGCGCGTGCGCCAGGCGCACCTGGCGCCGCAGCTCAAGGACGGACCGTCGGAGCCGGAGCCGCAGACCGAACGCTCTCCCGACGAGGTACGCGACCTGTTCTCCGCGTTCCAACGGGGAACCCAACGTGCCCGAGAAGAAGCCTCCGAGGAGGAGCCCATGAGCAAGGGGGACGCATGACTGCGCAAACCACCAACACCGGTGAGCTGAACTGGCTGCTCGACGACCTGGCAAGCAGGGTCGCCGCCGTCCGCCAGGCGGTCATCCTTTCCACCGACGGCCTGGCCGTCGGGTACTCCAAGGGATTGACCCGCGAGGACGCCGAGCACCTGTCGGCCGTGGCGGCGGGCTTCCAGAGCCTGGCCCGCGGCACCGGACGCCATTTCGGCGGCGGCGACGTGCGCCAGACCATCGTGGAGATGGAGAGCGCGTTCCTGTTCGTCACCGCGGCCGGACAGGGCACCTGCCTGGCCGTGATCGCCGAGGCGAACGTCGACGTCGGGCACATCGCGTACGAGATGGCGATGCTGGTCAAGCGGGTGGGCCAGCACATCACCACCAACCCGCGCGCGGGAACGGCATGACCGACGCCCCCCGCTGGTACGACGAGGAGGCCGGGCCCGTCGTCCGGCCCTTCGCCCTCATCCGGGGTCGGACGCGCTCGTCGGGAGACGCCTTCGACCTCGTCGCGACCGTGCGCGCGCTCGCCGACCAGGCGGACGACCTCGGTCCGGAACAACAGCTCATCCTGCGGGCGGCGCGGAGCCCGATCTCGGTGGCCGATCTGGCCGTCGAGCTCGACCTGCCCGTAGGCGTCGTCCGGGTGCTGCTCGGCGACATGCGTGACCACGGCCTCATCTCGGTGACGTCGCCCTCGGCAACAGGGTCGCGTTCGAATGAGCGCATTCTCAAGGAAGTGATCAATGGACTCCGTGCTCTCTGAGGACCCCGTCGCGCTGAAGATCCTCATCGCGGGCGGGTTCGGCGTCGGCAAGACCACCCTGGTCGGGTCGATCAGCGAGATCAAGCCGCTGCGCACGGAAGAGGTGCTCTCCGACCGCGGGATCGGGGTCGACGACCTCGACGGCGTGGAGGCCAAGACGACCACCACCGTGGCGATGGACTTCGGCCGCATCACGATCCGCGACGGGCTGGTCGTCTACCTGTTCGGCACCCCCGGCCAGGAACGGTTCTGGTTCATGTGGGACGAGCTGTCCTACGGCGCGCTGGGCGCGGTCGTGATCGCCGACACCCGGCGGCTGACCGACTGCTTCCCGTCGGTGGACTACTTCGAGCAGCGCGGCACCCCGTTCGTGGTGGCCGTCAACTGCTTCGAGGGCGCGTCCCAGCACAGCGTGGACGACGTGCGCATCGCGCTCGACCTCGACGACGACGTCCCCGTGATGCTGTGCGACGTGCGGCGCAGGGCCTCGGCCAAGGAAGTGATGGTCACCCTGGTCGAGCACTCCCTGCGGACGCTCACCGCCGCGAACTAGGGCGCGCGGCCCGTCGCCGGGCTAGAGCGCGCGCAGCCCGCTGATCACCTCGCGGAGCAGGCTCTCCGTCGGGGTGGCGGTCTTGTCGCGCGGCGGGCGCACGTCGATCAGGTCGTACTCCAGCAGGTCGCCGAGCAGCACCCGGATCACGCCCACGGGCAGTCCGAGCTCCGAGGCGACCTCGGCGACGGGCCTGGACTGGCCGGACAGGCAGCCCATCAGCCGCCGGTGCTGGCCGCTCAGCTCGGCCTTGGCCGGCGCGGGCCGTCCCGTCGAGACGACGGTCGCCAGCAGATCGAGGGCCGGGGACGAGGGCCTGGTGCGCCCCCGCGCCACGGCGTACGGCCGGACGACGGGCCCGGCCTCCTCGTCAACCCACTCGTGCTCGCGGCTCACGGTCGGGAACCCCCATCCTGGTCACTGTCCTGGCGCCCCCGCTGCCATCCGGACTGGAGTGAGGAGAGCAGCGCCCTGGCCTCCTCAGGAGAACGCTCCTCGGCCACGGGAGCCGGGAACGGCGGCGCGGGAGAAGGCGCCTGCCTGAGCCGCTGCCGCTGCGGCAGGCCCGTCTGCCGTTCGCGGCGCGCCGGCTCCGGATCCTCGCCCACGGCGGGTCCCGCGCGCTTGCTCGTACGGACCCGGCGCGGCAGCTCGCCCGGCCCGGTCGTCTCCCCCGCGTCGAGCGGCCGGTCGGACCGGACGACGGAGACGGACACGGGCTCGAACTCCAGCGGGCGCATCGGGGTCGCCATCGGCTCGACCAGCGATCCGGGCACGAGCACGATGGCGGTCGTGCCGCCGTACGGGGACAGCTTCAGCGTCACCTTGATGCCGTGCCTGGCGGCCAGCATGCCGACCACCGCGAACCCCAGCCGCTCGGTCTGCGCGGGGTCGAACTCGGGCGGGCTGGCCAGCCGGTCGTTGATGGCCTTGCGGATCTCCTCGTCCATGCCGAGGCCGCGGTCCTCGATCTCGACCGCGAAGCCCCTGCCGACCATCTCGCCGCGCACCGAGACCTCGTTGGCGGGCGAGGAGAACGACGTCGCGTTCTCGATCAGCTCGGCGAACAGGTGCATGAGGTCGGCCACGGCCGAGCCGGAGACGCCGCACTCGGGCATCGGGTAGACCCGGACCCGGGTGTACTCCTCGACCTGGGCGGCGGCGCCGCTCAGCACGTCCTCGACCGGGATGACGCCGCGCCACCTGCGGCCCGCCGTGCCGCCCGAGAGCAGCACCAGGCCCTCGGCGTGGCGGCGCATGCGGGTGGTCAGGTGGTCGAGCCGGAACAGGCGCTCCAGGGCCTCGGGCTCCTCGGTCTGGCGCTGCATCTCGTCCAGCATCCGGAGCTGGCGCTGGAGCAGCGACTGGCTGCGCCTGGCCAGGTTCCGCAGCGCCTCGGCCACGCCCTCGCGCAGCCTGGCCTGCTCGACGGCGGCGTCCACGGCGGTGCTCTGCACGCTGTCGAAGGCCGCGGCGAGGTCGGCGACCTCGCTGGTGGCGTCGCCGCCGACCTTGATGGGCGGCGCCTCGGCCTCGATGTCCACCCGCTCGCCGGTACGCAGCTTCGCCACCACGTCGGGCAGCCTGACCTCGGCCAGGTCCAGCGCCGTACGGCGGAGGGTGGCCAGCTCCCTGGTGATCCTGCGGCCCACCCGGATGGAGATGAAGATCGAGAAGGCCACCGCGATGAGCCCCAGCGCGCCCGCGATCGCGGCCCTGACGATGATCACCACGCCGGCCGGCTGCATCCGGCCCAGCAGCTTGTCGCCGGTGCCCCAGATGGCCTCGCTGTAGTCCTTGAGCACCTGGTCGGCGATGCCACGCCAGAGGTCCATGTCGGCCGGCTGGCCCGCGACGAAGCTCCGTAGGAGGCTCTCCATGGTGATGTACCTGGAGGAGTAGAACAGCTTCTCGAACGGCGCCCGCAGCTCGGTGTCGAGGTTGGCCAGCGCCTTCGGGAACAGGAACGTGCGGGTGCCGTCGATGCCGGCCAGCAGGTGCACGTCGTGCATCGAGGGGCGGCCGTTGGAGGCGACGAGCAGGGCGTTCTCGCGGCTGAGCAGCTCGCGCACCTCGTCGGCCGCGATCAGGCCGTGGGCCTGGACGGAGAGTTCGAGGTCGGTGCTGACGGTCAGCCTGGAGTACAGCAGGTGGACCTCGTCGGAGACCTTGGCGTACTCGGTGACCAGGTTGCCGGGGGTGAGCCTGCGGTCGTCGACCTTGCGCCTGACCTCGGGAAGCCGGTCCATGGTCTCCAGCACGACCTGGAACTGCTTCTTCATGTCCTCGGTCATGGCCGACTGGGCGTCGTCCGCCAGGCCCTGCTCGCGCAGGGTCTTCCTGCTGGCGTCCACCTTGGCGCGGGCCTTGGACAGGGCCGCCTGCTCGGTCGCCGTGCCCGCGAGGCGTTCGGCGGAGGCCAGGCGTTCGGTCTGGAGGTTGGAGACCAGGCCGTCGGCGTTGTTGATCACACTCGACCAGATCGCGTCGATCTTGAAGAGGTTCAGCGCCTCACCCGTCGTCGTGCTCGCGGCGAAGCCCCAGAGCGCGATCAGGGAGATCAAGGGGATGACGAGCAGCGTCGAGATCTTGAATCGGATGGATCTGCCCGATGCCATGACACCTGCTCCCGCATAGAAGATCGCGGGAGAGAATAGCACCGAAACAGACGGGATTAAGATCGACTAGCGATAAATCTGTGATATGTCGGGAAATTTGCGTCTACTGGGTGCTTCGGGGCGCGGGCCGGAGCCCACGCCAGCCACAGCGCCCAGGCCGCCAGCAGGCCGAGCAACGACACCTCCGCGCCCAGCAGCAGCCGCTCGACCAGCCCGATCATGACCCGCTCCCCCGGCAGGGCCACGTACGTGATCGCCAGCAGCCCGAACCCGCCCGCCAGCGCCACCCACTCCACGGCCCGCGCGACGGGCTTCCAGTGGGCGTCCGCGGTCAGCCTGGGCACCAGCAGGGCCCCGGCGGCCGGGAGGCTCACGAACGCGGCGATCGACACGTACCGGTGGACCTGGGCCGCGAGGTCGAGATCGAGGCCGAGGGGGACGGTCGGGATGACCGCCACCACGACCAGCGCCGCCGACCACACGATGAGCAACTTCTCCGGCAACCCCCGGATCGGCGCCCCCATCCTCCTCAGCGCGGCCAGCAGCGCGAGCGACCCGATCCCGAGCACCGCCATCGCGACCTCCGTGACGCCCCCGCGGTCGGTCACGGCGTACTCGCTGATGGTCACGTTCATGGGGTCGAGGTAGGGGTCGGGCCCGAAGTGACCGACCAGGATCGCGACCACCGAGAACACGATCGATGCACAGGCGATCAGGGGGTAGAGCCTCGCCGGGGTCATGAGGGCCCTCGGGCTCACGCTCCAGGGCGCTCTCGCGACTCTCACTCTGCTGTTCGGCACTGCGGTCATGTGCCCAACTCTCGCGTGCCCAGGCGTGGCGGCACATCCGGCGCCGCCCCCTACACGTCCCTGACTCCGACCCTGAGTCCCCCTCGGCGTCACCCCGGGGTCGTAGGGCGTCGCCGCTAGTCGAGCACCTGGGCGGTGGCCCTGGCGTAGCGGGCGCGGATCTCGGGGACGGCCGGCGCGTCGTAGGCCGCGGTGTCCTCGGTCCGCCAGTCGGGGGTCGTGAGGAGGGCGGCGGCGGCCTGGCGGGCGGCGCCGTCGGCGACGTACTCGCCGGGCGGCGGCACCGCGATCGGCACGCCGAAGACGGTCGGCGCGACGCGGCGTACGGCCTCGGAGCGGGCCGCGCCGCCGATCAGCAGCACCCGCTCCGGCCGCGTGCCGAGCGCGTCGAGGGCGTCGGCCAGGCCGCACAGCATGCCCTCCACGGCCGCGCGGGCCAGGTGGGCCGGGGTCGAGGTGGCCAGTGTGAGCCCCAGGATCGAGCCCGTGGCCGTGGGCCGGTTGGGGGTGCGCTCCCCCTCCAGGTACGGCACCAGCGTCAGCCCGCCGGCCCCCGCCGGGGCCTGGAGCGCCAGGTCGCTCAGCTCGTCGAGGCCGACCCCGGCCAGCCCGGCGGCGGCGTCGAGGACCCTGGCGGCGTTGAGCGTGCACACCAGCGGCAGGAAACGCCCGGTGGCGTCGGCGAACCCGGCGACCGCGCCGCTGGGGTCGGCGCTCGGCGTCTCCGCGACCGCGAACACCGTGCCGGACGTGCCGAGCGAGACCACCACGTCGCCCGGCCCGGCCCCGACGCCCAGCGCGGCCGCCATGTTGTCGCCGGTGCCCGGCGCGAGCAGCGGCCCTGCGGACGCCGGGTCGCCCGCCCGGTCGCTGGGCCCCAGCACGCGGGGCAGCAGCGGGACCGCGCCGAAGGCGGCCTTGAGCAGGTCGGTGCGGTAGGCGCCGGTCGCCGGGGACCAGTAGCCGGTGCCCGAGGCGTCACCCCGGTCGGTGGCGAGCAGGTCGAGCGGCGGCGGGGGCGCGTCGTGCCAGGCCGCCGGGTCGGCGCCCAGGGCGAGCGCGCCCGCCAGCCGCCAGGTCAGCCAGTCGTGCGGCAGGCAGACCGCCGCCGTGCGGCGGGCGTTGTCCGGCTCGTGCTCGGCCAGCCAGCGCAGCTTGGTCACGGTGAACGAGGCGACCGGCACCGAGCCGACCGCCTCGGCCCAGGCCCCCGGCCCGCCCAGCTCCGCCACCAGGTCGGCGGCGGCTCGGGCGGAGCGGGTGTCGTTCCAGAGCAGGGCGTCGCGCACGACGCCTCCCGCCTCGTCGAGGCAGACCATGCCGTGCTGCTGCCCGGCCACGCTGACGGCCGCGACGTCGGCGAGCCCGCCGGCCTCCTCGACGCCCCGCAGCAGCGCGGCCCACCAGTGGGAGGGGTGGATCTCGGTGCCGGCCGGATGGGCGGCGCGGCCCTGCCTGACCAGCGCGCCCGTCTCGGCGTCACGAATGACGACCTTGCAGCTCTGCGTGGAGGAATCAACCCCAGCGACCAGCGTCACCCGAACTCCTTATGCCTGCTCCAGCGCGAGATGGTTGAGATGGTATCCGCGTCCGGGAGCGACATTCAGTAGCAATTCGGGGTGAATCACAGCCCCGAGGGGTCGCGGCCGACGCTGATCTCCTCTGCGATCTTGCGGATCTCCGTCACCTCGAGACCTGGAGCCTTGGGCAGGTGGCGCAGCAACGCCTCCATGACGACGGGCACGGGCTGGCCCGCCATCAGCCCGGCGATGCCGTGGACCGTCCGGAACAGCGCCTCTTCGGTGTCGTGCATCGGCAATCCCCTCGTTCGGCTACCGGGAGAGGTTACGGCCTGGCCACGACAGTTCGCTCGCTACCGCTCCAGCGTGTCCCGTACGGCCGAGCAGATCGCGCCGAGTTCGCGCACCTGCTCGGGGGTGAGGACGTCGAACAGGCTCCGGCGCACCTCCTCGACATGGCCGGGCGCGGCGGCGGCCAGCGTGGCGAACCCCTCGTCCGTCAGGACGGCGACATTGCCCCTGCCGTCGGCCGGGCAGCGCTCACGGCGCACCCAGCCGCGCTCCTCCAGCCGGGCGACGGCGTGCGAGAGACGGCTCTGGGAACTCTGGGCCCTGGCGGCCAGCTCACTCATGCGCATCGACCGCTCCGGCGCCTCCGAGAGCGCCACCAGGATCATGTAGTAGGTGTGCGGCATGCCCGCCTCGCGCTGGAGCTGCCGGTCCAGCGCCTCGTTGATGAGCTGGCCGGCGGCCAGGAAGTCGCGCCAGGTCTGCTGCTCGTCCGGATCCAGCCATCGGGTCACTCTCTCAGTTTAGTTGAACTCTCATATACTCTGACCCGGGAGAAACAGGTGAAAGGGGACGACCATGCCGGTCCACAGGCTCAATCACGCGGTCCTCTACGTCCGTGACGTGGAGCGCAGCGTGGCCTTCTACCGGGAGGCGCTCGGATTCGAGGTGGTCATGGGCATGCGCGGCGCCGCGTTCCTCCAGGCCCCGGGCTCCAGCAACGATCACGACCTCGGGCTGTTCGAGATCGGCGAGGCCGCCGGGCCCTCGACCGCCGGCCGTACCGCCGTCGGGCTCTACCACCTGGCGTGGGAGGTCGACACGCTCGACGAGCTGGAGCGCATCGCGGTCACGCTGAGCGAGCTGGGCTCCCTCGTCGGCGCCTCCGACCACGGGACCACCAAGGCCCTGTACGCCAAGGACCCCGACGGGCTGGAGTTCGAGGTCTCCTGGCTGGTGCCCGCCTCGCTCATCACGGACGAGACGCTGGCCGCCCGGTCCGCCATCCGCCCGCTCGACCTGGCCGCCGACAAGGAGCGGTACGGCGCGCAGACCCGGGGCGGGGTCGGGGTGTCGATCCCGGCCTGACGGTACCGTGGCAGGTATCCGACCGATTTGTTCCGGAGAGAGTCATGCCAAACGATCCGGATCACGTCCTCGATGCCATCGACGGCGTCGTGGACGAATGGGAGACGCTGAGCGCGGACGCCATGCGCTGGGCGCCTCCCGAGCACACGTCACCCGACCTGCTCGATGAGGTGACGGAGATCCTGACCCCGCTCGCCGAGGCGCTCTCCGAGGTGCTGCGGCCGCTCGGCGACTCCATCAACCGCGCGCTCGACCGGCTCACCGACGACGACTGACGGGTCGCGTCCCACGCCCGCCCGGGCCGTCCGGGGCCCCGCGTCAGTCCGTTCTGCGGCGGCGGGTGCGGCGCGGGTAGGCCTTGGCCGTCTCGGCCAGCCGGGCGGAGTGCTCGGCCTGCCGGCGCCAGTGGCCGTACGCGTCGCCGCGCTGGGCCAGCCTGTCGAGCTCGCGCATGGTCGTGAGCGGGATGAACGCCGGCTCGGCGTCCCGCCAGGGCGTGCCGGGCAACGGCATGAACGTGTGCGTGTGGATGCGGGCGCCCAGCTCGGCCAGGTCGCCGGCCAGCACGAGCGACTGGCGCTGGTCCTCCTCCGACTCCCCCGGCATGCCGAAGATGAAGTCGACGTTCGGCCTGAAGCCGTGCTCGACGGCGATCCTGACGGCGTCGCGTACCGGCGAGGTGTCGTGCCCCCGGCCCGAGGCGGCCAGCACCCGGTCGGACCCCGACTGGGCGCCGATGATCAGGTTGTCGTTGGCCACGTACCGCTTGAGCAGCCGCATCGCCTCGGGCGTGACGTGCTCGGGCCGCACCTCGGACGGGAAGCTGCCGAAGAACACCCGGCCGTGCGGCGGCAGCTCCTCCTTGACCCCCGCCAGCAGCTCCTCCACCGCCGCGAGATCCGGGTCGGGGCCCGGCGAGCCGTAGGAGAGCGAGGTCGGCGTGATGAACCGCACGTCCCGCAGCCCCTGCTCGACCATGCTTTTGACGTGCTCGCGCACGCTCGCCACCGACCGGTGGCGGAACTGCCCGCCGAACATGAACGGCGTCTGGCAGAACCGGCACGTGTACCGGCACCCCCGCGTGATCTCGATCGGCCCCTTGCGCCCCAGGAACGACGGGAACGCGTCGAGCGGGAGCTGCGGGGCCGGGCGCGTCCTGAGCGCGACGCCGTCGCCGTCCTTGACCGCGAGGCCGGGCACGGTCGTCAGCGGCTCGTCCCGCCGCAGCGCCTCGACCAGGGCGATGATCGTGGACTCGCCCTCGCCGATCGCGGCCAGGTCCCAGCCGGCGTCGATGACCTGCTGCGGCTCGGCGGTGGCGTGCACCCCGCCGGCGATGTGCAGCCCCCGGCCGTCGCTGAGCGACCTGACGGTGGCGAGCTCGGCGGCCATGGCCTCGGCGTCGGGCGAGTAGAACGACCAGAGCACGAGCACCCGGTCGGCCCGGCTCGCCGCGATGTGGGCCGCCGTCTCCTCCGGGGTGACGCCCAGCAGCTGCCGGTGCTCCACGCCCGAGGTCTCCAGGGCGGCGAGCACCGCGTGCACGCCGTACGTCACCGCCTTGCGGTAACGGACCACCACATCGACTGCCAGCGCCACGACCGGCAGCGTAGCTCAGGCGGAGGCCAGCCGCATGGGACGCAGCGCGCCGGTGAGCTTGGCCAGCTCGGCCAGCATGGCGTCGGCGGCGGCGGTCATCACGTCGTTGGGCGCCACGGTGCCGTCCTCGGCGATGAACTGCTGGTAGAAGGGGATGTTGACGGCCTCGACCACGGGGATCATCTTCAGCGTGCTGACGACCTGGCGCAGGCCGTTCACCGCCCGGGTGCCGCCGGAGATCCCGCCGTAGCTGACGAACCCCGCCGCCTTGTGCTGCCACTCGTGGTGCAGGTAGTCCAGGGCGTTCTTCAGCACGGCCGTGAAGCTGTGGTTGTACTCGGGGGTCACGAACACGAAGGCGTCGCCCCGGTCCACGGTGGCGCTCCACTCCTTGGTGTGGGCGTTGACGTACTGCTTGAGCTTGGGGTGGTTCGGCTCGTCGAGGAACGGCAGGCCCACCTCGGCCAGGTCGACCAGCTCGACGTCGAAGTGACCGGAGGCGACGGCACGGCCCCTGAACCACTCGGCGACCTCGCGTCCGGCGCGGCCTGGACGGGTGCTGGCGACGATGATCTGCAGGACTGGCTTGTCCATGGGGTCCTCCTCAGGTAGTTGATACCTCAACATTATTGAGTAGCTAAACATTTCTTAGCAAATGCTAGGATCATCCCCGTGAGCCCCCATTCCGTCTGCGTCCGGTTCCACGTCGCACTCGAACTGATCGGTGCCCGCTGGTCGGGCGCCGTGATCCACATGATCTTCAAGGGCGCCCACCGCTACGCCGACCTCAAGGCGGCCATCCCGGGCATCAACGACACGATGCTGGCCCGCCGGCTGCGCGAGCTGGAGTCCGCCGGGCTCGTCGAGCGGCGTGTGCTGCCCACCTCGCCGGTGCGGGTCGAGTACCACCTGACGGAGATGAGCCAGGAGCTGCGCCCGGTGCTCGACGAGCTGGTCACCTGGGCGCACAAATGGATCCCGCTGCCCGAGGAGCCAGCCAGGTCCGCCTAGCCGATACGGGCGAGCGCGGGAGGCGGGCCGGAGGTTAGACTCCGGGCATGCACTGGCGACATTGATGAACCACCAGCGGCCGACGCGGAAGACGCGCGCGCGGGCCTCCGAGGTGCCGAGCACCAGACGGAGTCCCTGTCCGCCTCTTCCGAGAGGGCCGCATGTTCGTCCCCAAGCTTTACGTCTATACGTTTCTCGGCGAGTTTGTCCTGCTCTACCCGGTGTACACGCTGTTGTTCACCGATGCCGGGCTCTCGGTGGCCGAGACGTCCTCGCTGTTCGTCATCTGGTCCGTGACCGGCATGGTGCTGGAGATCCCCTCCGGCGCCTGGGCCGACGCGGTGTCCCGCCGTCTGCTGCTGTGCCTGGGCCCGTTGCTGGCCGGGGCCGGCTTCGCGCTGTGGGTGCTCTTCCCGTCCTACTGGGCCTTCGCGCTGGGCTTCGTGTTGTGGGGGGCCGAGGGCGCGCTCGTCTCGGGCGCCTTCGAGGCGCTCGCGTACGAGGAGCTCGAACGCCGGGGCCTCCAGGGGCGGTACGCCTTGATCATGGGCAGGGCCCATTCGGTCGGCATCGTCGCCGCCGCGTCGGCGATCGCCCTGGCCACACCCGTCTTCGCGGTCGGTGGTTATCCCGCGGTGGGGGTGGCCAGTGTGGTGGCCTGCCTGTTGTGCGCGGGTACGGCGTTGACGCTGCCGGAGCGTCGTCCGCCGGTCGCTGATCCGTCCGTGGGTTCGTCCGTGGATTCGTCTGTGGATTCGGGTGGGCGGTATCTCGCGGTTCTGCGGGCCGGTGTCGCGGAGGCCCGTACCGATCGGAACGTGCTCGAAGCGATCGTCCTGATCTCCGTCGTCACGGCGATCTGGGGTGCGCTGGAGGAGTACGTCCCCTTCCTGGCCGCCGAGACCGGCGCGCCCAGGACGGCCGTGCCCCTGCTCGTCCTGGCCGTCTGGGTCGGGGCCGCGGTGGGCGGTCTGCTGGCGGGGCCCGCCCAGCGCCTGACCGAGCGCTCGTTCGCGCTGGTCCTGGCGCTGGCGGCGCTGGCCATGGCGGCGGGCGCGCTCGTCCCGCATCCGGCCGGGTTCGCGCTGGTCGCCGTCTCCTTCGGGGCGTTCCAGATGGCCGGCGTGGTGGCCGACGCGCGACTGCAGGAGCGCGTCTCGGGCGACCAGCGGGCCACCGTGACGTCGGTGGCCGGGCTCGGGACGAACGTCGTCACCCTGGCCGTCTACACGGCCTACGGCGCGGGCTCGCCGTTCCTCTCCCACGGCACGACGTTCGCCCTCCTGGTCCTGCCGTACGTGGTCATCGCCCTGTGGCTGGCCCGGGAGCGGGTCGCGCCGATGTGATCCTCTTCGACGCGAACGGGACGCGCTTGGGCAGCGGCGGCGGCTCCTCCTCCTCCTTCTCGGGAGTCGCCGCCCCGCCCCGGCGCGCCCGCCAACGGGACGGGAACACCGACGCGGTCAGCAGAATGCCGCCGATCACCAATGACCAGGTATTCAGCAAGGCCGCGTACGCGTCCAGATAATCGGCGGGCACCAGGCCGAATCCCATTCTCCGGTCGCCTCCCGTGGCGGCCCGTACGACCACCGTCCCGGCCAATGCCGTGAAAGCCAGGCCGGGCAGCAGCGAGGCGACCGGGGAAATCCGGGAACCGGCCAGGACGCCGATGAGGAGCGCGGTTCCCGCCAGCGCCGCGGCCGCCGTCCAGTCGAGGCCGGACGTGGTCGCGCGGGGTCCGTACAGAAGACCGGCCGCGATCAACGGGATCGCGGCCACCCCCACCGCGGCCCCGGCGAAATGACGAACACCATTACCCATAGAGAACACCTCCAGGCCCAATACGATACCGACATACCACCGGTTACAACTTTAGGTCGAAAAATCTCCATTTGTGGCCGGTGGCCGGAACGTCGGGTATATCGCCTTAATAGGAAATATTTGGTATCTCCTCATTTGCCTGTCAGCCGTTACCGTGACAGCACCCCCCATCGAGGAGCGGCGGCATGTTTCGCTGTGCAGTGGCGGGCGCCACCATCGTGGCCGCCTGCCTGGCCACCCCAGGCCCCCCGGCGCCCGACCCCGTGATCGAGGCACTCTCGCGCGACCTCGGCCTCTCGGAGCCGCAGGTGGTCGCCCGGCTGGCGAGCGAACGACATGCCGCCGCCCTGGAGTCCGAACTGGCCACCTCGCTGGGCGACTCCTACGGCGGGTCATGGCTGACCGAGGACGCCTCCGCCCTCGTCGTCGCCACCACCGATCCCGCCCGGACCGCCGCGATCTCGGCCCGGGGAGCGCGCCCCGTCGTCGTGCGTCACTCGCTGGCGGAGCTGAACGCCGTCGTCCACCGCCTGGACCAGGCCGCCCACCGCCTCCGGACCAGCCCCGCCCTCTGGTACGCCGACGTACGCGCGAACCGCGTCATCCTCCAGATCCCCTCCCCCCGACCGGGGACCCCACCCGCCGAGGGCCCGACCTCATCCCCACCCGCCGAGGGCCCGACCCCGTCCTCACCGGCCGAGGGCCGGTCCTCGTCCCCGCCCGCGGAGGTGTCGTCGGCCGCCGGGGCCCTGGTCTCGGCGGCCCGCAGCACGGCCGTCACGATGTCGCCGACTCCCGAACTCCCCCGCACCTACGCCGGCATCATCGGCGGCGACCCCTTCTACGTCGGCTCGATGCGCTGCACGATCGGCTTCTCGGTCACCAAGGGCACCGTTCCCGGCTTCGTCACCGCGGGCCACTGCGGTCATGCCGGCGACCTGGTGACGTCCCCGCCAGGCACCTTCCAGGGCTCGTCCTTCCCCGTCGACGACTACGGGTGGGGCGCGACTCCCGGGCACACCGCGCAGCCGTACGTCCGCGGGTCCGGCGGCTCGCTGGTGCCCGTGCGCGGCTCGCTCCAGGCGACAGTGGGCGCGTCCGTCTGCCGGGCCGGCCCGGCCACCGGCTGGCACTGCGGCACCGTCCAGCAGCACAACGCCACCGTCACGTACGCCCAGGGCACCGTCTACGGCCTGACCCGCACCAACGTGTGCGCCGAACCCGGCGACTCCGGCGGGCCGTTCATCTCGGGCGGCCAGGCCCAGGGCGTGACCTCGGGCGGCTCCGGCAACTGCAGCTCCGGCGGCACGACGTACTTCCAGCCCGTCAACGAGATCCTCAGCGCGTACGGCCTGACCCTCCGCACCGTCTGACCTTCCCCACCGCCCGCGCCGGGCACCGCCCGAGAAGCTGTTCACACGGCACCGATGAGTTTCCCTCCCCGGTCGAGTCTGCCCTCCAGAAAGCGGATACCTCCGCCGTACCCGACCGCAGGAAGGCAGCGATGACGCGCCCCAATCTGAACAGCCTGCTCCTGGCCAGCACCGACCCGGCCCGACTACGCGCCTGGTACGCCACGGTCCTCGCCCCCGAGTCCGACACCGACGTCACCCATTACGGCGTGCTGAGGTTCGGCGACTTCCACCTGATCATCGACACGCGGGCCGACGTGGCGGACAAGAATCCCGAGCCCGGACGGGTGATACTCAACTTCGACGTCCCCGACGCGCGCGCGACCGCCGCCCGGATGGACGAGGCGGGCGTGTCATGGCTGGCCGAGCTCGAGGACCGCGACGGCAGCCTGTTCGCCACGGCGATCGACCCCGACGGCAACTACGTCCAGATCATCCAGCTCAGCGAAGAACACCGGAAGGCGATGTGACGATGTCCGACGAGAGGTCCGACGAGAGGTCCGACGAGAGGTCCGACGAGAGGTCCGACGAGAGGTCCGACGGGATGTTCGGCAAGACGAAGGCGTTCAGCGGATTCTCCGTCGACGACCTGGCCGCCGCGAAGGCGTTCTACGGCGAGACCCTGGGGCTGGAGGTTTCGGAGTCGAACGGCCTGCTGAACCTGCACATCACCGGCGGCACCGACATCCTGATCTACCCCAAACCCGACCACGTCCCCGCCACCTTCACCATCCTCAACTTCCCCGTCGAGAACATCGAGCAGGCCGTCGACGACCTCACGGCCCGAGGCGTGCGATTCCAGCGCTACGACAACCTGAAGACCGACGAGAAGGGCATCTTCCGCGGCGGCGGCCCGCTGATCGCCTGGTTCACCGACCCGGCAGGAAACGTCCTGTCCGTCCTCCAGGACTGACACCGGGGCCGGGCCGCGGTTCGGCGCCGCAGCCCCCCTGCGGCGCCCGCCCCTCTTCACAGCGTGATGCGGACGGCGAGCCTATTCGACTCGACCACGAGCTTCTCGGGAGGGGCGACAGTGCGGGCAGGCTTTCTCCAGCCGCTGTAGAGAACGTTCATCCTCTCGGCGTCGGCTCTTTCCTCCTGGCCGTAGGGCTCGTCGACGATCTCGGCCTGAAAGCGTCTGGGCAGGCGGTCCGGGCCCAGCCAGAGCTTCCACGTCATACGGCCTCCCGCCGAAGCCCCTTTCCGCTCGCTGTAGTAAACGCCGGCCTGGCGGGTGCCGAGGCCGCCGACCTCGATCGAGCCGTCGTACCTGGTGGTGCGGACGCCGTCGTACCGGTCCTCGGTGGGCACCTTCCTGGCGCCGGGGGATATCAGTCGCAGGAACTCAGGATTGAGAGCGTCCACGAGATTGCTGGACCAGAGGAACCCTTTCGCGTCCCGCCGGTGACTCCATTTCTTACCCTCGGGCAGCGCGTCCGCCTGGTTCCGGGTGTAGCTGTCGCGACCGATATTGATGAGACGGAACGGTATGGGGTCCACGCCGCCCACCGTGAAAACCTCGGCGATGTCGCCGGCATGCACGCCCGCCTTGCCGAATCGGTGTTTGCCGTGGGTGACCGTCAGAGCAGCGTCCGGGCCCAGGCCACTGCTGGTTCTCTGCTAGAAGGTCACGCCACTCTTGTCCGCGAACTCGTGCTCCAGCGAGGAGCTCACCGGCTCAAGGTCCAGCGATACGAGGAGCAGGCGATCCGGCTCGTCCGAGCCGAACTGGGCATGCCGGCGAAAGCGGTCCGCTCCTGGGTCAGGTCCATTTGACGTCCTCCCACCGAGCTACGTGACAGGCTCCCGGAGCCTGCGACATGTCGCCCCCGCCTGAAGTCCGGTTGACGGGAAGCGAGGCGACGTGTGATTCTCGGGTCAGCTTTCTGGACGCTGGGTTCTGTTTTGTGGGTGCGCGGTCGTCGCGCATGATGCGTTGCAGGCTCCAGCGACAGACACCGATTACGAGAGGTGGCCCTGTCGTGTCATTGCCTTTTGCCGCCCTGATCACCGTCCTGCCCTGGCTGGTGCTCGGCCTGGTCGCACTCGTGCGTGCGCGCCGCGAGGACATCCCCACCGTCATCCGTGCCCTCGCCCGATGGGGACGCCGCTGACCGGCACGGCCTCCAGCCCTGCTCAGAGCAGTTGCATGGGTTGCCGCAAGGGATCCCAGTCCATGGTGACGAGACCGCCATAACGCCTGGCCAGCCGGCGGCGCAGCTCCTGGCTGAACGTGTTCGTCTCGACGACGATCCGGTTGAGCTCAGCTTCGACGTGCATCCCCAAGACCTCGGGTTCGTCGATCGGCCGGCCGTGTTCCCTGTCCTCCAGCAAGGCTGTCAGCGCCGCTTGGCTGTTCCTCGCCCGCCGGACCTGGGGCACGATCCGGTACGGGTCGGGTTTCCCGTATGACCGGTCCGCTCCCGAGATCGGCGAGGCGGCCAGCTCATGTCCTCGGGGCGTGACGTAGGGGACGACGAGCCGATAGGGCGCGTACAGGAGGTAGGGCGGGGCGAGATCGTACGGATAGGTCTCGGCCCGCCGCTGAGCGACTTGGATGGCCTGGCTGTACGGCCCGATGCTCACGTACGACCGAGGCATCGGCGGCCTGAGTCTGTAGTACACCTCCACAGCGTCACCTGCGGCCGGCTGCACGATCACTCGCCATTCGCCCGGCACGTACACAGGCACCGCCGTCACAGCGTAGACAGCGAACAGCGTCAAGATCACCTTCAGCCGCATGCGGCGAGAGTGTACGGCACGATTCCGCCCGTGATCGGTTGCGAGCCTTCCGCCAGGTAGAGCCGAAGTGCACCCCGACCTGCAAGGACGCCCATGCTGATCAAGGCCACTCAGAGCAGGGAGCACACTGATCGCGTCCCGTGCCTCCCTTGCCCTCAACCGCCTCGGGCACGCGACGGCACGGCCGCCGGGCGGTTCACCAGCACATCCAGCAGTAGAGCAACTGACCGTTCTCTCTCGCTCGACGTGCCAGACCGACAAGATCCTTGGTGAGCGACAACATGTACCCGTCGTTCTCATCGGTGAAGCTGGAGAACTCCTCTATGGCCGCCCACTGCTTCGCCAACGTCGGCAGGCGGGCGTCATCCACACCGGCGAGCGTGTCCCGAGCCTCCGCCGACAGTTCCACGATTCTGGGCCCCTCCAGGTACGGGGAGTCTTCCGGTAGGGCGGCCCACTCGTCAGCACTTCGAGGCACATCCTCCGGAGGTGGATACAAATTCACCGTTCCGACCAGCCCCAGAGAATGGTCAACCTGCCCGGCGAACGCGACGAGCTGCCCCAGGACCACTTCGGGATCGATCCATTTGGTCACCACCACGTCCCACTCCGGACGTCCGGGAGAGGCATCGGCGATCTCACGGGACTGCTCAGGTCGGACGGTCGCGGCGACACGGTCCGCGGCGCGGTAGTACTCGTAGTAGACACCCACGTACGCGCTCCTGCCCGGGGTCCATGGCGACCTGGTCGCCTCGCAGATGGACACGCTAGGACATACGACCGACAGAACGAGCGGTCGCGTGAGGCGAACGCACCTTCACGGTATCGGCCGAACCAGTGCTGCCCCCGTCGAAAGGGCGGGGGCCTGATCGCCGGGCAACACGGGGGCCTCCGTGCCGTCCAAGGGATCCTCCGGCCACACCCGCGAGCCTCACCGAACACCTGATCCTGGACGCCTGACACCCGGCACCGCGGGAACCGTCCCATCCCGCGGTTGCGGTGAAACTCGTGTTTCCGCAGCCAGACCGCGTCTCGCGTGTCCCACCCTGTCCCACGGACGGTGCGCGCGACCTCGCCCCCGTGCTCCGATGTGCCCGTCACCACGTACTGATCACCACGTGCTGACGAAGGCACGCAGAGCCGGCGAGTCCCCCCGTGAATCCGATCAGAAAAGGCAGTGACAGGACATGAGCCATCACGTCAGCGAGACCGTCGTCAGCGTCAAGGACATCGAGCAGCAGCCCAAGGCGCGCGGAACGCGATTCACGCTCAACGGCGTACTCTGGTCCCTTCAAGCGTTGTGGGGCTTCTTCTTCGCCGGCAGCGGCTTCGGCAAGGTGCTGCTGTACGACGACATTCTGTATGCGACAGCACCCCGGGCCGTGGCCTGGTACGCGGCGGTGCCGCAGTCCCTCATCGTCTTCATCGGGATCGTCGAGGTGCTCGGCGGCGTCGGCCTGATCCTGCCGGCGATGACGAGGGTCAAGCCGATGCTGACGCCGCTCGCCGCCGCCGGCCTGACGCTGACGATGATCCTCGCGGCCGGTTTTCACATCATCCGCGGCGAATACGAACTGGTGCCCGCCAATCTCCTGCTGGGAGGCGTCGCGGCGTTCATCGCGGCCGGACGATGGAAGCTGCGGCCCATCTCCCCCGCCGCCGTCACCACCTCACGCGTACTCGGCGCGATCGCGGTCCTGGTCGCACTGACCCTGCTGACATTCGCCCCGACGTGGTACACGATGACCAACGTCCAGTTCTGATCACCGGCGCCGGTAAGCCGAGGGCACCGGTGGCGAAACGCCGTACTGCACGCCCCTGTCCGGCGCGTGCTCGGCTCACAACCTGGTGTCCGCCACCAAGCACAGCACACCGATCGAGCGCATCGAAGACTGGAAAGCCTGGAGGGTCATCCTCAAGCAGGCCGGCGTCCGCGACGTACGGATCCACGACGCCCGCCACACCGCCGCGACATTCCTCATCGAGCAGGATGTGAACATCCGTGTCGTTCAACAGGTTCTCGGCCACACCCGCGTGACGACGACCGAGCGCTACACCCACGTATCCACACCGCTGATGCGCGATGCCGGGGAACGCCTCGCCTCGGCTCTCTGGGGATAGCCGTTGCAACTAGCACTGCAACTATGACGCCCCAGAAGATCAAAAGGCCCTCCCCCGGAACTCGGGGAGAGGGCCTTTCAGCTGCGGAGGATCGGGGATTTGAACCCCGGATGGTGTTGCCACCAAACCGCATTAGCAGTGCGGCGCCATAGACCTGACTAGGCGAATCCTCCTGGAAGCCATCGCGGCTCAGCACAGCGTACCGGCCTTCTGCCGAGGCGGCAAAGCGGTTGCGCGTCGTGCCTTCACCAAGAGTTATCAACAGCCTGTGGGTAACCGCCTGTGGATGAAGCCCGCCCCATGCTAGGGCGGGCTTCAGGGCTGTGGACAACCCTGTTCAGGCGGGGTTCGCCTCGCCCTCGATCTCGATCTTGACCTTCTTGCCCACGAGCACACCGCCGGCCTCCAGGGTCTGGTTCCAGGTCAGGCCGAACTCCTCGCGGTCGAACTCGGTGTTGATGGAGAAGCCCCATACCGCGTGGCCCCACGGGTTGGTGCCGGCGCCACCGTACTCGACGGTGAGCTCGACCTCCTTGGTGACGTCGCGGATCGTCAGGTCGCCGGCGACGGTGAACTCGTCGCCCGAGTGGCCGACCACGCGGGTGCTCCGGAAGGTGATCTCGGGGAACTTGTCCGTGGCGAGGAAGTCGTCGCTGCGCAGGTGGCCGTCGCGGTCGCCCACGCCGGTGTCGATGCTGGCGGTCTTGATCGTCAGCTCGGCCGTGGACTCCAGCGGGTTCTCCGCGATCGTGACGGAGCCGCTGAAGTCACCGAAGCTACCGCGGACCTTGCTCACCATCATGTGCTTGACCACGAACCCGATGCGGGTGTGGGCCACGTCGAGGTTGTACGTGCCGGCGGCGGGAATGGTCAGGGACTCCCAGGTACGGGTGCTCATCGGGTTCTCCTAGGGAACGTTGCTGTGCGGATGTCTGCGGCAACAAATGTCTACACGAGGAATATTCCGCAAGTCAACTAACGTCGGTTAAGGTATGGACGTGAAGCACATCGATGACCCCAGGCTGACGGCGATGGGCCTGCTCGCCGAGGTTCACGCAGGTCTGACGGCCCGGATGCAACCCGTCTTCAGCACGGCGGGGTTGTCGGGCATCGACTTCGAGACCGTCATCCGCCTGGCACGATCACCGCGACAGGCGCTGCGGATGACCGACCTGGCCGCCCAGACGGGTCTGTCCACGAGCGGCGTGACCAGGGTCGTCGACCGGCTCGAACGGGAGGGCCTGGTGACCAGGCAGGCGTGCGCCACCGATCGCAGAGCCTCCTACGCCGCGCTCACGGACGAGGGGCGCGAGCGGCTGGCGAGCGTCCTGCCCCAGCATCTCCAGGACATCGAGGACAGCTTCACCAGCCTCCTGAGCGAGGACGAACTCGCCGCGTTCCTGTGCACACTCCGCAAGATCAGAGACGTCGTACGCCCCTGCGCGACGGCCGGCGCGGAGGAGACCACCCCCTCGCTCAACTGAGCCACGCGGCGACCGCGAAGAGCGCCCCGACCGCCCAGCTACGAGGACGCCTCCGGGACCCCCGAACCGCCCGCCTCCGCGGAGATGCCCAAGGCGCCCCTGAGCTTGGCCATCGCCCGCGACACCGTGCTCTTGACCGTGCCGACGCTGATCCCGAGCGTCCTGGCGATCTCCGGCTCGGTCATGTCCTCGTAGTAACGCAGCACGATCGCGGCCCGCATGCGTTCGGGCAGCCCCTCCAGCGCCTGCTCCAGCAGCTCGTGCACCTCCCCGCAGGCCGGCGGGTCCGCCGTGGCCATCTCGGGCAGGTCGTCCGACGGGTACTCCTCCAGCTTGCGCCGCCGCCACTGCGAGATGTTGATGTTGACCATGGCCCGGCGGACGTACCCGTCCAGCGCCCCCCTGTCCTCGATCTTCCCCCACGCCAGGTACGTCTTGGCCAGAGCGCTCTGCAACAGGTCCTCCGCGTCCAGCGGATGCCCGGTGAGCTGACGGGCGGCGCGCAGCAGCGCGGGACCGCGGGCCATGACGTACTCGCGGAACTCCTCTTCCCACCCGGTGGTCTGCATCGTGGCCAGAATCGCAGCCTGATGCCCTTTTGCGACTGAACCACAATTCAGGTTTCGGCCCGACGAAGACAAAGGTCAGTCAAGGTCGGTGGCAGATTGTTCGAAGGCGGGTGTCAACTACCTTCCCCGGGGATGCGTATTTTGCTCCCATCTGTTCGCCGCGGCACGAGCCGCTCCGGAGTCATGTGAACCTAGTACCTGACGAGGGAGGGCGGATGGGCTATCCAAACGTCGAGCGCCGCAGACTGCTCGCGGCCGCCGCGCTGGGCCGCGCCCCGGGCATCGCCGGCCCCGACCCGGCCGGCGGCGAGCCTTTACGCGCCGTCGCCGGCGAGATCCTTGACGTCAGCCCGCATCTCATCGTCATCGAGACCCCCGAAGGCGCCGAGGAGCGGCTCGTGATCGCCCCCTGGGCCACGGCCTGGCACGGCGCGGAGATCGCGCCCGCCGACCTCCCGGTGGGCTCCATGGTGCTCATGCGCACGCTGCGCGAAGGCCGCGTCGTCGAGCGGATCTGGGCCGACACCACCCGCCTCACCGGCACGATCCTGTCGGTCGAGGGACGCAAGGAGCTGACGGTCGAGCTCGACTGCGGCCCCCACCGGGGTCCCCGGACGGTCGTCATCCCCTATCCGGCCACCGGGCGGCTGCAGGTGCGGCATCCGAAGTTCGAGCCGGGCTATCTGTTCGACGCGATCGGGATCAGGCGCGACGGCTCCGCCCTGGCGCTGCTGCCGGCGACCTCGCAGCCCGCCCACCGGTCGGGCAGCGTGCCGGCCCCGCCGCCCGCGTACGCCGGGGCGCAGGCGCGCATCTCCGGCACCGCCACCTGGTCCGACACGTTCGACGAGGAGGAGCGCGGCGCGGCGTACCCGATGCTGGAACGCGTGGACACCGGCTGCCCCGATGCCGGGCTCTCCTGCGCCGGCCTGCCCTACCTCGCCATCGGCTCGCTGCTGCAGGTCAGGAACACGTGCGCCGACCGCGCGGCCAGCCTGCCGGTGGTCGCCTGCGGCTGCCTGGCCGGGCGGTTCTGCGACCGCTGCGTCGAGTGCGACACCTCGCCGCGCGGCCGCGTCGCCGAGTTGTCGCCCGCCTCGTTCGTCGAGCTGGGCGGCGAATTGATCAAAGGCTGCTTCAACGCTCAGATCGGATTGGGGTGACGGGCGTGCTGGAATCGCAGATGCCGATCCTGATCGTGCTGCTGGTCATGGGCACCGTCGCGAAGGTGGTCACGGTCCACAAGGGGGGAGAGCCGGGCGCCCTGTCCAGGCTGGGCCCGGCCGTGCTCATGCCCGGCCGCATGCGGGCGCCCTCGCTGCTGGTCTGCGCGGGCGGCGAGCTGGTGCTCGCCGGGGGGCTGCTGCTCACCACCGCGCCGATCTTCAGGTGGGGGACGGTCTGCTTCTTCGCCTTGTCCACGTACGTGCTGGTCGAGCTGCGCAGGCGGCGTCCCGACGCGGGCTGCGGCTGCTTCGGCGAGGTCAGCTCGGCGCCGGTCGGCATGCGTTCGATCGGCCGGACGGTCGTGCTGACCGGGATGTCCGCGTTGTCGGTGGCCGCGCCGGTGCCGGGCTGGGCGGCGATGGCCCATCCGACCTGGCTCGCGGCCGCGGGGGTGGCGGCGATCGCGCTGCTCTCCCCCGAGATCGAGGAGCTGGTCGATCGGGTACGGTACCGCGCCCCCTGCGAGCAGCGCCCCGGTCCCGCCGAGCAGGTGATGCTCTCCAGGCTGAGGTCCAGCGGCCCGTGGCGGACGTACCAGGAGGTGCTGACCTCGGCGGAGCCGTACGACAGCTGGCGGGAGCTGTGCTGGCGCTTCTTCGTCTTCACCGGCCGCGACCGCGACGACGTGGTCTTCGCGGTCTACCTGAGCGGACGGCGTCCGGCGGTGCGCGTGGCGGTGGTCAGCAGCGACGACAGCGACTCTCTGCCGGAATATACGTCAGTATCAGCGTGACGCTAGAGAGCCCTAGATTTCGGTATCCAGGCATGGCGATACAGCTCTATTGGGCTGTCTAGCTTCCCCACTAGACAGCCCAATAGAGGTCTAGGGGCGGCGCTCAAACGGGTTGAGCCCGCAGGAACCTTCCGAAGTGCGGCACCGTGAACGCGATCAGACCGCGCTCGGCGCTGTAGATGAGCCCCTTCTTGATGAGACTGTCGCGAGCGGGCGAGAGGCTGGACGGCTTACGCCCGAGGGCGTCGGCCACCTCGGCGGTGGCGACCGGCTCGTCGCCGATCTGCGCCATGGCGTGCATGTAGTCGCGCTCGGCCGGGGTGGCCCGCTCGTAGCGGCTGCCGAAGAAGCCCACCGCGAGCTCCTCCTCGGCCTCGGGCGCGGAGACCTTGACGTCGTCGAGGGTGATCGGGCTGCGGAGCGCGAGGTCCCAGGCGACCTTGCCGTACGCCTGGACGAAGTAGGGATAGCCGTCGGCGGCCTCGTAGAGCGCGTCGAGGGCTTCCTGGGTGAACTCGACCTTCTCCTCCCGCGCGGGCAGGATCAGCGCCATGTCGGCCGCCTCGCGGTCGAGCTTGTCGATGCGCGCGTAGCGGAAGAGCCGTTCGGAATAGCTCTTGCTGGCCGACAGCACGCTCGGCAGGTGCGGCAGCCCCGCGCCCACCACGATCAGCGGCCCGCCCGACTGCGACAGCTCATGACAGGCGGCACAGAGCGCGGACACGTCGGCGGGCTGCACGTCCTGCATCTCGTCGATGAACAGCGCGATGCCCACGCCGAGGTCGGTCGCCACGCCGGCGGCGTCGACGAACAGCTCGGTGAGGTCGATCTCCAGGTCGCCCGAGTCGGCGCGCCCGCGGCTGGCGGGCACCTCGATGCCGGGCGACCAGTGGGACGTGCCCTTGGCCGCGGACGGATCGCGCATCGCGAACGCCTTCAGCACCCCGAGGAACTCCTCGATGCGCTCGGGCGCGCGGTGGCGCGGAGCCAGCTCGCGGATGGCCATGTGCAGGGCGGCCGCCACAGGACGCCTGATCGACTGGTCGGGCCGGGCCTCGATCTTGCCCGTGCCCCACAACCGCTGCATGGCCATGGACTTGAAGGTGTTGAGCAGGACGGTCTTGCCGACGCCGCGCAGGCCGGTGACGACCATGCTGCGCTCGGGGCGCCCTCGGGCCACCCGCTCCAGCACCACCTCGAACTGCTGCAGCTCACGGTCGCGCCCGGCCAGCTCCGGCGGACGCTGCCCGGCGCCGGGGGCGTAAGGATTGCGCACAGGGTCCACGCTCTCGGACTTTATTGCCGGATATAGCGGCCGTCTTAGATTTGGGAAGAAAGTGCTACGGCGTGTCCGAGCAGGGGCCGTGGCGAGCATCGTCATCGGACACACCCCCTCTCACCAGGCCGAACCCTTGTTCGATTTCGATACCCAGAACTGTAGCGCGGACTCGAACATGCATGCGATGGTTTCGAGTAAAAGATCTTTGCAACAGTGCGGGGACGCCCGTGCGCCCGGTGTTGTGGCGTTCGAGAAGTTCGTACAAGCGCGTGGCGCCGCGGAAGATCCGGCGCGCCCGCCGAGCCACTCCCGGGCCGCTCCCGGGCCGCTCCCGGGCCGCTCCCGGGCCGCTTCGGGGCCGCTTCGGGGCGCTCAACTTGGCAGCCGTCCCGCCCGCGCAATAGCGTTCGGGGCCATGCGGACCTTCGCGAACGTACAGGAACTCAAGGCGGCCGTGGGCGAGACGTTCGGCCCGACCGAGTGGCGCACGGTCACTCAGGAGCAGGTCAACCTCTTCGCCGACGCCACCGACGACCACCAGTGGATCCACGTGGACGTGGAGCGCGCCAAGGAGGGGCCCTTCGGCGGCACGATCGCCCACGGCTACCTGACCCTGTCGCTGCTGCCGACGTTCATGTTCGAGATGGTGCGCGTCGAGGGCATCGCGATGGGCGTCAACTACGGGCTGAACAAGGTCCGCTTCCCCAGGCCGGTGCCGGTGGGCGCGCGGGTCAGGGCCGTGGGCGAGCTCACCGACGTCAAGGGCACCCCGGCCGGCTACCTGGCCAACCTGAAGATGACGATCGAGATCGAGGGCGAGCGCCGGCCCGCCTGCATCGCCGAGTCGCTCAGCCTGTACGTCCCCGCGAGCTGATCACCGCAACGACAGGACGATCCCCACCACCGCGGCGAGCCCGATCAGCCCGAGATAGGCCAGTACGAGCCGGGTGTCCCTGAGCAGGCATTTGCTCCGGGTCAGCCCGGCCCGCCGCGCCTTCCAGTACCCCGCGAACCCCAGCGCCGCGAACCCGGCCACCGCCCACGGCCCGAGCAGCCAGGCCAGCAGCGCCACGGTGGCGTACACGCACAACCGCAGCGGATCGTACGGCTGGGCCTTCACAGGATCACCAGCCCCGGCTTCGAGGCCACCGCGGACAGCCGCTGCCGCGAGAGCTGCGGCCAGGCCTGCACGGCGCAGAACGGCGCGCACTGGTCCTGCTCGGCCCGCGTGCCCACGTGCACGCAGCACTGCGTGAGCCGCTCCTCGATCATCGTCGAGATGTCCATGAACGGCTTGATCGTGATCCGCACCACCCGCTCGCCCAGCATCCTTCGCAGCTTCCTGCGCCGGCCGGGCAGCGCCGAGGAGGCGAGGGTGAGCAGCGTGGCGACGCCGAGGTCGCAGTTCTCGCAGATGTCCCGCCACAGGTCGCCGATCTGCGGGTGGGACAACGACGACTGCTCCGACAGCAGCCCGAGCAGCGACTCCTGGACGGCCAGCCGCAGCTCGCGCGGCAGTTCGGTGTCGGCGATGCGGTTGGAGACCAGGCCCAGGTTCGCCTTGAGGCGGTCGTGGCCCATCAGGGCGACCAGCGAGCGCCACTGCTGCGAGTCGTCGCGGATCAGGTAGCCCACCGAGCAGCAGTGGGGGTGCGAGCAGGGCAGGGCGGTCAGGTCGCGCCAGGTCACCAGGCCGTCGGTCTGCGGCCCGAGCCGCTTGAGCACGCCCGTGTGGGTGAGCCGGTCGGACGGGTCGATGACGCCCGACCTGCCCGACCCGAACTGGGGTTGCAGCGACACGCCGCCGACGAAGGGCGTGTCGAGCGCGAGGCGTACGACGTCGCCGATCTCCCCGTCGTTGACGCCCAGGGCCGCGGTCATGACCAGGGTCGTGAAGATCTCCCGCTCCGACAGCCGCCGTACGGCCTCCGCCTTGATCCGGCGCAGGTCGCCGCCGCGGTGGTGCCTGGACGCCTCGGCCGACGAGCCGTCGTACTGAAGGTAGACCTCCACCCGGTCCCGGTGTTCGGTGAGCAGGTCGAGCAGCGCGTCGTCCCTGGCGATGAGCACGCCGTTGGTGTTGATCAGGATGCGGGTGACCGGCCGGAGCGTCAGCTCGGCGAGCAGGGTCTTCAGCTCGGGGTGCAGCGTGGGCTCGCCGCCGCTCAGCATCAGGACGTCGAGCTTGCCGTTCTCCCTGGCCAGCCGCTGGTCCACGTTCGCCAGCACGTCGGCCACCGGGACGACGCCGGTCAGGTCGGGCGAGCTGTCGGCGAAACAGGTGGGGCAGCGCAGGTTGCACGCCTCGGCGATGTCCTCCAGCAGGATGCAGGTGTGCTGGGTCTGCATCTCGGGCAGGCCGTCGAGGTACGCGGCGGGGATCGGGGCGAAATTCCCGGACACGTCAGGGACGTGCTGCTTCGTGGGAGCGGTCCACTCCTCCAGGTAGGAGAGGATCTCCGGGTCCTCGTCGTACAACGTGCGGATCAGGCCGTGTTCGCGGCAGCCGCGTTCCAGCCACACCTTGCCGTCGCGTTCGGCCAGGTAGCCGCTCAGCCGTTCGACCTGGTCGAGGTCCTGGCCGTGGCATTTCGGGCAGAACGCGTTGACGTACCGGAGGATGCGGTCGCCCCGTAGCCCCATCCCTGCGCTCATGTCATGACCTTCCGCTTGAAAAGGGCATCGTAATGGCCTCGACGCCAGCCGTACGCGAGCCTGAGCGTGAGCAGTGTCAGGCCCGGGACCAGGAAGCACTGCGGTCCGGTCAGGCCGAGCCACAGCGTCTCGTTCGCCCTGGTGAACTCGACCAGGAAGCGGAAGACCGCATATCCGGCGAGATAGAGCGTGAACAGCTCACCCGGCCGGGTCAGCCGCTTGCGCGCCCACCGCAGCGCGACGAACGCGGCGAGCTGGAAGACGATCTCGTACACGAACGACGGGTGCATGGCCTGGCCGGCCAGGCATCCCGGACATTCCGGGGTGGACGGCGGCGCGTGCACCCCCCAGGGCAGGTCCGTGGGCCTGCCGGGGGCCTCGGTCAGGTGACAGCCGATGCGGCCGATCGCCATGCCGAGCGCCACCGCCGGGGCGAACAGGTCGCCGGTGCGCTCCTTGTAGCCGATGACCTTCTTGGCGACCAGGACGCCGACGTACGCGCCGGTCAGGCCGCCGAGGATGCTGCGGGAGCCGTACAGCCAGAGGTCGGCGAGGTCGAGCGTCTCCAGCCAGCCCGCCAGGCGCATGCCGATGGCGCCTCCGACCAGGGCTCCCGTGACGGCGACGAGCGACTGCTCGTTGAGCGCGCCCCTGGCCCTGGCCTCGCGGACGAAGACCACCGCGGCCACCAGGACGCCCAGGCCGACGAATATCTCGTGAAGGGGCATGCTTCAGCCGTACAGGCTGGGGTTGAGACCGGTGCAGATTCCGGCCGTCAGCATCGACCACAACGCCCAGCCGATCGCGAGCCCCAGCCCGAGCCCCCGCGACCACGGCCTGCGGACCAGCCCGAACCCCAGACCGCCCCCCAGGCCGACGACGGCGAGCAGCACCGCGCCGCCGATCACGACCCCCTTGTTCGCGCCGCCGATGGCGGAGAAGAAGATGAAGAAGCCCACGATGCCGTTGACGACGCTGTAGGCGAACACGCCGGCGACCAGCATCGCGATGAGGATGATCGTGGCGTCGCGGCTGCCGGGCGGTGGCGGTGGCGGTGGCGGCTGCCAGCCTTGGTAGGGCCCCCACGGGCCCTGCGGCGGTGGGGTCGTCATCCCGCCGGCCCCTGGTCGGTGGGGCACTTCTGATCGCTCATGCTTCACCTATGCGTACATGCCGGGGTTCAGCCCCGTGCAGTATCCGGCCGAGACGATCGACGCCAGCGACCATCCGATCATCAACCCGAGCCCGAGGCCGAACGACCACTGCTTGCGCAGGACGACCAGCGTGATGCCCAGGCCGAGGCCCAGGAGCGCCAGGAACCCGGCCGCGACGCCGAGCGCCGCCGTGGACTGCACGCTCACCGCGAGCAGCCCGACCATCAGGTTGATCACCAGGTAGGCGAAGCTTCCCGCCAGCGCCAGCGCGACGGTCAGCCCGGGCTGGCGCCGCGGCTGCTGTGGCGGCTGCCCCTGGGGAGGCGGTCCCTGGGGAGGCGGTCCCTGAGGAGGCGGTCCCTGAGGAGGCGGTCCCTGAGGAGGCGGTCCCTGAGGAGGCGGTCCCTGAGGAGGCGGTCCCTGAGGAGGCGGTCCGAACGGGGGCCGCCCCGAAGGAGGGGGTCCGGGTGGAGGCTGCCCCGGCGGAGGTGGCGGCGGCATGGTCACGGCGTTCACCCTACGGGGCTAAAGCGACTCTGAGTAGTAAATCGCTGCCTGGACGCGGCTCTTCAGTCCCAGTTTGTTCAGAAGGCGGCTGACGTGCGTCTTCGTGGTGGCTTCGGCCATGTCGAGCTCTTTGGCGATCTCGGCGTTGGACAGGCCGCGGCCGATGCAGGCCAGCACCTCGCGTTCGCGCGGGGTCAGGGCCTCCGGGTCCGGGGGCACGCGGCGAGGCGACTGGTCGGCGAAGGCGGCGATCAGGCGTCTGGTGACGCCCGGCGCGATCATCCCCTCGCCGCCCGCCACCAGCCTTACCGCTTCCACCAAGGCGTCGGCCTCGGTGTTCTTGAGCAGGAAACCGGCCGCGCCCGCCCGGAGGGCGCCGAAGACGTACTCGTCGACGTCGAACGTCGTGAGGATCAGGACGTCGCTCACCCCTGCCAGTTCCCTGGTGGCGGAGATGCCGTCGAGGCGGGGCATGCGGATGTCCATGAGGACGACGTCAGGGCGCAGGTCGTGGGCCAGCCGGACCGCCTGCTCGCCGTCGGCGGCCTCACCGACGACCTCGATGTCGTCGGCGCCGTCCAGGATCATCACGATCCCGGCACGTACGGCCGCGTGATCGTCGGCCACCAACACCCTGATGCTCATACCTCACCCATCCCACCGCCACCACTCCTGAGACCCCATCCGTCACCGCTCCCGGAGCCCCCGCCATCACCATCCCTGACGCGCCCGCCGTCGCCGTTTCCAGGGCACTCGCCCTCGCCACTCCTGAGGTGTTCCCCGTCGCCGTTCCTGAAGCGTTCGCCATCACCATCTCTAGAGCGTCCACCGTCACCGTTTCCACGGCGCCCGCTGTCGCCGCTTCTAAGGCACTCGCCCTCGCCGTTCCTGGAGCGTCCGCCGTCTCCGCTCCTGGGCCGCTCGCCATCGTCACGCGCGCCCCCGTCCGCTGGCGCCAACGGCCCTCCGACCGCCAACCAACGCACCGCCCGCCCCTCCACGCCCCCTGCCCCTGTCGCCTGCACATCCGGACCCCGCCCGCTCGAAGCCCGCCCATCTGAAACCAGCTCACCCGAAGCACGGTCCGAAGCCCGCTCACTCAATGGACCGTCCCCCGAAGGACGCTCACCCGAAGCGCCACCACTCCAAGGGCGGCCACTCGAAGGACGTTCACTTGAAGGGCGGCCGTTTGAAGCGTGGCCGTTTGAAGCGTGGCCATTTGTAGTGTGGCCGTCAGGAGGACGGGCGTGGAGTGGCTGGGCGTCGAGCGACGTCGGGAAGGCCGCCGCGACCCGCCACCCGTCCCCCGACGGCCCTGCCTCGAAGAACCCTCCGACCAGCGAAGCCCGTTCACGCATGCCGATCAGCCCCGCCCCCGACCCCGGCAGCCGAGCGCCACGCCGGCCGGCCCGGTTCTCGATCGTCAAGAGGACCTCCCCCGGTTCGTACGCCAGCGAGACCACAACCGGCGCCTCCCCATGCTTGAGCGCGTTCGTCAGCCCTTCCTGAAGGATCCGATAACCAGCCAGATCCACCGAAGCCGGCACCTCACGCAACTCCCCGTCGACCCGCAGCTCAACCGCCATCCCAGCCCGCCGCGTACGCTCGACCAGGCTCTCCGCGTCAGCCAACCGCGGCCGGGTCGCCTCAAGCTCAGGCCCGTCCCCCTCGTGCCCGCCGTTGGCCTCCCGCAGCAGCCCGATCATGTCGCGCATCTCGGCCATCCCCTTGACGCTGTTCTCCCGTACGGACTCCATGACCTTGCGAACCGTCTCCCGATCCAGGTCCTTACGGGACAAAGCGGCCGTCGACTGGATGGCGATGGCACTGAAGTGGTTCGCGATCATGTCATGCAGCTCACGAGCCATCCGCGTACGCTCGGCCGCGATCGCCGCCTGCCGGTCGAGCTCGGCCAGATGCGCGACCTGCTCCGCCCGCGCCCGTTCCGCCGCCGCCCGGTCCCGCTGTTCCCGCAGCACCCAAGCCGTGGTGACCGGCGTGACCAGCACCAGCCCCGCCTGGATGCCCATGACGGCCAACAGCCTCCAGTCCGCCGCGATGAACGCCGCCACCGCCCCGCCCACCACGGCCAGCACCGTCGTGATCCCGAGCAGCCACCGAGCGAACCGCGCCGGCCCATAGAGCGCCGCGGCGTACAGATTGTCGGTGAACACCAGCACAGTCGCCAGCGACGGCCCGACCACCCCGTCGATCGTGACGCCCACCACGCCCAGCGCCAACGACCACAGCGGAGCCCGCTGCCGCAACAACACGGCCGAACAGGTGATCGCCAACGGCACCAGCAGGGCCCACACCGGCACGCCGCGCCGCACGTACGCACCGGCCAGGATCAGCAGCGCCCCCAGAACGAAGGCCAGCCCGGCCGCCACCTCGGGCCGCACCCGGCCCTTCTGCTGGCCGCCGGCCTCCCCGCGCGCCTCGAACGGCCTCAACCACCGCGAAATCGCCCGCGCCCCGGCGCCACCGCCCTTCACCGCCGCCCGTGTCATGTCCTCATCTCACCACTCCCGAAGGCCGCCGCCGTCCTCCGAGGGTCCGCCTGTGGATACACCTTTCGATGTATCCACAGGCTCGTTTTCGCCGACGATGTGCCAGGCCACGAACCCCGCCAAGCTGGAACATGTGATTGTCGCCATCCTCATCGGCTGCGAAATCGGCTTCTGGCTCCTCCTGGGTCTCGGCCTGGCCTGCCGCTACCTCTGGAAGCGCCGCCAGCTCAGCACGGCCCTCCTGCTCTGCGTCCCGCTCCTCGACGTGGTCCTCCTGGCCGCGGCGGTCGTGGACATGCGCGGCGGCGCCACGGCGGACCTGCGCCACGGCCTGGCGGCGGCCTACCTCGCCTACTCGATCGTCTTCGGCCACCGGACCATGCGCTGGGCCGACGCCCGCTTCCACCACCGCTTCGCCGGCGGCCCCCCACCCTGGAAGCCTCCGGCGGGCGGCATGGCCCGTACCCGCTACGAGTGGGTGTTCTGGCTGAAAACGGTCCTTGCGTACGGAATCTCCTGCCTTATCCTCTTCGGCCTCATCCTGCTCGTGAACGACCCCTCCCGCACACAAGCCCTGCTGGACTTCATGCTCAACCTGCTCAAGGTCCCCCTGATCGCCCTCCTCTGGCCGGTGAGCTACACGCTCTGGCCGAAGAAGGAGCAGTCGGCTCGCCAGTGATCGCGGTATTCGGTTCGATGCACCGCCCAGAACCCGCTATGCTTGCTTACGCAGCGAGCGGCCGTAGCTCAATGGATAGAGCATCTGACTACGGATCAGAAGGTTGGGGTTTCGAGTACCTCCGGCCGCACACATGCGAAAGGCCCGCAACCAGGGGTTCCTGGGAGCGGGCCTTTCTGTTTGTCAGGACAATCTCCGGATCTTGCTAACACCTCTGCTAACAGCGTGGCTCCCGCTGCTGCTTGATGTCCCTACAGAGGAAGCCGATCCGGCCGCCCGGCCCAGCAATCGCCCCGGGTCGCGAGAGCCACTGCGCGGCGTCGATCATGGACTGTCGGGGCAGCCGCTTGAGTCGCCTCGTGAGCGAGCGTTGAACGAGCAAGGGGCAGGAATGCGGCGGTCTGAGCGTCTTTGGCATCTCGTCCGGTCCTACGACATGGGCGAGTGGTTCATGTCCGCGTGGGTCGAGGGTCTCGAGGTGTGGGAGGCCGCTCGACGCCTGGGGTCATCGGTCGCGGAGGTGGATCACTCGATCCAGTGCACCTGGGCGAATGTCCTGCGTGGGCTGCCCTCTGATGATGATGCGGGGGTTGTCTGGGCAGGCCCGGTCACGGCGGATTGGACGCAGATCATTCAGGTGCGGGGGTTCCATTGCGACCAGGCTCTGCGAGATCTCTCCTACGGCGGGCGGGCGCTGAAGATCAGTTGGGACCTGAACGGGCCGCGCGATCTGGAGTACGCGGTCAACGGTGAATACGTTACGGGCCTCAGCGTCACCGTCCCCGGAGAGCGCTGGGGTAGCGATCCCCAGGCGCTCGACCACCACGCTCAGGGGTTGCAGTTCGACCTCGACGACTCCAGCTGGCAGAGCGATTCCGACCTGCGGCCGGGCTGGCTGGAGTACTGCGCGTGGGAGGAGGCCCGGCTTGAGAGAGGGCAGGACTACGGAGATGAAGACATCCCCGAGGGGTGGCAAGACTTCATTGCCCTGGCTCACAGCGGATACAGCCCGCCGATGGCGACCTGCCTCACGTCGGCCTTGACGCTTGTCGGCAGAGTGACGGGCAGGGAGATTGACAGGGAGTGGATGAACGGGACTCACACCCGCTACGTGATCCGCGACAAGCACAACGGCTGAGGGTCGATAGCCCGGCTCAGCAGAAGGCCCCTGGACAGGCATGCCGTCTCAGGGGCTCTTATGGACGGGCGCGTCTGCTACTCGTCCATTGCCTTGGTGAAGACTTCGGCGGCCGAGGCCTCCGCCGCACGGATCACGTGGGCGTAGACCCGGAGAGTGATCGATGGGTCAGCGTGGCCAAGGCGGGCCGCGACAACATGGACGGGGACGCCGGCCAAGAGCAGGGTCGTGGCATGGATGTGGCGTAGGTCGTGAAGCCGCGCGTGTGGCAACGGCGTACCGGGGTTCGCTTGGTTGTATCGCTTGATCAGGATCGGGAAGAGCGAGCTGAGCGTGTCGGGATGAACAGGCTCGCCCCATCCCGTGGTGAACACGTAGTCGCCGCCACCCCGCCACTCGGGGCCGAGTTGGAGCTTGTCCGCAGCTTGCTGGGAACGCTGCGCACGGAAGACCTGGACCGTCCGCGCGTCGAGGCTGACGACGCGCTTACGACCGCTCTTGGTGGTGCCCTCGACACGCTTGCCGTCGATGAACGAGGCCGAGCCGCGGATAGTGATCTGCTTGCCCTCAAGGTCGACATCGGACCAGCGCAGATGAAGTAGCTCGCCGCGCCGGGCACCCGTGTAGGCCGCGACGTGGAAGAAGGGCCAGAGGCGGTGGTCACGGGCAGCGAGGAGGAACGCCTTGAGCTGGTCCGTGGTCCAGACCGTGCCGGGCTCGCTGATCTCCCGTCGTGGGCGCTTGGCCTTTTCGACGGGGCTGGACGCCAGGATCTCATCGACGTTCACAGCGTCGCGGAAGGCCTTCCGAAGCACGGCGTGGACGTAATCGACCGTGCGTGCGGAGAGCGGCCTCCCATTCTTGCCGCCGCCGGCCCTCAGATCCCGGTACAGCTTGGTGATCGCGGTAGCCCGAACGGCCTGCAACCGCAGGGTGCCGATGTTGGGCTTGATGTATCGCTCGATGATGTGCCGGTAGTCGGCGAGGGTCTTGGGCTTGATCTCGACGGCGTGGGCCTCGATCCACTCATCGAGGTACTCGCGGACGGTGATCGTATTGCGGTCGACATACTCGCCACGGCGGGCCTTGACCCGTGCTTCGTCACGAGCGGCCTTGGCATCGTCCTCGCAGGTGAAGCCGCCAACCCATCGCGGCTTGCTCTCCCCTGTCTCAGGGTCGCGGACCCTGATCACGTACGACCAGGTGGTGCCGCGCTTCATGACGCCGTCACGAAGCTTGGGTGCCTTCTTCTTGCGCGGCTGCTCGTCCGGCGTGCCGATGAAGGTCTTGGTCATACGGCAACCTCCTCCCTGGTCAGGCGGGTGATGTAGTCGTTAAGGGCCGTGATGGGGATGCGGCGAGAGCCGTCGATGCGGATGGAAGCGACGGCGCCGGTAGCGAGCAGTTGGTAGAGCTTGCTTCGTGAGATGGCCAGGGCTTCGGCGGCTTCGGGAACAGTGAGAAGGAGTCGGGTCATGAATGGCCTCCCGAAGAGGTGCCGGTGATGGCTGCGGCGAGAAGCGCGTCGCCGGCCGATTGGCCCTGCCCGGCGTACTCCCAGTGGGCGACGACGAGGATGGTGTCCTCGTCGAACAGGGGCAGGCGTCCGTGCGTGACCTCTTCGGTGAGAACGAAGCGTTCTCTCGCTGCCCGGAGTTCGCCGAGGGTGGTGGAGTAGTGGCGGCTCTTGGTGGAGAAGTGGCCGCGGAAGCCGAGCATGTGGGCCCAGTGGGTGAGCCGTAGGTCGGCCAGGTCGGCGTTCTCGCCAAGGCGCATGCAGGCGGCGATCAGCCGGCGGGCGTGGTCTCGAACGGGGAGGGCGTCGAGATTGTCGAGTGGCTGGATACGCCGGTCCAGAGTGCCGACGCACTCGGCGGCCTTGGTGGCGTACTTGGCGATGTAGGCGGCGACGGCCTGTTCGGTGAGGTCGCCGTCCATGGTGATGCGGCGGACGTCGAGTTGCGTGCCCCATCGGAACGTCCGGCCCAATGGCTTGATCTCGGCGGTCACGACGGCTGCCGCGTGCTGGACAGCTTCGGCCAGGGTGTCGGCGGTGGCCCATGCCGGTGGCGGCGAGTTGGGGCCGTCGGGTCCGTCGAGGCGGATGACGGCGTGGAAGTGGACGACGCCGCGACGCTGATACTCGGCGACCTTGGCGAAGGCGATGGTCACCTGTTCGCGTAGGGCTTTGATGGTCAGGCCGTTGAGGCGGGCGAAGCGGCGGCGTAGGGCGAGGGTGAAGCGGCGCCAGAGTTCGGGGCTGATGGCGTTGAACAGGACTGAGCCGTCGTAGTCGTAGCAGTCGGGGCACAGCGGTTCGCCGAGGCGCGGGTCGTCGGTGCTGTGCCGGTCGGTGCAGGACAGGACGCGTCCGTGCGGGCAGGTCTGGGCGTTGCGGCGGGCATGGCAGGGCTGGACCTTGCCGTTCTTCTCCCGGCGGGTGTGGACACTCCCGAAGGAGGGTGCGGTGAGGGTGACGAACAGGCACGGGTGCGAGCTGACCGTCTCGGGGACGCCCTTGCCGCCGATGAGGCCGGCGCGGACGAGCTGGTAGGTGTCGGCGCGGTAGACCTCGGCGCAGGCCGGGCAGCGGGAGGCGCGGCGAGTCTTGCACGGCACGCGCAGGACACCACCCGGTTCGCGGTTGGTGCTGTAGCGGTGGAGCAGCTGGCCGGTGGCCTGGTCGAAGTGCTCGACCTTGCCACGCAGATGGATGGGCTGGCGGCAGCCGCCAGTGCGCTTAATCTGGTGCGCCCAGCGGTCGTAGTCGGGTTGGTGGAGCCGGTCGATCATTCCGGCGAGGGCGTGGCTGTGGGCAAGGTGGGGCAAGATGGGTTCCGTCCTATCCAGTGACGCTGGTGTGGATGGCCCCCGGCCTGGCGCGGATCTTGGCGGATGTGTGGCCAGGCGGGGGGCGCTGCGCGTTTATGCGCCGTGGTTGTCGATGCCGCTGCCGTGGCAGTCGGCGCAGGTCTGGTCGTCGGTGATGCCGGTGCCGTTGCAGGTGCAGCAGCAATAGCGCGGGATCGGGATGGTCACCGGTTGTCCCGAGGGACGATGCGGACGTACACGCGGTACTTACGTGGGTGAGCGCGGTCCGGGTAAGCCCGGGACATCGCGGTGACCGTGAAGACCTCACGCAGATGGATCAGACCGAGGGTGATCTCCGCGCGGTTTCCTTCGAGGCGGATACGCATGTTGGTGAGCTCCTAGGTCTCGTCGTGCTGGATGGATTCGCGGTAGCTGTTCACGGCGTCGTGGCGCGCTTGGGCGGCGGCGAGGATGGCCACGGCCCGGTATTCGACCGGGCCGAAGTGCACGGAGGTCGCGTAGTGGCCGTACGGCGAGTTGTCGAATTCGATGGGTGAGCCGATCCGGGCGGCGATCTGGTCGATCTCGGCGCGCATGTCCTCGTCGGCCTCGTGGCCTGAGAAGTAGTGAAGGGTCGGGTCGGGCGGGGCCGGTACGTCGGGGTGGGTCTCCAGGAAGATGGCCAGGTTGAGCAGGCCGTTGATCAGTTCTCGGCGGTAGTCGCGCATGACGTTCCTCTCAAGGGATCTCTGGTGTGGTCCGCAGGGTGCGGAGCAGGGCTGAGGCGAGTTGGTCGGACACGCCCAGGCGGGCGCGCAGCAGGTCACAGGTGATGGGCTTGCCGTGCTTGGCCTGGTGTTCTGCGGCCACGCGACGGGCGTAGTCGACGAGGGCTGGTGCGGGAGCGGGACCGTCGTCGTCAGCGGGGACGAGCGCGGGACGGTTCTCGTACGAGACGGCTTGGGACATCTCGGGGACGGACGGGGACGCTTCTGCCCAGGACGAGGACGGCTGTAGGACGTCCTGGGACGGTTCGGTACGGGCAGTAGTGGCGCGACGCTCGAGCATGGAGACCGCGACGAGGAAGGCGCCGGCCGGAGTGGCCGCAGTGATCCAGCCCCAGACGGTCGGGGCAGCTTGTTGCAGGTTCGCGGCCAGGGACAGAACGACGCCACCGGACAGGACGAGGACGGGCCAGGAGACGAGACCGCGCCGAGCCTTACCTGTCTTCTTGTCGCGCTGGCGTTCCCGGGCAGCCATGACACAGGTGAGGTCGATGCAGACCGCGATGGCCCACGCCATCCAGCCCTGCTGGCCGTTCTCGGTGGCGGTGTCGCGGATGTGGGTGAAGGATCCAGCTCCGGCGATGAGGGCCAGGACGACGACGGGGCCGGTGTCGAGCAGCCAGGCGGCGAAGCGTCGCATCTTGTTCCTCCTCTCCGGCGAGTCACGCGGTTCGGGAGTCGGGTGTCTGGTGAGGTTGTGCGGCCAGGACCTCCGCCCACGTCGGTGCTCTGTCGGCGTAAGTACGTGCGGCGTGTTCGGCGGCTTGCTCGCTGACGTAGAAGGACCGGGCCCGGTACCACTGGCCGTCCTGACCGGCGACGATGGCGACGCCCGGCGTCTCGGCGGCGATGGCGCGAGCCGAGTCGAGCGCCGCCGGGTCGAGATCGCCGAGGGTCATGGTGGCGGTCTCGGGATCGTTCACCCGGTGGCAGATCCGTCCGGAGCACTGAGCCCGAAGGGCGGTGACACCGGGACCGAGGTCAGAGCCGATGCGCTGACCGCAGCAGAACAGATAAATGCCGAACGCTCGCCCGAGCTGCGCAACCCGGAGCAGCGCGGTCGAGGTCTTGGCGATCTCGTCCTTCTCCGACTTGTCGGCCATCAGGTAGAGCTCGGCCAACTCGTCGACCAGGACCACGACTGGGACCGGACGCATGCCCGGCGGGAGCTGCCAGATGTTGCGGGCCGAGGCCATCCGGCACAAGCCCATCCGGTCGGTCATGAGCTCCACCAGGTCATCGAGCAGCCCGCCGCACTCGGCGCGGCTCGTAGCCAGCGCGGACAACCGCGGCGCGTACGGCGTGAACTCGACTCCGCCTTTGAGATCGAAACCGACCAGGGCGACCGGTTGCGGTGCCAGGCCGACGATGAGCGCGTTGGCCAGGTTGGACTTGCCGGACTGGGTGGCGCCGGCGTTCAGCCAGTGCGGGACCGTCCGGAAATCGACGGTCCAGGGCTTGCCGGTTTCCAGCCGACCGACGGTGACCTTGAGCAGTTCCGTCGAGGGCGGCAGGTCATCAACCTGGACCAGCGGATCGCGCAGGGTGACGGCGATCCGTACTCGCCCCGGTTTGTCAGAGGAGACGCGCACGGCGTGCACGCCCCAGGAGTGCGCCAGCCGTTCGGCGGCGTCGGAGTAGTCGGCCGGGATCTGGCCTTCCAGGGTGTGCAGCGTGACCCGCCAGCCGTAACGAGTCGGCAGCGGCAGCCACATGAACGGCTTGGTGTCCACGGCGACGCGCTGGAACTTGCGCCGGACGCGGACGACGCCGGTCGAGGCCACCATCCCGGGAACGGTGGTGAACCAGAACCGCTGCCGCTTCTTGGTCAGCCCGCAGCCGAGGGCGACCTTGCGCCAGGACGCCCGAATGCTGATCGCGGTCAGCGGATAGCCGACGACGAGCCAGAACGACGGGTGGTGCCAGCGGCGCCAGGCCCAGAGCCCGGCCGCGCCAGCGGCCAGGACTCCGAGCAGGGTGTAGAGCTGATCAGACACTGGCGGCCTCCTGCTGCGGGAGCAGGGCGGCGGCCCGGTAGGCGATCCCCCAACGGCCGGCGATCTCCCAGACGTAACCGAGAAGGCCGACCGCGTTGACGGCGTCGCCGGCCTTGATGGGCGGTTCACCGCTGATACCGATCTTCACGAGTTCGATCCGGCCGAACTCGTCCTCTACCGACACGGTCACCTCGTAGACGGTGTTGCCGTTCTTGTCGGTCTTGATCTCTCCGGTGTCCTTGTTGAGCAGCCGCGGGCGCGGCGCCTTCACGCAGGTGATCGCGAGCTTGCTGGTGTCCACAGGGATGGGGACGGTGCGCATGGCGTGAGTTCCTTACGTAGTGGCGTTGTGACTCTTAGTATTCATGGAACACTTGGCGTTCTAAGTTGTCAAGGGATTCCACGAAGACTTGGTTGGCATGTCGTGCGGGGTGTGCTGAAGTAGAGGCCAGACGACCTCACGGAAGGCGCGGCATGGTCGAGAAGAGCGGTCGCCCCGGCTACCTCCAGATAGCGGACGACCTTCGTACGCAGATCAGAACGGGCTCACTCGCGCCCGGCGCTGCGCTGCCTTCGACCGCGCAGCTCGGCCAGCGCTACGACGTGTCCGCCAGCGTGGTCAAGGCCGCGATCAGCGTGCTCCGCACCGAGGGGCTGATCGTCGGCCAGCAGGGCAAGGGCGTGTTCGTACGGGAGGGCGCGGCGGAGTCGCTCCAAGAGCCGGCCTCGTCGGACGTCATGGACCAGCTCTCTCAGATGCGGAGCACTCTGGAGACTCTCGGCGAGCGGATCGCCGACCTGGAGAAGGCCGTGTTCCAAGAGCGGAAGCGATCTCGCTGACCCGACAGGCCAACTCCTCCATCTCCGACCGAATGGCCTGAAGTTCGGCCAGAATTCGCTCGTTTGCGGTCACTCTCGGCACCCCATTTCTGGTGGTTCGTAATCCCCTGCGGGATGCCGTTAGTTCATCGCGTATCGCCGCTGTTGAGTATCACGGAGCGTTAGCTAAGCTTCTGCATTACTGCCTGCACGGCGGTTACACATGCGCTTACACACGCCCGCCCTCCAAGCGCGCAAAAGGATGCGATGAAGACAATTCACCGCCCCGGATGGCAACCTCTGCTGCTGCGCCAGTACCGCGAAGCACACGGACTCACCCTCGAAGCCGCAGGTGACCAGCTACGCCAGGTCGCCGCACGGCACGGGCTCACCGCGCCGGCCGCGAATTTCCAGACACTCTGGGCACACGAACAGGGATCGGTATATCCCGGGCCTCACTACCGACGAGCCTATTGCCTCCTATACCAGGCAAACGAACCCACACTGGGTTTCCGGCTGCCGCTTCCCGGCGAAATACCCGGAGTGGAAAATTCCATCTCGGATTTGCCCCAGCCCACCGACCCCGCCGTGGACAACGCCGCCGCCGAGGTGATCGAACAGGCCCTCGTCAAAGTTTCGGGTGCTCCCACCAACGGCGAGCAGAACGCCCTCCTCAACCGAGTCGTGGATGCCTGGCGACGCCGCCACGGCCAGGGCAGCCCCAAGCCCATCCTCACCCTTGTCGGCGGCTACGCCGGATCCGGGAAGACAGAGTTCTCCCGCTTCCTGTCCGACATCACCGGCTGGGCCTTCCTGGACAAGGACTCCCTGACCCGCCCCATGGTCGAGCGCCTTCTGATCTCCCTCGGCGGCGACCCCCACGACCGGCACACAGAGCTGTACCTGCGCGAGGTCCGCCCACTGGAGTACCGGTGCCTGATGGAGACCGCGTTCGACAACCTCAAAGTCGGCACCTCAGCCATCCTCGCGGCACCGTTCATCGCCGAACTCCAAGACCCCGACTGGATCTCCCGCCTCACCAACCGGTGCGCGGCCAAGGGCATCGACGTGGCCGCGGTCTGGGTGCGCTGCGACGCCGACTCCATGCGCGAGTACATCGAGTTCCGCGGTGCGCCCCGAGACTCCTGGAAACTCGCCAACTGGCAGACGTACGTCAACGGCCTCAACTCCGAGACCAGCCCGCCCACCGCCCACATCACCGTCGACAACCGCCTCGGCGCCGCCATCAGCCTTGCCGACCAGACCCGCGAGACGCTGAAGCGGATCCTCACATGAGGGGCATCGTCCTGTACGGGCCACCCGCCAGCGGCAAGAGCACGATCACCGCCGCCCTCAGCCGACTCGACCCGCGGTTCGCCCTGGTACGCAAGCTCAAGGCCGGCAACCAGCGCGGCACAGAGTACGACTTCGTCACCGTCGAGGAGCTGGCCAGGCTGCGAGCCGCCGGCCGCCTCCTCCTGGAGACGCGCCGCTACGGCAACACCTACGCCATCGACCGCCACCAGATCGACGTACTGGTTTCCACCGGCCAGGTACCGATCGTCCATCTGGGCACCATCGCCGACATCCGCCGGCTGACCGAGGCAATAGCCTGGCTGGTCGTCCTGCTGTGGGTACCGCGGGCGGTCTGCGAAGAACGCTCGCGACAGCGCCTCGACGTCGACACACCACAGCGCTTGGCAGCATGGGACGAGGCATTCGCCGACCTGCACACCCACGGCGAGATCACGTTCCATCACCGATACCGAACCGAGCTGATCGCGCCGGAGGAGATAGCGCAGCAAATCGCAAGCGCCTACTACGGCCGCGAAGTGGTGCCGATGGATCAACGCGCGTAACCAGTGAGGATCTGCATCCACAGCTGCCGGGCAGCCCGAGCAGACATCCATTCAGTCTGAACGACGCGCGGACGGCCGTCCCGTGACAAGCGTCGGATGAAAGACAACCCGCCGGCCGAGCACAGCTCGTACATCGGAGGCATGCAGGTGCACGTGTGCTCATGGACCCTGATCCGATCGCATCGCCGCACAACGTCTTGCCAGGCCACTTGAAGCACATCCTCCTGAGGAACTGCCAAGTGATGGCTGTGATGGTCGAAGCGCCACGACGGTACGGTCATACCTCGGCCCCCGACTGCGCCTGCGCGAGAAGCAGCCTGACGAAGGTCTCCAGGTCATCCGCGCTCACCGTCTGCTGCATCCCAGCGTCAACCTCTTTGTCGCTGAGCCGTACGCCGCTCCGGCTCCCATAGAAGGCGCCTGCGTCGCTCTGGAAGAAGGACCAGCCGGGAAAGCAGGCGCGAAGCGCTACAAGGCAGTAACTCTTGGTTGCCATGCCATGAGCGTAGAAGTCACAGGCGGAGCCTGTCTACCCCTAGGGATACCGAGGGATAGCGATAGGTCCCTATAGGCGAGTGACGACCCTTGAAGTCCCCTTTCTACGCTTGGGCCTCGTGATCGAATTCGAGCCGGATCGCCCTCGCTGGCAGCAGGTCGCCGATGTCCTCCGCGGACGCATCAGCAGCGGCGAATACCCGCCAAAGTACCTCGTCTCGGAAGTCCGCCTCGTCCAAGAGTTCGGCGTTGCCCGCGACACCATCCGCAAGGCCATCCGCCAGCTACGCGACGAAGGGCTGATCTACACCGTGCCGAACCTCGGCAGCTTCGTCAGCCCACCCGGCGAAGCCGAATCCGCGAAGAGCTGAGTCACAAGACCCGGATGAAGTAGTCTCCCGAGCCGTGACCAGCAGGATCGACTACTACAACGACCCCGACGCGCCGCCGCCCAACAGCCTCGTTCCCTCAGTCAACGTGGTCGTCACCGACGAGGCCGGCGCCCTCCTGCTGATCCACCGCAGCGACAACGACAACTGGGCTCTTCCCGGGGGCGCCATAGACCTCGGCGAGTCCATCCCAGCCGCAGCCGTACGCGAGACGCTGGAAGAGACCGGCGTGACCTGCGAGATCACCGGGATCGTCGGCACGTACAGCGACCCCAGGCACGTCATCCTCTACACCAGCAACGGGGAAGCGCGGCAAGAGTTCTCCATCGTGCTCACGGCACGCCCGACTGGTGGCGAACCGACTCCGAGCTCAGAGTCCCGCGAGGTCCGATGGGTAGCACCGCGAGACATCGAGAGCTACCGGATGGATCGGTCAATGCGCATGCGCATCAACCACTACCTACAAGCAGCCGGCCCACACATCGGTTGAGAGCCGGGCAGCTCAGCAAGCAGCCATAAGAGCCCCAGGTCACACCATGATTGCCGTGTCAGATCTCAGGACCCGTGCGACAGATCCGGCTCGGGAGGTGGGTGACACTCCGGCTAGATGATCTATCGTTCTTCTGCGGCTGAGAGTAAGGCCAACCGCCATTGCTTTCCAGAGGGGGATGATCGTGACGGAAGACGAGGTGGAGTCGCTCACCACGGCGTGGCGAACGCGGTGGGGCAGAAGCCCGATCGCCTACCAGCTCCGCGGCTGGCATGCCGACCGCTGGGTCCGCTTCCACAGTCTTCCCGAGTCCAAGCGGTATGCCGATACCGAAGACGAGTACGAGATCATCCTTGATCGTCATCACCGGGTGATTGACGAGCTCGGGGCGCAGGAAGGTCTCTACGTGATCGCCGTCTACTTCGAGGACGAGGAGGGGAGGATCTCACCCGATCCGCGTCATCCGGGCGCCGTCCCATGGCTGACGATCGAGCCTGGCGGCGACTCGCCATTCGACGTCGCAGCGAGGCTCTATGTCAGCATGACCTCCTTCGACCGGCAGACTTTGGATCCGCTGCTGCGGGGCGTGGCCGACGAGGAACTGATCGACGTGATCATCGCTCCTTTGGATCTCCGGTGGCTCTACCACCCCTACGACGGCGGAGCCGACATCATCGCCCCCACCGCCCACGACCGTGACGTCTTGAAGAGCCGCCACGCAGACTGGCTGTCAACGCACTCAGCCGGACTGTAGAGGCAAGCCGCGGTCGCATTCACGATCCCGCAAGCACCTCGGCACGTCTGGTGTGATCTTCTGTCAGCGCTGGGGCTTGCGGACTTTGAATCGGGCGATTGGCTTGGTGGTGGTGCGAGCGACCTCGGCGATGATCTGACCGGCGTAGGTGATGCGGAAGGTTCCGCCGGTATCCTCGATGGTCACCGTTGCTCCGGCGTGGCCGATGCCGACGCGAATGCGCTGTCCGGCGATGGAGAGCTGGCCGCGGCTGCTGACGCGCCGCTGCACGCGGATCGGTTCGACCGCCGGTTGGAGTTCGGGCCCGGCAGGGCGGGCGTCCCGGAGGCGGGCCATCTCGTTGCTGGTGAGGGGATTGGGCAGGGTGCGCAGCAGCGTGTTTCCCTCGGTCAGGGGCAGCACGGCACCGTCGATGCGGACGGACAGCCGGCGTCCCGCGAACTGGTAGCCGACCGAGTACTGCCGGCCGCCGAGGGCGACCAGGCCGCTGGCGTTGATGGTCCGGTCGAGCTCGACTACCTCACCGGTGCCGGGGCGGGACGGTTTGGCTGCTGGCCGGATAGGGGTGCCGCCCTCTGCGATCAGCTGCCGCAGGTGCCGAGGGTGAGCCGGGACGGGACTTTCTTGATCCTGACCCCGGCAGCCAGCAGTTCAACGGTGCCTGCATCGGCCCGCAGCGTGATCGTCAGTCCGGCCCGGTGGGTGCCTGCTGTCCGCAGACGGCCAAGTTGCCCGAGGCGGGCACGACGCGGGTGAATTCCACGGCCAGGTCGACCACGTCGGTCCCGTCAGCCGACAGCACCAGCTGTGCTGCCTCGGCCTGCGCCGGCGGCATCACCACTGGCTCAGTCTGAGGTTCGGGCTCGGGATCGGATGGCGGATCGGGGAGGGCGTGCAGGGCCGATGGCAGCCGCAGCGGCAAGTGGGCACCATGGCGAGGCTGGAACCGGTCGGCGGGGCGGTCCATGTCGAGCGACTGGTGGGGTCGGCGGGTGTTGTAGTCGTCGACGAAGGCGTCCAGGACCTGCTGGGCATGCTCGATGCTGGTGAACGGGCCGTGGTCATCCAGCAGTTCCCGCCTCAGCGTCTGATGGAAGCGCTCCACCTTGCCGGTGGTGGTGGGCGAGTGGGGGCGGGTCAGCCGGTGCGTGATGCCGTTCTCACGGCAGATCCGATCGAACATCACCTCCCCGCCGCGACCGAACCGGGCGGTGAACTGCTTGCCATTGTCCGTGAGCAGCTCATCCAGGATTCCGTATCGGCTCAACGCCGCGGCGAGGGCCAGGCACACGGCCCGGCCGGTGGGGCGGGCCACCACGGTGGCGGCGACGTAGTAGCGGGAATGGTCGTCGACCCCGGTGACGACCTTGCACTCGGTGCCATCGGCTAGCGTGATCCCGCCGACGATGTCCATCTGCCACAGCTGCATCGACTCGGAGCGCTGCCAGCGTTTGTAGTCCTCCCTCCGCCGGCCTCTTGGGGTGACCTGCATCAGGCCGTGGCGCACCAGCACCCGGTGCACCGTCGCCCGGGACGGCACCGGCCCGGGGCAGCCTCGGCGGGTCAGTTCCCATACCAGCCGGCGGGCGCCCCAGCGAGGGTGGTTACGCCGCAGCTCGCAGATCAGCGCCTCCACCTCGGCCGGAGTCCGGGTCGGTGACGTGCGAGGGCGGGATGAACAGTCCGACAGCCCGGCCAGGCCCTGATCGCGGTATCGGCCCAGCCATCGATGCACCGCTTGACGTGAGACACCGAACCTGCGGGCGACGTCGGTGACACTCGCCCCGGATAACACCTGCAGCACGGCTTGGTACCGCTGCTCAACCACGCTCAACTCCACCAACACTCGGCGAAGTGTTACGCACGTCCTGAGCACGATGTGTCACGCAGGTCATGAGACCCGACACACCATGATTGCCGGTGGATGAGAACTTTCTCCACGGTTTTAAAGGCGGTCCGCTTCGCGTCCCGCCGCGCGTGGACGGTCGTCGGCCGCGCTGCGGCTCTTCGGCCGGTCGCGACCGCCGCCGCCCACGCGCTGAGGGTCACCAAGCAGCAGCTCCAGGGCAAGAAAGCTTCCGGCAGCCATTGTGATCTGTCCGTATGGCTGCCGCGCGGCTTCCGTTCCTCGGGCCTGGCGGCCCTGCGGTACGGGTCCACTTGCCATCGAATGAAGGGGTGAACCGCGACTCACACTCCCGTGGGACGGAAGCTCTGCGCGAACGCTCCGGCAACTCGTGGTAGGTCCGGGATACGCCCAGACACCCGAGCCCGCTCGAAATCGTCGCTAACGGCAGAGTCGAGACGTCAAGAGACTCAGCGGCCGGAGACATATGGGCAGCGGCGGGAACGAGGATCACCTCCCCCGCCCCCGGTTGGCCACGGTAACGAATGGACCCGCACAAATCGCTCTAGGGGCCGACCTCTATCGTCCTAAAGAGCATGACGCTGCTGGCGACCTACTCGTCATAGCCTGCTTCGCGTTGCGCGAGGACATCGAGCGCCAGTTGCCAGAGGGTGCCTTCCCCCTTAATCGCCCAACGAGAAGGTCCTTGAACCGCAACCGGCCGCACCTCGGGATCCCAGCCCGCTCTGTTCCAGATCTCCGTCACCAGGCCTGTCGGCGAATACTTCTTGCCATCAACGGCCCAGACGAGTGGCTTGGAGCGATCGTTGGTCCATGCCGCCTGGCCTCGGCGAGAATCTTCAGCCAGCCAACGCTCAATAGCCTCACGCTCAGGCTTGGTGGCACACTCGAACGACAGGATGGTGCCTTCTTGGATTCGTCCAGCATCCACGAGGGTGGGGACCGCGTTCGGTCGTCTCGGGCGCTTCGGGCGGGGTGCGGGCTTGTAGTCGGCCGGCAGGTCGGGGACGAGTGCGGTATCCGCCACATGGGCTACAACTAGATCGACGAGCTGTACGCAGCGCGAAGGGTTCATGATCGTGCTGCTGATAAAGGACGTGACTCCAAACTCGGAGTCGATCGCAGCGATCAACCAGGTCAGAATGGCAGCAACCAGGTCCGGGATTCTCGCGAGAACCGACGTGAGGTCATAGTCGGGCGTCTCGATGCCTTCTAGATCAATGCATCTGAACACGATGTGAGTGACCAGAAAATCTGCCTGATCAGCCACAGACCGGGCGCGTCCTGTCCATTGGATCTTGGCATCTTGGAGTGCCGCGCCTACAGCCCTCATGATGACGGCGGAGTGCCAGATCTGGAAGGCGCTGGGCGCCGGCTTGAACAGGAGCGCGTATGTTTCGGCTTCCCACAGGAGATCCGTGCTTCGCTTCGCTCGAATGGCTAGGTCGACCTTGCGGTGTGCGCACGCCAGCGCGGTCGCCGCCTGCACGACAGAACAGCCGGCCTCGGGGAGCGGATCAGGCTCACCCCGCCGGAATGTATAGGTCTTGTCAAGCGAGAGGGCGAAGTCCTCGCGGATCTCGACCTGCGCTGGATCCAGCGCGACGACAAGGTCCCTCTGCTCAACACGATTCTGAACATTCGTCGCCCGTGTGACGGAGTTGTCGAAACCCTCTGGGCAGTTACCCGTGCTGACGACCTTGACGGCGACATACGCCTCCGCGACCTGGTCAGGATTCCTACGCGCGGCCTCTGCGATGGCCGCCACAGTTTGGGCACCGTTGACCACACTCGCGCCATCCATGAGCACCTCGGCAGGACCCTTGTGACTCAGGCTCCACGCCTTCCGGTCGACACGATCGCACAGGACAGTGATCCCGTTGTTGAAGTACCAGAAGTCGTCAGGGCTGGTGAGGAGAGTGTTCACCAGTTCGTAATTCACCGCGGTGAGACCCAGCGAGCGCCGGATGTTCTTCGAGAAGAGCCGATCTCCATTCGCCTCGTACCACTGCGCGATTTCGACAGCCGACACCCGCCCCTGGTATGCGTCGTAGGGCTCGCCGATGCGGAGCCATTCGTCCATGTGAGCGCTCAGATGGATCGGCGGCTCCGCGAGCCCGTCTCGCACGGCTTCCCAAACGCGCTGGAGCGACCAAACCTCATGGCCGAGCTTCTTGTCGAAGCCGACGTTGAACTCATCCTCTAGGGCGTGGAAGCGTTCCAACACCGCTGCGGACAGAGCCCCCTCACCCATGAGCACGACCACAAGCGTGATACGGCCTCGCGGATCTGCGAGAACCGCCTTGACCTGCTCCGCATGTGCCTCAAACCGCTCGTTGAACCGCTCGAACTTCTGCTGGTCGATCGAGGTGAGCCCATCCCAGAACGCACGGGCGTCGTCGATGCCGAAGCCTGCGGTTCCCTTGTCCTTCCACTTGCTCTGGATCAGGAGCAAATGCAGGCCGTTGTCCGTGAAGGCGATCGCGTCGATGCCAACATCGTTTGCGCCGTCAATGACGGCTTCAGCGGCTTGCTCTGGCGTGAGATCGGCACGTCGCCGGGCAACGAAGGCCGCCAAAGCCCGGCTGAGGAACTTCCGCTCGAACTCCTCGGGCGCCATCTTCGTCGAGTCGGCCATGTGGATCAGGCCATCGAACTCCTTGTGCAGCGCGTCTGCGACGTGCCGGACTCGTAATGGCATCCCGCCTGGCTTGGCCATGATTCCCCCTCGTCGGAACGTGACAAAGAGATCATGCCATCGGCGGGGCACATATCCAGACCATCCGGATGTTTATCCCCAGACATCTCGACCCATAGCCGCGAGGGCGGCTACCAACCCTTCCCAGCAGGTATCGACAAGGATTCGGCTATTTTCCGGATCTGCTCCAGAGCAGTCTCAAGGTCAGCGGCAATGGAGTTGGCGATCTCGTGTGGCGACAACTCCTCCTCGAGGTCAGCCGACGTGTCCTTGAGCCAGGAGATGTCGAGGTTGACTTTGTCCCGCGCCAAGAGCTGTTCGTACGTGAACGGCTTGAAGCGCTCGGTTTCGACACGCTCCTCACGGTCCTTGCCTGGCAGGTAGGCGTTGACGAACTCCTGAAGGTGCTCGCGACGGAGTGGGCGCTGCTTGAGCGTGAAGCGTTCGCCGGTGCGGAAGTCGTACACCCAGAGCTTCTTGGTCCACGGCTCAGCCGCCGGGCGCTTCCGCTCGAAGAACAGCACGTTGGCCTTGACGCCGCCTGCGTAGAAGATCCCGGTGGGGAGACGCAGCATGGTGTGCATGTCGTAGTCCTTGAGCAGTTCCCGGCGAATCTTCTCCCCGGCGCCCCCCTCGAACAGGACGTTGTCAGGCAGGACCACCGCCGCCCGGCCGCCGATCTTCATTAGCTTGGCGATGTGCTGGACGAAGTTGAGTTGCTTGTTCTTCGTCTTCACCCAGAAGTCGCGATCAGAGTAGATCGCCTCGTCCTTGATGATCTTGCCGTTCTCATCTACCACGTTGATGGCCGTCTTCTGCCCGAATGGCGGATTGGCCAGAACCAAAGTCGCGTGGACTGTCGGCTCGTTAACTAGAGCATCGCCGACCTTGATGATCTCGTAGTGCTCGTCTGGCACCACCCCATGCGTCAGCATGTTCATCGCCGCGAGACGGGCGGTCGCCCGCACCAACTCAACCCCGTGGAACGCCAGCCCCTTCGTTACCCGATTCCGCTGGTCCGGGTTGAGCGCTTCCATCCGGAACTCTCGGCGGATGTACTCGTTGGCCAGCAGCAGGAAGCCGCCTGTTCCGCACGAAGGATCAACGATCATGTCGTCCGGGGTAGGCTGCATGACGTCCACCATGGCCTGGATCAACGGCCTCGGCGTGAAGTACTGGCCGGCACCAGATTTGACGTCGCTCGCGCTGCGCGACAAGAGCTCCTCGTACGCGTCGCCCTTGACGTCTACGCCTTCCCGGGACCAGTGAATCTTACCGATCAGCTCCTTGATCAGGCGCTCCAGCAGCGAGGTCGTCTGGATCCTGTTCTGCGCACCCGCGAAGATCAGGCCGAACATCCCCTTGCGCTTACCGAGTTCGCGCAGCAGATGCTCGTAGTACTCCTTGAGGTCTGGACCCTTCTTGCTAGCCAAGAGGTCCCAGCTGATCCCCACGGGGAGAATCGGCGGTGGTGTGGGCAGCTTACGCCGCTCCGCCTTCTCTTTGGCCTTCTTCTCCTTCTCGTCCATCATCTTGAGGAAGAGAAGGAATGTGAGCTGTTCGACATAGTCGATCGCGGGCACTCCGGCATCCCTGAGGACATCGCAGTAGCTCCACAGCTTGTCCACCAGCGCTCGGGTATGCGCCGCCGCTTCCGCAGAATTCGGATCGACCACATCCACCTGCGTCACGACGACACCTCTTCCTGCTCGAACAGACTCTCTTGTGCCCCGGCCGGTACAACCCCTCCAGAACCAGGCGGGAGTGAAACTCTCTTAGCTTCGATACGGCTTGCGCCATGCCTTCGACGGCTGCCGGCCTTCGCCGCTGCAGCGCGCTCCGCCCGAATCCGATCAAGTAACACATCGGCTGGCTCGTCGTCGGCGGCTTGCTCAACCAATCGACCTTCAAATGCATCAGTGACCAATCTCTGACGCAAACTCGTCAGCTGAATCCGTGTCCTCTCGACCAATGCTTCTGAGGTCTCGATCATGCCGAGGAGCAACTCAGCCCTCTCTACAAGAGCTTCCTGAAGCTCTGAAGGGGGCACTGGGACAGGAAACAGTTTCAACTTGGACAAGCTGATGGAGGCTAGGTTCACGCTCTGCTTGCCATTACGCTCGAACCAGCCTCGGCCGAAGCTGTTGGCGTGCCAGGCCAGCAGTTTCGGATGCAGGATGCCGTCAAGGACACGTGCTCGGAATACGTGGTTCTGGTGGATGCAGTGGTCAATCTGTTCTTCCCAGATCCAGCCGCGGCCCAGCTTGTCTCGATCGCCACCCTCGTTGAGAAGGACGTCGCCAGCCTGGAGAGCAAGCTGTTCCGCCTTCGCGGCGGGGACCCTGATACAGGCAATGTCTCGAAGATCAAGCTTCATTCGCTGAACATTGGCTACTCGCAGATAGGGCACCAAGGGCAACGCCACGTCCATCTGCTTCTTGGTGTCCTTTGTCACCCCGCCGACAAGATCGGCAATAGTCCCTAGTCGTACCCAGCGCCAGTCTTGGGGGATGGAAGGAAGGTCGCCATCGACGACGCCTGCGGAATCAGGCTCAATTGCCTCGTCGACGACCTCGATGCCAAGAAGACGCCCTGTGCACACCGCCCCCAACACAAATTCGCGCAAACCAGCAAGGCGAATCGCGGCTGAGCTGAGTAGAGCAGCCACTTCCTCAAGCTCGACAAGCCGAGCCTTCAGGTCCAAGACGATGCGCTTCTGCTCTGCCAGCGGCGGAACAAGCATCTCGACGGCGCTAAGCGCCTGCTGCGAGATATTTCGAAGCGAGTTTGTGCCTGATGCCTCAGCCGAGATTTGTGCCCTTACTTCGGGAGAAGCAAGCGCTTGCAGTAGCCAATGTCGATCCACCCACGTAGAGGGGATCAAGCGAAGACTCTTGTCGCTCAGCAGCAGCCGAGGGCGACAATCTCCAACCATGACGGGCGCACCAACGTATTCTCGTGTGCCGCTTGCCCGGCTAACCAGAATGTCGCCAGGCTTGATCTCATTGGCCGGATCGACCGATTGGTGGGCTGGTACCGCCTTATTCTCCTCTTCGCGGAACGCCCCGTACGTCATCGCGCTGACCTTGATTACGCCCCACTCATTCTTCTCAGCGGGTCGTGGTTCGCAGGTGAAAGATTTTCCCGCCTCGATGCGGAGCAGGAGATCGCCCAAGGTGGCGCAAGCCCAGCCGGAAGGCAGGTCTGTCATGCGGTGAGTTCCTTCGTCAGGTCGTCCAGAAGTGCTGTGGCGCGGTCGCCGAACGCATCGTAGAAGGCGTCCTCACCCCCGCGTGAGTCGAACGGCGCACAATCCAGCGTGTCATCGGCAATCTCGGCGCTACCAATGACGATCTCGCACAGTCGGTCCAAGAACCACTTCTGCATCGGCGAGAACTTCCCCTCAGCCGACTCGTGACGAGTCAGCCAAGCAGCATAGCGCTCCTCAACGACCGTACGGAACGGCTTCAGCTCGGAGTCCAGTCCAAGCTCGTAGCGCAGGATCGAGACCAGGTCCGTGGGCTTCGCCTCATGCCCACGCGTTCCCATCGGAGTGCCTGACGCCTCGTAACAAGTCCACAGTCGAGTCACGTTGCCGACCTTGGGAAGCCGCTCGATCCGATTGGTCAGGTCCGTCACTTCCGCCCAGGACAACTTGGCAGAGCCGCCACCCTCGACGGCTCGAATAAGCGTGATCGAATCATGGTGCTCCGCCAGATAGGCGCGGAACGACTCAACCGTCTGCTGCGCCAGCTGCTCCCTGGTGAAGATTACGGTGTGCGTGACCTCGTCCTGGCTGATCTCGTCAATCGTCTGATCATGCTTGGTCCGGATCTCCGCGATACGCTCGCGCAGCTCAGGGTTGTCGGCCAGGGGCTGAACAGCCTGGCGTAGCCGTTCACTCACGGCGCCCTGCCCGCCCTCATCAGCCAACAGGGTGAGCGTCTGGGTGTCCACCGCCGAGGCGAGGCGCCGTACCAGGTCGCGTAGCGAAGTCCCCTGTCCAACAGCAGCCAGCTCGTCACGCTCAACGTCGCTGATCTGCCGATCCAGAGCATCCAGCCGAGATGCCAAGGTTGCGGTCTGGTTCTCGTCCAGACCCATGCGGGCGGCGCGTGCCAACAGTTGGCGAAGGCTGAGCCGGTTATCGGGGTCGCGGTTGAGCGGGGTGGCATCGACCAGCGGGTGATCGGTGACGCCGACCGCGTCCACAATGACGAACCGGTCCTTACGGAGCACCTTTTCGTCAGGAGTGACCGCCTGGAAGTCATCCGGGTCGATCGTCCGGCTGCCGCGGCCTTTCATCTGCTCGAAATAGATCGGGCTCTTCACGCTGCGCATGAAGAACACGCACTCCAAGGGCTTAACGTCAGTCCCCGTCGCGATCATGTCCACGGTGACCGCGATGCGCATCTCCGAGGTGGTCCGAAAGCGACGCAGGAGCTCCTTTGGGTCGTTGCCGGCCGCCTTGGAGCGATAGGTGATCTTCGCGCAGAAGTCGTTGCCCTTACCGAAGACCTCACGCACCATCTGCACGATGTCATCAGCGTGGGAGTCGTCCTTGGCGAAGATCAGCGTCTTAGGCACCGAGGTGGTGTACTGCTCAAAGAGTGCGGGCAACACGCGATCCCGGTAGGCGGTGATCACCGTGCGGATCTGATCACGGGCGACAACAGACCGGCCGATCTCCTCGGCCCCGTACGTGAGGTCCTCATCGAGCTCTTCGTACCACTGCTGCCTCGTACGGCGGTCGCGGCGCGGCACCACCGTACGGGTGCCCTCCTCATCCAGCCCCGGAATGGTCGAGCCCGACTCGCCGATCTTCGTCTTAACCCGAAACACCGCGAAGTCGACGTTGACCTTGTCTTGCACCGACTCGTCGTAGGTGTACTCGCTGACCGGCTCGCCGAAGAAGGCTCGCGATTGCACGCTCGGCGTGGCGGTCAGGCCGATCACCGGGGCGTCGAAGTAGGACAGGACCGCCCGCCAGCGGCCGAAGATCGAGCGGTGGCACTCGTCTACCACAATCAGGTCGAAAGCCTCTGGTGGAAGCCCCTCGTTGTAGACGGCGTCGACCGGGGCCGGCGGCTCGAACTCGTCGATAGCCTCATCATCGGCATCCCCCGCGGGGAGCGGCTGGCCGGACAGCGCCCGGTACAGCCGCTGAATCGTCGTGACGACCACGCTTGCCGAATCCAGCACCGTGCCTGAGGACAGGCGCTGAACGGTGTAGTCCTCGCCCAGGGTCTGCCCGCTGTTGGTGACATAGCGGGCGAATTCTCCTGCTGCCTGATCGCCTAGGTTGTTACGATCCACGAGGAACAAGACACGCTGGGCTCCACCGTACTCAAAGAGCCGGTAGGCCAGCGAAACCGCTGTGAAGGTCTTGCCAGCGCCCGTAGCCATCTGCACCATCGCCCGGCGGTGGCCGCTGCTCAGATGGCCTTCCGTGTTTTGAATTGCCGTCGCCTGGGCGGGACGCAGACTCGACTCATCCAGCGTGGGCATGGCCTGAAGCCGAGCGCGGAAGGTCGGAGCCTCAGGATTGTCGTCGGCCTCGGCCATCCAACGGGCGAGTGTCTCAGGCCGGTGGAAGGAGAACACTTCGCGCGAGGCGGCGTCCGGGTCGAGCCTGAAGGTGAAGCGGGTCTCGATGCCGGTGCTTTCGTAGCGGAATGGCAGCGGCTCGTCGCGCCGCCACACTGCCATCCGGTAATCACCAGGAATCGCGCCAGCGTAGTCGCCCGACTGCCATTCCACGCCGATGAGCGAGGTGCCCTCACGCTTGGCCTCGATAACGCCGACAAGCTTGCGGTCGACGAACAGGACGTAGTCTGCGCGCTTGCGCCCAACAGGGAACTCACGCACCGCGATCCCGCGCCCGGCGGAGTGGTCGATCTGGTCCAGGTCCTGGACGACCCAGCCGGATTCAGCGAGAGCCTGGTCGATCTTCGTACGGGTCTGAGCCTCGGTCAGCGGCGCGGCCCGCCGTGCCCGCTGAGCAATGACCTCCCGCTGGCTAGGCCGTACCTTGACCGGCTCGCGCCCCTCGAACTCCTTGCGGAGGTCTTGGAGCTGCTTCTCCAGCGCCAACACCTGATCCGCCGCCGTCTGGCGCTCCGCGCGTGCCTTGGCGAGCCCGGCCTCGGCTTGCTGACGTGCCTCAGCCTCGGCCTGCTGACGCGTTAGGGTGCCGTCCATCGCGAGCTTGGCGTCAGCCAGCTCGTTCTTCAGCCGCTCCAGTTCGGCGGCGAGGTCTGGGGTGGTGATGGCGGCCGGCGGTTGGGGTGGTACGAACGCGACCAGTTCGCGTTCACCACTGATGGCGCGGTGTAGTAGCAATCCAAGTTTGAAGCAGCGCTCCAGACAGCGCAGGGCGCTGGCGGCCTCTGCCATGTGCCGGTGCACCGCGGCGTTGCCGGTCTTGCGGATCTCGTGCAGGGTGGAAGCGACACCTGGGGTGATCACATCTGCGCGGCTCAGCGCCCGGATCTGATCGACCAGGTCAGTTCCCTCAACGGGGATCCCCGTTGCCCGCACCAGCACCGAGGCGAAGACTTCGATGAACTGCCGGCACTTAACCAGCGCGCCGTTCGGGTCGCTGAAAACGATCGACTCCGCGCCAGCGCCATAGGCCACAAGCAGCGATTCATGCTGCAGGAGGAAGCCAAAGTTCGCCGAATGCTCCGCGAGAACCCGCAAGCGGGGATCAACCGCCACCCGTACACCCTCCGTCCGGCCCATCTCCATAAGTGTGCCCGACACACATCGGGCGACTAGCAATAAAACGCGCATCTCGTGCCCGCAAGATAGGGCACAATCTGATCACGGGTTCTCCCGTGTCGCCATGGGCATAACTGCCCAGCTGGAGCAGCCACCCCCGAAGGAAGCCGCGTGCCCCAATACCCGCAGAAGACTCAGGCCTTTGTTGATTTTGAGCGCAACCTGGCCTATGCCAAGCAGCTCATCCACGCGGGCAGTCACTTGGCGGCCATGGGAGTCACATCCTGCGATGTCGATGACCTGCACAGGGCTGCTTGGGTTCAGGGCGTGGCCGCGCTCGACCACTGGGTGCACCAGGAGGTCTACCATCGCACGATCCTGCTCGCTCAACAGCCCGGCATCACCAAGCCACGCAAGTTCCTCGAATTCAGCATCCCCATGGAGCTGTTCGAGAAGGTGCACCACTCGGATCTCCCCCTGGACGTCGCCCTCCGCCGCCATCTGCGCACGGTCATCGGGCGGAAGACCTACCAGGGCCCTGACGACATCAAGGACGGCTTCGCCATCGTCAGCGACGTCTCCCTCTGGGCTACGGTCACCCGAATCGTCAACGATGAGCGCGAGGCAGGTGCCGAGAAGCTGAGCGTCAATCAGGTTCGCAAGTTGCTCGGCTCAATCGTCTGGCGGCGAAACAAGATCGCTCACGAGTCAGATCGCGATCACGACAACAACGACGAGAAGCGTCCCATCAACGCCACACAGGCCATGGAGGCCGTCGAGACGCTCGAAATGATCGCCGCCGCAATACTCGTGGCCATCGACGGGGCACCTTCATAGCAGCTGAGCAGGGGTTTCTTCCAGGGATGGAAATCTCTAGCTGGCTACGGATCACAAGGCGGAACGGTGGCCGAGGCCGTGACAATCGCGGACATCGGTGCCCGACGTAGGGGCTGGGGCAATCGCCGGCAAGGCCCTCCTCCGTCAGGTCTGCTACCGGCTGACCACGCCTGAGGTCGTAGCTTGAGGCGAACCAGCAGCGGATCGGATGCGCAACGGGCCTGACTCCACTCGTTTCGCACATGGACAGCCTCTCGGATGGCAACAGCCAGCGCGGTGGTGCGGTGAATCGAGGACTTGCAAGACTCAGGAGAGTCCGTACTTCTGTCTAACTCCGATGGCTTCATCCTCGGTCACCTCGCTTGGCGTGCCGGCCAACGCCTGCCGCAACTCGTCTACGATCGCTTGCCCTGCAGTTCGCGCTCGGATGCTGAACTGGGTGAGTTGGGCGTCGAACTGCTTGGCGCTGGATCCAGTCCACACCTTGCCAGAGTGGAACATGCGGCAGGGACGATCGATATCGGCTTCGATCTGCTCGATCAGGGGGCCGATCGTGCGTATGGCCTGTTGGAGCGCCTCGTGCAGTGGATTGCTGACCATCGCGTTCAGCCCCCGGGCTTCTGGAGGGTGGGAGTGGCGTCCAGGATGAGTTTCGGTGCGACCAGCTTCATCAGAGCCAGTACATCGGCGGCGTTATCCCGTCCCTTGACCCCATGCACGAGTTCCACGATCACCTGGTCCAGGCCGTGTACCAGGATGGCGGCCGCGTGGGGATCGTCAGCGGTGCTGTCCTGTCCGTAATAGCCGACCGCGCCGGGGACGATCTCCGGTAGGCGCCGGGCCCCTTGATTGACCTCGGCCTCAACTTCCTCCTTTGACCCTGCCGGAGAGAGGGAAACCTGCAGCACCTTTGGCTTGTTCTCTGTCGGTTCGTAGACGTAGCACCCTCCTGTGCCGTAGTTCTTCCCATCCAGCCGCTTGCCCACCGTCATATCGAATTTGCCGCTGACGATAGGGTCTTGAATTCCTGTCATCAGACGCACCGCCTGAAGTGGAATATGGTCGCAGATGTACGGCGGCGCTGCCACGGACGGAAGAGGCGTCCTGTCAACTGGAGCGCTCTGGTCTTGTTGGCATGCGGCCAGTAGGAGTAGCACGCTAAATATAGCCGCCGGAAAGAATCGCTGGATCCTCATTATTTGAACTCCGACTTCCCGTCGTCTAAGCCATCATCCGCCGACTCGGACACGGGTTTCCACTGCTTTCCCGCGAGACCTTCATAAAGCCATCGGTTGTAGGCGTCAAGCCGCGGCTGGGTAACGTCTTCGTAGCGCGCCATCTCCTTCAGGGTCATCAGCGACTCCCCGTCGTCCTTGAGGAAGTTTTTCGGCGACTGGCGAGGATCTTCGCCAGGCTTCAGCCCTTCGAGTGATCCCCACGGATGTGAGGGGGCAGCCGGGTCGGCGCTTCCGAAGAGTCCGTGTCGCAACATAGCGTCGGCGGCCAGCTGATCGAGCAGGAACTTGGCCTTGCCGTTTGCCGTATTGGCGTCGTACGTAGCTGCGTCCGCGTTCTTCTCGGTCTTGGCGGAATCTTCGATCATGCCTGTCCAGGCACCGACCGTACCAGCGGTTATGGCTGCGGCTGCTGTCTGAGGGATGGCGAGCCCGGTGTTGACGATCGCCATGAATATCTTCATGTTCCGCTCTTGGGCCTCGTCCAACTCTTTGCCTTGCTGAATCTTGGCGAGTCCGGTGGCATCAGTAATCAAGCCGAAGCCTGCTCCGGCTTCTCGTACGTTCGTCAAAAGCGTTTCGGCTCCTTTCCCGGATGCTGCCTGTGCGGCGCCGAAGTCAATTAGCTTTCGAGACCAAGCGGTTTGAGCCGATGCCACGGCTGCTAGTGCTTTGGGATCGTTCTTGAAGATGTCCTGCATGACCTTGCGAAGGTCTTCTTTGTTAAACTGTGCGCCCCATACCTGGTCCAATGTCGACTGATGTACGCGTGTGGCGACGAACACTTTTGAATTGCTGGTGTGAGGGAGCCTGGCGACCCGATTTATGTCGTTTATATAGGCAGCGAGGATGCGTGCCGTGGTACCGCTGGTGGCGGATGAGGGGCCATCAGTGCCGGCCAGGATGCGTCGGGCCTCCCAATGGATGAAATCGTAAGCGATTTCCGCTGAGGCGAAGCCAGGCGACGGCGCCTCGGGACTGCCGTCGCGGTCGCGATAAGTCATGGTCGCCGCCTCCAACGCCTTGCCGAACGCTGCCCCCTCGTCATCCATGCGGCGTTGAGTGACGTAGCGTTCCATCACGCTGGGGTCACCGATGAAGAAGTCCTGGGCGGCCTTCGGATGGTTGGCCAGGGCTTTCATCACACCGATCATCGGGTCGTGCGGGATGCTTCCCGACTCCTTCCACGTCTTGCGGTCCAGGGCCTCCAGCGCTTTGGCCGCGCCGACCAGGAAGTCGCGGTCGAAGCGGCCGTAGGGCAGCAGTTCCGCGAGCGCATGCTGGTCGACGGGTACGCGCAGATTGGTGAGAAGTTCCTTCCGCCAGGACGTGCTCAACCGTGTGCTTGCCGCACCCAGAGCCTTGCCGAGGGCGGCCTGCATGCGCTGCTTCCGGGAGTCCTTGGTGTAGGTGAGTGCCGCCGTGAGGTGGCGGAATCGCTCGGTTCCGAGCGCGTACATGAGCGAAGTGGCGAAGTCCGCGTCTCCTGCGCGCTTCTCCAACTCGGCAACGGTCTTCTCGTCCACCGTGGTGTTGCGGTCGAGTCCAGTCAGTGCGCTTGCGGCGGCATAAGCGTCCGCGTTTCCTGAGGCGCGGGTGTAGAGGGCCTCGTCGAAGGGTTGCATGGCGCCGGATGCCTCAGCGCCCCAGGTGGTGGTCACCGCCTGAATGGTGTCGTTGCGGCGGCGTAGTTCCGAGCGCTTGGCGTTGATCCAGTTGCCGAGTTCGCGTATGACGTTCAGGCGGGAGGTGTCGAGGTTCAGGTCCTGCAAGGTCCGGCGGATGTGGGGCTCGCTCCGGGCGATGGTGAATTCAGCTTGGCCGAGGTCGCGCTCGAAGTCGCGCATCAGTTTCGGGTCAATCCCCGAATATCCCCAGTCGGGTGGCTGCGCGACCGCCGGCGGAGTCAGCGACGGCGGTGCCGGTGTGGTGTCCGCGCGGACGGGAGGATCCGCTGGCGGGCGCGCAGGAGAAGGTTGAGGGACCGGGTGAGGTGGGGTTGTCATGACGGGTCTCCGGCGCAGGGGAGAACAACCCCATGGTTCCACGGCCTGATCTTCTCGGTAAGGGGCGCATAACCTAACGGCATGGTCATTCCCGGCGGTGAGACGCGCAGACACCCAGACGTACGCAGAGGACGCCATCTGGGTTCACGTCTATAGAAGCGGGATTCATGCTTGGAGGCATGTCGGGGCTGAATCGCCCACGATCGTCTCGTCTAGAGGTCTCTCTTCAATGACCGTCCATCGGGGGCCACGGCCGATGTGCCTGCGGTTCCTAGAGAAGTGCTGTACAGCAGCGCGTACAGCAACACCGCCTCACGCGATCACATGTCATCAAAGCATACCCGCCGTTTCAGCAGGGTAGGAGGCCACGGATGAGCCGCATGCCCTTCCCTACGGATCAGATGGTGGGTGTGGATCAAGGCGCGGGAGTTCGCCTGCGAAGGAAGAATGAACGCCTCTACGATCAAGGAAAGTCAGGCTGCCGCGAGCGCCGATGACGGCTGACGATCTGCCGCGTCCAGCGTGTGTACCAGTCCAGGAACGGCACCGGTTCGCTCCAGCCCCCATGCAGACGGCCCGACGGCTCAACATCCCTCCAGGGAGCCGACGGCCACCAGTACATGTCCTTCCCCCATCCCATCTCGGTGAGCCAGACCGTGCCGGCGTACTCGCCGTTCATGGCGAGCATGCTGATCCACGAGCACCCGTGGCTGCACAGGAACATGGTCCCGGATGAGGGTTTGTCCATCCACAGGGTGGGGTCTGCTTCCTCGGCAGCGAGGCGCCGCAGTTGCCGCACATCATCCCGGGTCATCGGGAAGGGCTCCCAAGGGTAGGCGGCGACCTCGGGTTCCTCCTGGAAGTCCTCACGCTCCCGTTGGGTCTCTTCCGTGATCCAATGCAGGTCGAGCAAGGGGCCTGGATGGACTCCCCGGCCGAATCGCAGCAGGAACGACCGGAACTCGTCAGGCAGCGGCGCGCCGATCACTCCCTCAAGAGCCACAACCTCGGATTCCGGCAGAGGCACAGCCGTTGAGGGATCAGCAAGCCGGGAGAGTTCGGCAGCCATCTCATCCAGGCTGATGTCTGATCGCATGGATTCTCCCGGTTGAGACGTCAACGCGCACAGGCTAACGGCGTCGAAGAGCGGGTGACTAAGAGCGGCTTTGGACGGCGTGCCCCAGCATCCGGCCACAGGCAGGGTGGTGCGATACTCACCGAATGCCGCTCTACATTCCTCGCGAGGACGCCGGTTACCTCGCCGGCGCCGTACCGGTACTGGTTCTCGTCTCGACCGAACAGATCGAGCGGCTTCCCGGCTTCCGGCTCGATGCAGGCAGGCCGTTGCCCTGTGAGGGCTGGCAGTTCCTTGCCGGCCTGACCGCCTCAGTGGTCGATGGCCCCGGTGGTTCCGGGATCTTCGTCGAAGGCATCGCCCGTCCCGAGGAGGCCGAAGAGCGCTTCGCATGGCTGGAAGCCGTCGATCGTTCCGGCGGTGCGGTCGTGCTGGTCGTCGACTCGCACAGTGCGGTGGACGACTGGGCGGCACTGGCCGATGGCCGGAAGGCCCGGGGCGGGTTCGTACCCGCGGTGCAGCGGACCGATTGACCGCCGAGCGGCAGGACCAGCAGCCGTCTTGGGACAACCGAGGTCTGGCCGATCTTGCTAACAATGTTGCTAACAACGTCCCTGGACGTCGGTGTACGCCCGTGGAACCAGATCAAGCTGAAGAGGTCGTTGAGCAGGCGCTTCTGACGGCGGTGGACGCCCATGGACGATCTCGAACTGGCTACGGATCAGAAGGTTGGGGTTTCGAGTACCTCCGGCCGCACAGCAGGTCAAAGGCCCTTCGGGATTATCCCGGAGGGCCTCTTTCGTGGGCGTACAGCAGCGTTGTACAGCAACGCCGCCGAGCTAACCGTCTGATTCGGCGGTCAGACGCTCGTTCAGCCGGTCGAGCGCCCGCTCACCTGCCGGGCCGGTGCGCCGGGCGGTGCGGGCTGTTCCAGGCGCAGGAACGTCTCCACCGCCTCCGCGCCGAACGGCACCAGCGACACCTCCAGATCGCCGTGCGGCGTCCGGTTCGCCAAGCAGGACCGGACGGCGTCGCGATCTGTGACAGCTCGTCCCGGTGGTTGTCACAAGCCGGGAGGCCGTTCCTCGACCCTCGTCCAGGGTGAAGCCGCCGATCACGGCGGGCTTGAGCGCGGGAGTGCTTCAGAAGGTCGTCAGCCTGCGACTACCCGATTCGCGGCAGCTCGACGCCGTTGTCCGGACCATGATCTCTGACGCATGGACGACCTCCGGGAAGCAGTGAGGCGTGGCGACCCGTTGAGGGTTACCCTGCGGCCGGGCCGTTTCGAGTTCCGAACGCGCTCTCGTGCCGCCGACCGCGTGTTCATGCCGCCGTAGCGGTGCGGAAGTCCTCGTTGGTTGTGTTCCTGGATGGTCGGTCAGGTGATCCTCTGCACGGTCGTACCCTGTCGGATGGCGCGGGGGATCTCGGCGACGGAGTCCACGACGTCGATCAGGTGGGCGATGCTCTCGGCTGGAGCAGTGGAGCTGACGTCGACGGTGTAGGTGATCCCGGTCGACCGCCAGCTCTCGGTGTCGAAGCCGCCGGCCGCGGAAACGCGCACTCCCAGGAGTTCGATTCCCAGTGCGGCGGCCTCCCGGTAGAGGTCGTTGAGGACGCATCCCGCCGCTGCGAGGTGCAGGAGATGTCCTCCGGTGAAGTCCGCCCTGACGCTCACGCCCTCGGGCGTCCACCGATGAGGGAAATGGACCGCGTGCTCGTCCGTCACCTTCAGCGATCCTGCGCTCACGATCACGTTGAAACGATCATCCATGATTCAGCTCCCGGCACCTCGGGCGTACGGACGTGACGACAAGAGCCGTCCTACACGTCGCAGCCGCCAACCGGCAACACGGCACTGCCCCACGGGGACAGCCGCTCATGCCGCTGGGCCGTCTCTGGTGGAGGACGCGTCCGTTCGGCTCGGAGTCCGCTCGTGTAATACGCGTGGCATCCGCACAGCGGAGCGACGCGGACAATGTCGGGACGAATCGCGCGTGGCCGGTGACATTGGCCATCACCGGAGATGTTTGATGGGATTGTCATATGAAGACACGAGGACATGACATCGAGATCACGCCTGCGTCGGACCATGTCGTGGTACGGGTCAAGGACTCGGTCGTCGCGATCTCCTCCCGGCCGCTCGTACTCACCGAGACAGGCTGCCCACCGCGGTACTACCTGCCGCCGGACGATGTGAAGATGGATCTGCTCCGGTCGTCGACGACGACGTCGCACTGCCCGTTCAAGGGTGATGCCGTCTACTGGTCGGTGGACACTGGTGACGGTCTGGCCGAAGACGTGGTCTGGTCCTACCCGGAGCCGTTTGCGCGGGTCGAGCAGATCGCGGGCCGGCTCGCCTTCTGGGCGGAGAAGCCAGGCGTCACCCTTGAGGTGAACGGGCAGGGTGCGTAAGCGTCGCCTGCGGATCGGGCAGGCCACCGACGTTGTCGAGGGCTTTGCGCAGGCGGGTCTGGGAGTCGAGGAACCAGTCAAGAGGTGAAGGCCGTCTGAGCACAACCCGTCGAGACGTCGCGGCGGGCCGCGCGCCGGAGGCGGCGCAGGCTGGTGAATCGTCCGTAAGCTGAGGATGTGTCTCCCGCACTGGTCCTCCTGGACGGCGTCCGCTGGCGCGGCGCGCACGTGGTGAGCGACCGCGCGCACACCCTGCTGGCCGTGCTGGCCCTGCAAGGCCGTGCGGGGGTGGGCGACGAGCGGCTGGCCGAGGAGCTGTGGCCCGACGGGGCGCCGGCCAACCCGACCAAGGCGCTGCAGGTGGTCGTCTCCCGTACCAGGGCGGTGACCTGCCCCGACGTCGTCGTGCGCGTCCCGCGCGGCTACCGGCTCGGGCTCCCCGCCGCACAGGTCGACGTGCTGCTGCTCGGGACGCTGGTGGAGCAGGCGCGGGCGGCGCTGGGCGAGGGCGACACCGCGCTGGCGCGCCGCCGTGCCGAGGAGGCCATGGACCTCGTCGTGGCCGGCCCCGACGGCGCCACGGGCGCGCTCGCCGACCTGCGCGCCGTCGCGGCGCGGCAGGGGGCCGAGGCCCGGCGGGTGGCCGCGATCGCGGGCAGCCGCAGCGGCGCGCACGAGAGCGCGCTGCCGCTGCTGGAGCAGGTCGCGGCCGAACGGCCGCAGGACGAGGAGCTGCTCACCTGCCTGCTGCGCAGCGAGGCCGCGGTACGCGGCGCCGCCGCCGCGCTGGAGCGCTACGAACGCCACCGCTCGGCCCTGATCGCCCGTCTCGGCACCGAACCGGGCCCCGGCCTGGCCCGCGTGTACGCCGAACTCCTCGCCGCCGACCGGCCGGTACGCGTGGGCGTGCAGTTCGACGGTTCCTCCCTGCTCGGCCGCGAAGGCGACATCCGTGCGATCCACTCCCTGTTGCCGACCAGCCGGGTGGTCTCCGTCATCGGCCCCGGCGGCCTGGGCAAGACGAGGCTGGCTCATGTCGTCGGCAGGAACGCCGCGCAGCCCGTCGTCCACTTCATCGAGCTGGTCGGCGTCTCCTCGCCGGAGGGCGTGGTGGGCGAGGTGGGGTCGGCGCTCGGGGTCCGCGACTCGGTCGGCGGGCGTCGTACCCTGAGCGCCGAGCAGCGCGCCGACGTACGGGCCCGGATCGCCCAGCATCTCGACCAGGCTCCGGCGTTGCTGATCCTGGACAACTGCGAGCACGTGATCGAGGCCGTCGCCGACCTGGTGGCGTTCCTCACCGTGACGGCCCGCGACCTGCGGGTGCTCACCACCTCGCGCGCTCCCCTGTCGATCCCCGCCGAACGCGTCTACCTGCTCGGCGAGCTGCTCGCGGACGACGCCGCGGAGCTGTTCCGCCAGCGCGCCACGGCCGCCCGTCCGGGGGTGCGGCTCGACGGGCGGGCGGTCGGGGAGGTCGTCGCCCGCCTCGACGGGCTGCCGCTCGCGATCGAGCTGGCCGCGGCCAAGGTGCGGGTGATGTCGGTGGAGGAGATCGCGCGGCGGCTGGCCGACCGGTTCGCCCTGCTGCGCGGCGGCAACCGTACGGCCCCCGACCGCCACCAGACGCTGCTCGCGGTGATCGACTGGTCGTGGAACCTGCTGGACGAGCCCCAACGGCAGGCGTGGCGCTGGTTGTCGCTGTTCGGCGACGGGTTCACACTGGCCGCGGCCGAGCACGTCCTCGGCCAGGACGCCCTGCACGTCGTGGACGCGCTCACCGAGCAGTCGATCATCAGCGTCCGCGAGACGGCGTACGGCCTGCGCTACCGCATGCTGGAGACCGTCAGGGAGTTCGGCCGGATGCGGCTGAAGGAGGCCGGCGAGGAGGCCGCGGCACGGACGGCGCAACGGGAGTGGGCGACGGCGTACGCCCTCGAACACGCCCACAAGCTGTTCAGCCCGCAGCAGTACGCGGCGGCCGACGCGCTGCGCGCGGAGGAGGGCAACCTCGCCGACCTGCTCCGGCAGGCGCTCGCCGAGCCCGATCCGGTCACGACGGTCCAGTTGCTGGCCGGTGTGGGCGCGCTGTGGTCGGTCCGCGGCGACCACACCCGGATCTTCGTCCACCGGGAGGCGATCGGCCAGGCCGTCAAGGGCTGGGCCCCGCCGCCCCACCTCGTCGAGGTGACCAGAGCCGCCCTGCTGATCGCGCTGATGAACGCCATCGCCGTGTCCGACCGCGCCCACGATCCCCTGCGCCTGCTCCTCTGCGAGCTGCCGGAGACCGACGAGACCGATCCCCGCCTGAGGGCGATGAGCACGGTGGCGCTCTCGTGGGACCGGGACGACGCCTTCCGCAAGCTGATGGCGCTGCGCCGGAGCACCAACCGCGACGTGGCGCTGGCGGCGGCGCAGGCGAGCATCCACATCCTGGAGAACGTGGGAGCGGTGGACGAGGCGATCGAGGCCGCCGAGCAGACCCTGTCGTTGCTCCGCGACGACGAGGGGCCGTGGATCTCCGCGATCACGCACACCGTGCTGGCCCATCTGGTCATGCAGCTCGGCGACCGCGGCCGGGCGGTCGGACACGCGCGGACCGCCATCCCGATCCTGCACCGGCTCGGCGCCGCCGACGACGAGGCCCAGCTCCGCTCGGTCCTGCTGGTCTCGGCGCTGGCCGACGGCGATCTCGACGCCGCCGAGGCCGAGCTCGCCGGCATCACCCGGATCAACGACGGTGACGCGGTGCTCGGCGGGGCGGCGATCGACCTGCTGTGCGCGGCCGAGATCGCTCTGGCCCGCGGGCAGGCGGCCGCGGCGCTGGCGGAGTACCGCAGGGCGGTCGAGCGAGCGCGCGACCTGCGTCCGCCGGGGGTGCCGCGCGAGGCGGCCACGCCCTGGTCGATCATCGCGGAGGCGATCACGCTGACGGCGTACGCGCACCACGCCGGACCTGCGGACGTCCGGTTCGGCGAGGAGCTGTATGCCACCGCGCAGCGCTACGACCTGCTGGTCGTGGAGAACCCGGTCCTCGACTTCCCGGTGTGCGGCGCGATGTTGTTCGCGCTCGGGACCTGGGGGCTGCTGCGGGAGGTCATGGCGCCGCGCGACGCGATCAGGCTGCTGGTGCTGGCCGAACGGTTCACGTACAACGGCACGATGCCGAGCATGAGCTTCGAGCGGATCGAGCCGTACGCCGAACGGGCCGCGCCCGGCATGCTCGCCGCCGTCCGCGCGGAGTACGGCGACCGGCGCGGACCGGACCTGCTCGACGAGGCGCGGCGGCACGTCGAGCAGCTCTTCGGCCCTGACCGGCCGCGCTCACATGTGCCGCTTGTAGCTGCGCACCGACAGGGGCGCGAAGATCGCGATGACCGCCGCGCAGGCCACGAGCGTCCAGGCCACCTCGCCGCTGACGAGGGCGCTGTTGGCGAGGTCCCGGGCGGCCGTGACCAGGTGTGAGACCGGATTGACCCGGACGAACGCGGCCAGCCAGCCGGGCAGGGTCTCCACGGGGACGAACGCGTTCGACAGGAACGTCAGCGGGAACAGGATCATCATCGAGATGCCCTGCACGGCCTGGGCGCTCCGGGCGATCGTGCCGACCCAGGTGAAGATCCACGCCAGCGACCAGCCCGTGAAGATGGCCAGCAGGATCGCGGCCAGCACGCCCACCGCGCCACCGCCCGGCCGGTAGCCCATCACCAGGCCCATGCCGAAGGTCAGCGTGGCCGCGATCGTGTAACGCAGCAGGTCGGCCACCATCGGGCCGGCGAGCGGCGCGATGCGGGCGATCGGCAACGACTTGAACCGGTCGAAGACGCCCTTCTCCATGTCCTCGCGGAGCTGCGTGCCCGTGGCCATGCATGTCGTCAGCACCGTCTGGGCGAGGATGCCGGGGATCATCAGCGGGAGGTAGCTCTGCACGTCGCCGGCGATGGCGCCGCCGAAGATGAAGGCGAACATCGCGGTGAACAGGATCGGCTGCAGTGCCACGTCGAAGAACTGCTCCGGGTTGCGGCGCATCTTCTTCAGCGCCCGCCAGGCCATCGACAGGGTCTGGCCGATGGTCTCCCCCATGGTCACGCGCCGCCGGGCGGCCTCCACGCGGTCGGCTGCCCGCACCGTCTGGCGAGTGGGGGTGATCATGGTGCTCATCGGTTCTCCTCCGCGGCCGTTCCGGCGTCGCCGTCCGTCTCGTGGCCGGTCAGTACGAGGAACACCTCGTCCAGGCTGGGCTTGGCCACGCTCACCGAGGAGATCGACACCCCGGCGGTACGCAGCGCGATCAGCACCTCGGCGGCCAGGTCCGCCTGGTCGAGTGCGACGTTGAGGCGGCCCTGCTCCGGGCTGAGCACCGGGTCGGAGCCGAGCACGCGCCGCACGACCTCGACGGCGGCGGGCACTTCGTCCGGGTCGGCGAGCAGCAGTTGGAGGGTCGAGTTGCCGACCGCGCTCTTCAGCTCGTCGGGCGTGCCCTCGGCGACCTTGCGTCCGTGGTCGATGACGGCGATGCGGTCGGCGAGCTGGTCGGCCTCGTCCAGGTACTGGGTGGTCAGCAGCACCGTGCAGCCGTCGGCGACCAGGTCGCGGATGGCGTCCCACATCTGGCCGCGGGTACGCGGGTCGAGGCCGGTGGTGGGCTCGTCCAGGAAGATCAGCGGTGGCCTGGTGATCAGGCTGACCGCCAGGTCGAGGCGCCTGCGCATGCCGCCGGAGAACTGCGCGATCGGCTTGTCGGCCGCGTCCTCCAGGCCGAACTGGCCCAGCAGCTCGGTGGCGATGCTCCGGGCGCGCGGCTTGGCGATGCCCTGGAGGCGGCTGAACAGCCAGAGGTTCTCGCGGGCGGTCAGGTTCTCGTCGACCGAGGCGTACTGTCCGGTGACGCCGACGAGCTGGCGGATCACGTGCGGGTTGGCGGCCACGTCCACCCCGAAGATCTCGGCGCGGCCGGCGTCGATCTTCAGGAGGGTGGCCAGCATGCGGAGGGTGGTGGTCTTCCCCGCGCCGTTGGGGCCGAGGACGCCGAAGATCTCGCCTGTGCGTACGTCCAGGTCGATGCCGTCCACGGCGCGGTGTGCGCCGAACGTCTTCACCAGCCCTTCGGCGCGTACGGCGAGCTCGGTGGTCCCGCTGCGGGGTGGGCCGACCCCGGTGTGCCCGAGTTCTGCGATGCTCATGGACCCACTGTCGGTGACGCCGGTTTCACGGTGCCCTCGACGCGGTTTCACCGGTTGCCCAGGAGAATGTACGAATGCGTGAAGCGCCGTGGATGGTCCTCATCGGTCCCGCCGCAGCGGGCAAAAGCACCCTCGGCGAGGCGATGGCCTCGGCGACGGGACGCGGCTTCGTCGACATCGACGCGATCGGCGGCGACTACTACGCCGAGGTGGGATGGGACATGGACCGGCTGCGCTCCCGCATCCGGCAGGTGGGCCGGGTCGCGGCCGAACGGGAATGGGAGCCGGCGCGCGCCCATGCCGTGGAACGCGTGGTGGTCGACCATCCGGACGCGATCGTCGCGCTGGGGGCCGGCCACAGCCACTACACGCGGCCGGAGCTGTTCCGGCGGGTCCGGAGCGCCCTCGCCTCCGTCGCGCACGTGGTGCTGGTGCTGCCCTGTCCTGACCAGGAACGATCCGTCCAGGTCCTGCGGCGGCGCAGCCTCGCCACGAAGCAGACCGACTGGATCAGCGCCGACGGCCACGACTTCCTCGCGGAGTGGGTGCGCGACCCGGGCAACCGCGCCTTGGCGACGATCGTCCTCCACACCGACGGCGAACTCCCCGCCCGAACCCGCACCCGCCTCCTGACCATGTGCGGCCCGGCCTGACAGCGCTCCTCGACGATCGACGGTCCGGTGAACAGTTCGGCCGCGCGGTCGGCGAGGCGGCGGTCGTGGTTGCCGCGCTTCCCCTTCGTCAGGGCGGACGGGCTACCGTTCGGAGCCGAAGCGGTAGACCGTCGAGGTTCTGGCCTGGAAGCCGAGGCGTTCGTACAGGCGGTTGGCGGCCTCGCGATCGGGCCGGGAGGTGAGGTCGACCGTACGGGCCCGGGCCTGTCCGGCCAGGTGCAGGGCGTGCCGGGTGAGCTCGGCGGCGACCCCGCGCCCCCGCGCCGAGGCGTCGACCACCACGTCCTCGATGCGGGCGCGCATGCCGGTCGCCACGGGGAACAGGACCAGCGTCAACGTGCCGACGATCCGCCCGTCCAGGCGGGCGGTCAGCACGGTGATCGCCTCACTGCGCACGACGCGTTCGAGCGCAGCCCGGTCCAGCGGCTCGGCGGACGCGGAGAGCTGCGGCAGCAGCACCCCGAAGGCGTCCACGAGCTCCTGGTCCACCTCACGCACGACGTCCACCTCGACACCCATGCGCCCGACCCTACCGATCACGGAGCTGATGCAGGCGTCGGCCCGCCGCCGACGGCCAGGGGCACGGCTCCCAAAAGGCCCGACGTCGTCCGCCGTGACGGCTGCGCGAATCCGGCTCCACCCATGCACACCTCTCCTCGGGCAGGTCCAGGAAGAAGAATGCGACCGTCGGCGTCGTTTCCCCGGCGTTTCCGCGCGCCATAGTCTCATCGGAAAATAACGAGCTGCATTAATCTGGCGACTGTGAGTGATGGACCCGCTGTCGGTACGCCCCCGCTTCGCCGTACCCTCACCCGTGTCCTCCGTCGCGTCGGGAGGCGGGGCGCCTCCCTGACGTTCGTCGGCCTGCTGAGCCTGGCCATCGCGGCTTCGCTGGCGTTCGTGCCGGGCAACCAGCGCGGCACCCCGGGCTACGCCACGCTGGCCGTCATCGCGCCGCTGCCCGCCTGGGCGGTGGTCTGGTGCGCGCTCGGCATGCTCTGCCTGACGCAGGCGTTCATGCGGTCCGACCGGGTGGCCTTCGCCGCGGCGACCGCGGTGCTCCTCACGTACGGGCTGATCTATCTGATCTCGACCTTCACCGGCGACAACCCGCGCGGCTGGGTCGGCGGGGCGGTCTGGCTGGCCTTCGGCGGCTGGATCGCGCTGATCGCCACCTGGCCCGAGGCGGTCGTGCTCGACCGCCTGCCAGGCCGCCGCGCGGGCTCGTCCACGGCCGTCATCGTGGCCGACGCCGCCGGGACGATCCAGTCGTGGAACCCCCAGGCCGAGGCCCTGTTCGGCTGGGACACCGACGAGGCGGTCGGCAGGTCGCTGACGATCCTGATGCCGCCGCGCTTCCGTGACCCGCACACCGACGGGCTCGCCCGGTTGCTCTCCGACGGCCGCTCAGAGCTGTCCGGCCGGCTCATCCCGCTGGTCGGCCTCCACCGCGACGGCAGCGAGTTCGCGATCGCGCTGACGGTCAACGCCTGGCACAGCGACGACGGCGTCACCTACACAGGGGTGATCCGTCCCTTGGGGGGCCGCCATGTCCGGTCTGAGTGACATCCTGGTCCAGCTCGGCGTCGGCATCGTCCCGCTCGGCGTGGCCTACCTCGCCTTCCGGTCCGCGACGGACGCCAGCAAGAAGTCCCAGCAGAGCGCGTTGCTCCAGGTCGAGCACCAGGCCGAGGCCGAGCGCTCGAAGGTCGACGCCGAGGCTTTCATCCGCGCCAAGACGATCTACGAGGACGCGCTGGCGCAGATGGAGAAGCAGATGACCAGGATGCAGGGCCAGGCCAGCCAGCTCGGCGCGGAGCTGGTCGACGAGCAGAGCAGCTCGGTCGCGATGCGCGACCAGATCCGCCGGTTGCAGGCCCAGATCCGGGCCCTGGAACGCACGGTCCTCGCGTTGCGCTCCCAGCTCGTGGACGCGGGCCTGTCGCCCGCGCCGCCGTCCGACCTGACCGGGCCCCACCTGCTGAGGCCGCAGCGCTCGGCCGACTAGGAGGCGTCGCGGGCGAGGCCGTGGGCGGCGGCCAGCAGCTCTATGGAGCGCAGCCACGCCTTCCTGTCGGGCGCCGAGGAGACGACGATCAGCTCGTCGGCCCGGGCGTGCGCGGCGAAGCGGGTCAGATAGTCCTCCACCTCGACCGGCGTGCCGACGGCGGAGTACTGCATCATCCGCAGGATCTGCTGCCCGGCCGGCGAATCGAGCACCGTGTCGGCCTCCTCCGGCGTGAACGCGCGCCCGCGCCCGAGGAACCGGCTCACCCGGTACCGCTTGGCCGTCAGCAGCTGCTCCTGCGCCTCCTCGCCGGTGTCGGCGGCGATCACGTTCACCCCGGCGATGACGTACGGCTCGGCGAGCTGCTCGGACGGCTTGAACTCGCGCCGGTAGAGCGCCACGGCCTCCTCCAGCGCGTCGGGCGCGAAGTGCGAGGCGAACGCGTACGGCAGCCCGAGCGCGGCGGCGAGCTGGGCGCCGAACAGCGACGAGCCGAGGATGTACAGCGGCACGTTCGTGCCCTTGCCGGGCGTGGCGTCCACACCGGGGATGCGCGACTCGCCGGTCAGGTATCCCTGCAGTTCGAGGACGTCCTGGGGGAAGGTGTCGGCGGCGCCGGGGGTGCGCCGCAGGGCGCGCATGGTCGGCTGGTCGCTGCCGGGGGCGCGGCCGAGGCCGAGGTCGATGCGGCCGGGGTGGAGGGTCTCCAGGGTGCCGAACTGCTCGGCGATGGTCAGCGGGGAGTGGTTGGGCAGCATGATGCCGCCCGCTCCGAGGCGGATCGTCCTGGTGTGGGCGGCCACGTGGGCGATGAGCACGCTGGTGGCCGAGGAGGCGATGCTCGGCATGTTGTGGTGCTCGGCGTACCAGATGCGGTGATATCCCAGTTCTTCGGCCCGCTGGGCCAGGCCCACGCTGGCGGCCAGGCTCTCGCTCGCCGTCTCCCCGTCGCCGATGTGCGCCAGATCAAGGATGGAGAGTGGAACAGTCATGGGGAACGAGCCCTTTCGCCTGGACGGTGGCCATCGGGCAGTGTAACCGTAACGGCTCTCCGCTTATTTCCCGGGCGCCCCTCGCACCGGTGCGCGAGGGGCGCCGGCGGGCGTCAGGACGCGGTGCAGGTGAGCGCGGGCGGGGTGCTGGTCGCTGCGTTGCCGTTGGCGAGGAAGCCGAACGTGGTCGTCGCGCCGCCGGTCAGGGCGCCGTTCCAGCTCAGGTTCGTCACGGTGGCGTTGCCGGACAGGTTGCCGTTCCAGAGCTGGCTGATCGTCTGACCGCCGGGGAACGTCCACTGGACCTTCCAGCCCGCGGTCGGCGACGAGCCGGTGTTCTTCACGGTGACCTCGCCCTGGAAGCCGCCCTGCCACTGGCTGGTCACCCTGTAGGCGGCCGAGCAGCCGGCCGGGCCGGTGGTGGGCGTGACGGTGGGGGTCACCGTCGGGGTGACGGTCGGGGTGACGGTGGGGGTGACGGTGGGGGTGACGGTGGGGGTGACGGTCGGCGAGGGCGCGGCCATGGCCAGGTCGTACGCCCGCTGCGGCACGAACTGCCCGGCCCCCGCGATGCACCCGTCCGCCTCGCCCGGCGGCTTGACCCACAGGTAGGCGTCGATCGCCGCGTCACCGGTGTTCGACGTGCTCCAGATGCCCGTGGCCCGGCCGGCCGGGTCGCACCACTCGCTGCCGGCCGGGCCGTTGCCGTTGCGGCTGGTGTCGATGACCGCCTTCAACCTGGAGACGCCGGTCGCCGCGATGACGCTCTTGGCGTACGACACCAGCCCCGGCGTCGAGCGGTAGTTGGAGGTGTTGAGCGCAATGCCGTCCGCGCTGCCCCCGACGTCGGCGCCGTTGAGCCTGGACGCGGCCTCCGAGGCCGGCAGCCAGGCGTCGTGACCGATGTCGAAGTACACCTTGACCTGCGACGACGTCGCCTTGAACTTCTTGCCCGCGTACGCCATGGACGCCTTCACCTCGGCCTGCTGCGAGGCGTTCATGCAGTTCGTCATGATGGCCAGCGCGTCGGGTTCGAGGACGACGGTCGCGGCCCGGCCGCCCAGACCGGCCGCGATCTGGTCGATCCAGGCCCGGTAGGACGCGTGGTCGGGCGCGCCGCCCGCGCTCGCGCCGCCGCAGTCGCGGTTGGGCATGTCGTACACGACGACGATCGGGATCCTGCCCGCCGCCGCGGCGGCCCCGACGTAGGAGTCGACCTCGCCCCGGACCGTCGAGGGATTGTAGCTGGCGAACCACCGGCCCTGAGGCACGGCGGCGATCCGGTCCCTGATCACCGCCGTACGGCTGTCGCCCGGGTTGGCGGCGACCCATTTGGCGGCGTTCGTCAGGGGATCCACGTAGAAAGCGGAGTCGGCGGCCTGGGCGGTGGACGAGGCGAGGACGACCGCTCCCGCCGCGGCCATGGCGGTGGCGGCGAGCAGCGCCGCGAGCGCGGGCTTTCTGCGAGACATGAGGTTACTCCGTCCGTAGTGTGGGAGTGGGAGCGCTCCCACGGCTGTCTGGATCGTAGGTAGCCGTACGTCCCGCAGAAAGACATCCGACCGCTGTGAACCGGCTTTCCCCAGGCCACAGCGGGTCAGAGCGATGAAAGTTTCACTCCGCCAGGCACGCCTCGAACACCGCGGTCAACCGCTCGACGTCGGCCGCCGTGGGCTGCTCCGGGCCCAGACGCCGGCGCATCGCGCCGATGCCCAGGAAGACGGCCGTCGCCATCCTGGCCCGCGCCTGCACGTCGGGGCCGTCGAGCTGCGCGGCCAGCGGATCGAGGATGGACGTGCGCAGGCGCTCGCGCACGACGTCCTGGATCTCCGGGTGGGCGGCCGAGCGTTCGAGGGTGCGCAGGACCGGGCTCTCGGGGTCGTGGTGCATGCGCTCGGCCGCGTATTCGGCCAGCCGCCGCGGCAGGCTCGCGTGGTCGCCGGCCAGCAGGGCGACGAACGTGGGCTCGCCTTCGAGCACCGCGCCGAAAAGCCCGGCCTTGGAGCCGAAATAGCGGCCGACCAGGGCGATGTTGGCGTCCGCGGCCGCGGCGATCATGCGCACGGTGACCTGCTCGTATCCGTGCTCGCCGAACAGCACGCGGGCCGCGTCGAGAATGCGCTGCCGGGTGGCCTCGCGTCCGCGGGGCCGGGCGTCCGTCGTCGGGGCGTCCATGTCCCGCACTCTACTCAGGAATAAGTCACTTGCCGCGCGGCTAGTAAACATGCGTATACTCAACTTTGAATAAGTGCGTACGAAGGGGATGTGGTGTCTTGGTAGCCCAGGCACAGGCCGCTCCCCCCGCCCGAAGGCAGTACACCCACCGCGAGATCCTCGAAGTCATGTCCGGGCTCATGCTCGCCATGCTGACGTCGATGATCTCCACTTCCGTGGTGGGTACCGCGTTGCCGACGATCGTGGGGGAACTCGGCGGTCAGGACCAGTACTCATGGGTGGCCAGCGCCACCATGCTGACGATGACGGTCTCGACACCGTTGTGGGGCAAGCTGTCCGACCTGTTCGGACGGAAACTGCTCTTCCAGACCGCTCTCGGTCTGTTCGTGGCGGCTTCACTGGTGGCCGGTCTGTCCCAGAACATGGGACAACTCATCGCGGCACGTGCCGTACAGGGCCTGGGTGTGGGTGGTTTGTCGGCCCTTGCGCAGGTGATTTTGGGAGACATCGTCTCGCCGCGTGAGCGCGGCCGGTACTCCGGTTACATGGGAGCCGTCTTCGGCATCTCCACGGTCGCGGGACCGCTGCTCGGCGGGTTCATCGTGGACACCGACTGGCTCGGCTGGCGCTGGTGCTTCTACGTCGTGGTGCCGTTCGCCATCGTCGCGTTCGCGGTGGTGCAGAAGGTCCTGCGGCTGCCCAAGGTCAAGCGGAACACCTCGATCGACATCTGGGGCGCGACGACCATCACGGCCAGCGCGGCCTCGCTGATGCTGCTGCTGACGCTGGGCGGCAACGAGTTCGAGTGGAACTCGTTCTGGACGTACTTCCTGGCCGCGTTCGCCGTGCTCATGCTGGCCCTGGCGGTGCTCGCCGAGCGTACGGCGCGCAACCCGATCCTGCCGCCGCGGCTGTTCAGGAACCGCACGTTCGTGCTCACCAGCGCGGCCTCGCTGTTCGTCGGCATGGCCATGTTCGGCGCGATGATCTACCTGCCGCAGTACCTGCAGATCGTCAAGGGCCTGAGCCCGACGAACTCGGGCCTGATGACGCTGCCCATGGTGGTGGCGCTGTTCCTCGCGGGCGTGATCTCCGGCAAGATCGTCACCAACACCGGCAAGTGGAAGATCTTCCCGGTCGCGGGCCTCGTGATCGTGGCCGTCGGCCTGTTCATGCTCTCCCGGCTGCACGTCGACTCCAGCGAATGGCTCATCGGGCTCGACGTGGGCGTGCTGGGCATCGGCCTCGGCCTGTCCATGCAGATGCTCATCCTGGCCGCCCAGAACGGCTCCGAGCTGCGTGACATGGCCTCGACCACGGCCGGCGTCTCGTTCTTCCGCTCGCTCGGCGGCGCGATGGGCGTCGCGGGCTTCGGCGCGATCCTGACCAACCGGCAGGCGAGCGAGTTCGCCGATCTCGTGGCCCAGGCCCGCCTCCACCTGCCCGGCACCGGGCAGAAGCTGGGCAGCCCCGCCGCGATCCAGCAGCTGCCCGAGCCGCTGAAGGGGATCATCCTGGAGTCCTTCACCCGGGCTCTGGAGACGGTGTTCATGGTCGGCGTGCCGATCGCGCTGCTCGGGTTCATCGCGGCGCTGTTCCTGAAGGAGCTTCCGCTGCGCGGCACGACGATGCCGGCCGGCCCCAAGCCCCTCGGCAAGGACGACCTGGTCCTGGCCGGGCTGCTCCTGGAGCTCATCGCCCAGCGTGTCGAGCGGTCGAACGGCCGGCCGTCCGCGCTGCTCTCCGCGGTCGCCAGGATGGCACCGCCCGACGGCCGCCCCGAGCGCGAACGCGCCTGGACGGTCGCACAGAACGTGCTTCGGCCCACCTCGCGCGCCCTCATCGCGCAGGCCACGCCGGCGCAGCAAGACCTCGTATCCGGAGGAGTCTCTCAATGATTCGCAAGTTCGTGGGCGCCGTAGCGGCGGCCCTGGCGGTCATGGCCGGCCTGTGGCTGATGATCGCCCCCTTCGCCCTCGGCACACAGCCCGAGAACGCCGACTGGACCGACCCCACCACGACCGAGTTCTTCTCGGGCCTCGGCGTGACCGTCTTCGGTCTGGTGGGCGTCATCGGCTTCGTCCTGGCCATCCACGAAGAGCTCGTGGTCCGCGGCCTGGTGACCATCAAGCAGCGCGTGGAGCCGGAGCCCGAGCCCGCGCCCGTCGCGCCGCAGGCGTCCTCCGCCGAGCTGGCCGGCCTGCTCGCCCCGCTCGTGGAGGCGCTGCGCGAGGACATGAACAACCCGAGCCGCGGCGGTGAGCACCGTCAGAACGGCAAGACCACCCTGGTGGGTCTGGAGGAGTCCCGATGAAGGCCAAACTGGGCATTTCCGCCCTCGTCCTGCTGTTCCTGACCGGGCTGTGGCTGGTCGCCGCGCCGTTCGCGGTCGGCTACCAGCCCCGGGGCGCCTCGTACGCGAACGCCACCGTCAACGACCTGTGGGTCGGTGGCGGGCTCGCCGCCGTGTCGTTCGTCGCCCTGGTGATCTACGCCGCCGACTCCCTGCGCGAGCTGGCCCGCCGTGGCAAGCACGCGGACGCCTGACGCGAGTCGTGCCGTGTTCGGCGGTAGCACAGACCCCGGCCGGGAGCCACTGGAGGGCCGGCTCCCCGCGGGGCAGTTCGAGATCGGCAAGGACGGCGCCGGGCTGCTGGTCGTCGGCTTCGACGGGTCCGACCCCAGCCGCAACGCGCTCGCGTACGCGGCGGGGCTGGCCCGGCGGGACGCAGCCGCGCTGCTCGTCGCCTTCGTGGAGCCGATCAACGCCACCACCATGTGGTTCTTCGCCGGCTCCCCGATCATCCCCGACTCCGCGACCGACCTCACCGACGACCTCCGGGACGAGTTGAGGGGCGTCGGCGTGCCCTGGCAGTTCGTCAGCGTCCGCGGGGACACCGCCCGTGAGCTGGAGTCGCTCGCCGGCTCCTACCGGGCCGACGCCATCGTGGTCGGCAGGTCGCGTTCCTCCTGGCACGCCCTGGGCGGCTCGGTGGCCGTCGGCCTGGCGAAACGGGCTCGCCGGACGGTGCTGATAGTCCCCTGACCTGGCATGACGTCGCATATGGTGGCCAGATGAAACGTACAGCCGCCATGGCGTTCGTGGTGCTCACGTCCGTTTCGTGCGCAGGGCAGGCGCCCGTCGCCTCGTCCGGCGCCACGCCCACGCCTTCCGCGCCGGCATCCGGGACGGTCCCGCCCACGACCCCGCCCACGAGCGAGCCGAGCCCGACGGCTCCGCCGCCGTTCACGTCGAAGGTCACGAAGGTGGCGCGCGAACGGCTGCCGTACTCGTGGCGGCCCGGGTGCCCGGTCTCGTACCAGGACCTCCGGCTCGTCACCATGTCGTACTGGGGCTTCGACGACAAACCACATACGGGCGAGCTGGTCGTCCGCAAAACGGTCACCGACGACATCGAGACCGTCTTCCGCAAGCTGTACGACTGGCGCTGGCCCATCAGGCAGATGAAGCTCGTGGACGTCTACAAAGGCGACGACTTCGCCTCCATCGAGGCGGACAACACCTCGGCATTCAACTGCCGTCGCGCGACCGGTTCCAGCAATTGGTCGAACCACGCGTACGGCCAAGCCATTGACATCAATCCCCGCGAGAACCCATATGTCACCGCAAGCGGTGGCACTGCACACCAAAATGCCAAGAGGTACACCGAGCGCCCACTGAAGGGTAAAGGTGTGGTAAACCCTGGAGACAAGGTCGTAAGGGCCTTCGCCGACGTGGGCTGGGAGTGGGGCGGCTACTGGACGGGCGCCAAGGACCTGCAACATTTCAGTAAGGGCGGAGGCTGAGACAATCCCTCATGGCGGTTAAGGACGGCGACGGCTGGGCCGAATGCGGGCTCGGACACAGACATTGGGGCATCCACGGCGCATCGGGCCTGCTCCTCGTCCACCATGACCCGCTCGGCGTGCCCCACGTGCTCATGCAGGAGCGCTCCTTGTGGAGTCACCACGGCGGCACCTGGGGCCTGCCCGGCGGCGCCCGCGACAGCCACGAGGACGCCGTCACCAGCGCCCTGCGCGAGGCCCGCGAGGAGGCCACCCTCGGCGGCGACGGGTTCCGCGTGCAGGGCGTCTTCCTGGACGACCACGGAGGCTGGTCCTTCGAGACGGTGATCGCCGAGTCCGCCGAGCTCGTGCCGGCCAGGCCCGCCAACAGCGAGAGCACCGACCTGCGCTGGCTGCCGCTGCCCGAGCTGACCGGCCGGAAGCTGCATCCCGGCTTCGCCGCGACGTGGGATCGCGTCCGGGCCGCCATCCGCCCCGAGACGATCGTGCTCGACGTCGCCAACATCATCGGCGCGCGTGCCGAGCACGGCTGGTGGAAGGACCGGCTGGGCGCCACCACCCGCCTGCTCACCGAGGTGGCGGAGCTCAGGCTCACCCACCCGGTGTTGTCGCAGTGGTTCCCGCGCGTGGTCGCGGTCGTGGAGGGCGCGGCCAGGAGCACCCCGGAGATCACGGGTCTGCAGGTGGTCGCGGCCACGGGCAGCGGCGACGACGCGATCGTGGACATCGTGGGCCAGGTGAAGCCGTGGGAGCGGGTGCTCGTCGTCACGGCCGACCGCCGGCTCAAGGAACGGGTCGCCGAGCTGGGGGCCGAGACCGAGGGCCCCCGCTGGCTGCTGTCACAGCTCGGCCGAGGCCGCGACTAGGCCGCGAGCACCTCGTCGAAGGCGGCCTTCAAGCCCGTCACGTCGAGCACGCGCCGCAGCACGCCGTGCACGCCCACCAGCCGTAACGAGCCGCCGGAAGCGGTGACCGCGCGCTGGTGCTCCACCAGCACCCACAGGCCGCCGGAATCGCAGAAGTCCAGCTCGTGGGCGTCGATCACGAGGTCGAGGCCCCGCTCGGCGGAGAGCCCGGCCAGCCGCTCCTTCAGCAGGGGCGCCGTGAGCTTGTCGAGATCTCCGTGGAGGCGCACGGTCGCGTCGCCATGACCGCGCTCCACCTCGACCTTCAGATCCGCCACCTCCTGAACGTACACCCCTGCCACCACAGCCGCTATCGTGGTTTCCGCACGGGAGGGTTCGCATAGTGGACGAGTGCAGCCGCCTTGAAAGCGGCCAGGTCAGCGATGGCCTCGTGGGTTCGAATCCCACACCCTCCGCTCACTCGCGGATCCCCGCGAACCCGTCGCCCACGCTGGCGGCGAGCTGCAGGTAGGCCTCCCTGGTCGGCTCCTGGAGCCGGTCGAGGTCGATCTCCGCGCCCTCCTCCAGGTGCGGGTCGTACGGCACCCTGATCACCGCGCGGCACCTGGCGGCGAAATGGGCCTCCAGCTTCCTGATGTCCACCGCCGACTTCGACCGCGGCCGGACGCTGCACAACACCACGGTCGCGTTCTTCACCAGGTCGGCGTAGTGGTGGGCCTCCAGCCAGTCGAGGGTGGCCGAGGCGGCCCTGGCGCCGTCCACGGAAGGGCTGCTGACCAGCACGATCTGGTCGGCGAGCCCGAGCACGCCGCCCATGGCGGAGTGGAGCAGGCCGGTGCCGCAGTCGGTGATGCAGATGGAGTAGAAGTTCTCCAGCACCTGGGAGACGGCCTGGTAGTCGGAGCCGCTGAACGCCTCCGACACCGACGGGTCGCGGTCGCTGGCCAGCACCTCCAGCCGCGAGGGCGCCTGCGAGGTGAACGCCCTGATGTCCACGTACCGCTTGACCTGGTCGCGCTCGTTGAGCAGGTCGCGCACGGTGGCGGAGGTCTCCAGCACCAGCTTGTCGGACAGCGTGCCCCTGTCGGGGTTGGCGTCCACGGCGATGACGCGGTCGCCGCGCATCTGCGCGAGCGTCGCGCCGAGGCCGACCGTGGTCGTGGTCTTGCCCACGCCGCCCTTCAGGCTCAGCACGGCCACCCGATGGTGGCCGGTGGTCACGGGGGTGCGCGCCCTGGTCACCAGCTCGCGGCGGCGGCGCACCTCCGGCGCCTCCCCCGGCTTGATCCAGCCGCCGGACGCCTTGTAGACCAGCCGCCGCCAGCCCTTCGAGGGTGCGTTGCGCCTGCCGCGCAGCAGCGACTCGGGGTCGAGGCTGTCGGCGGTCGGCCTGCCGGTGAGCGGCGGCCGCTGCGGCGCGGTGAACACGGGGATGGGCGCCGGACGTCGCCGCCGCTCGTGCGGCGGCGGGATCTCCCGCTCGGCCGGCCGCCACTCCTGGCGGTCGCTCCACTGCGGGCGCTCGTCCCGCGCGGCCTCCTGGGGAGCGGAGGCGGGCTCGCCGTGCGCGGGCTCGGGCCGCTGCGGGCGGCCCTCGCGGAAGGAGGTGTCGGACCACTGCGGCCGCTCGTCCCAGCGGGGCCGCTCGTCGGCCGGAGCCTCCTCGACCGGCTCCTGCCGTACGGGCTCCTCGAACGCCCTGGCCGGTTCCGTACGAGCGGCCTCCTCGAACGCCTTGGGCGGCTCGACGTCGGCAGGCTCGACGCGGATCTGCTCGTCGAACGCCTTCGGGGGCTCGGTGCGCGCGGGCACGTCGAACGCCTTCGGCGGCTCGGTGCGGGCGGGCACGTCGAACGCCTTGGGCAGCTCGGTGATCATCGGCTGCGTCTCGTTCGACTGCTCGGCGGGCCGCGACCAGTCGGCGGGGGACGGCCAGCCCGGCTCCTCGCTCTCGCGCGCCTGCTCCCCTCCCTGCTCGCCGCCCTTCTCCCCACCCCTCTCGCCGCTCTCCGCCTGCCCGGGCGGCGTGAACGACAACGAGTAGCTGTCGGTGTCGTCAGGCCGGGGCAGCGGCTTGAGCGGCGCCAGGAAGGGGTCCTCGGACCGGCCCAGGCTCACCGGCGGCGCGGCGGGCTCGCTCGCGGCACTCTCCTGCGCCGGGCCGCTCTCCTGCGTGCCGGCCCTGTCCAGCCACTCCCCGGCCTCGCTCTCCTCCTCCGGCAGCTCCTCGGCCGCCGCGTGGCCGTACACGGAGTCGACGGCGGCGCGGAACAGCGGCGGCGTCGGCGTGTCGTGGACCGGCACGAGAAGCCACGGGTCCTTGGGGTACGGCGAAGCCACCGGCTCGTCCACGGACGCGGACGGGGCTCCGACGGAGATCGGCGTCTCCTCGGTCTCCTTGATCGCGTCCAGCCAGGCCAGCTGTTCCTCGAGAGATTCTTCTCGATCGTGTCTTGCCACCGTGTTCCCCCTCGGGTGGGTCTAAAGGGGCAGCAAATACTTTGCAGGTTAACGCCACGCGTTCCCGCGCAGCCCGGCAACCCACAACTTCTTTGCCCGGCTACCGTGGATCGCATGCGAGCCATTGAGATCACCGAACCGGGTGGGCCCGAGGTCCTGGAGTGGCGCGAGGTGCCCGATCCGTCCGTCGGACCGGGGGACGTGCTGATCGACGTGGTCGCCTCGGCGGTCAACCGCGCCGACGTCCACCAGCGGATGGGCTTCTACGACCCGCCTCCCGGCGCGCCCTCGTATCCCGGGCTGGAGGTGTCGGGCGTGGTGGCCGCGGTGGGGGCGGACGTCGAGCAGTTCAAGGCCGGTGACGAGGTGTGCGCGCTGCTCGCCGGCGGCGGTTACGCCGAGCGCGTGGCGGTGCCCTGGCAGCAGGTCATGCCTGCGCCCCAGGGCGTGCCGCTGGAGGAGGCGGCGGGCCTGCCCGAGGTGGCGTGCACGGTGTGGTCGAACGTGTTCATGGTCGGCCGGCTGCGGCGCGGCGAGACCCTGCTGGTGCACGGCGGGGCCAGCGGCATCGGCACGTTCGCGGTGCAGCTCGCCAAGGCGCTCGGCTCGCGGGTGGCGGCCACGGTCGGGTCCGAGGCGAAGGCCGAGCAGGTCAGGAAGCTGGGCGCGGACGAGGTCGTCAACTACCGCGAGGAGGACTTCGCCGACCGGGTGGAGGCCGACGTCATCCTCGACATCATGGGCGCCAAATACCTGGCGGCCAACGTACGGGCGCTGCGCACCGGCGGCCGGCTGGTGATCATCGGCCTCCAGGGCGGTAGGAAGGCCGAGCTCGACCTCGGCGCCCTGCTGACCAAGCGGGCGGCCGTCCACGGCACCACGCTGCGCGCTCGTCCGGTGGACGAGAAGGGCGTCATCGTGCGCAGTGTCGTGGCCAACGTGTGGCCGCTGGTCGAGGCGGGTGCCGTACGTCCCGTCGTGTACGCGAGGGTGCCCATGGCGGAGGCAGCCGATGCACACCGAATGTTGGATTCGGGAGAGCACGTCGGCAAGATCCTGCTAGTACGGTGAGTGTTATGAATGCTGAGGACAACAACACCCCTCACATCGTGGTGGTGGGCCCCGACTTCCAAGGTCAGGGCGACAGCGGTGAAGAGGAACGCTCGGTCACCAATCTGGTCGAGCAGCCCGCCAAGGTGATGCGCATCGGCAGCATGATCAGGCAGCTGCTGGAGGAGGTGCGCGCGGCCCCGCTCGACGAGGCCAGCCGCAAGCGCTTGAAGGAGATCCACGAGTCCTCCATCAAGGAGCTTGAGGACGGTTTGGCGCCGGAGCTGGTCGACGAGCTGGAACGGTTGTCGCTCCCGTTCACCGACGACAATGGCACGCCGCCCAGCGAGGCCGAGCTGCGGATCGCGCATGCCCAGCTCGTGGGCTGGCTGGAAGGTTTGTTCCACGGTATCCAGACCACCCTTTTCGCCCAGCAGATGGCGGCGAGGGCCCAGTTGGAGCAGATGCGCCGGGCGCTGCCCGGTGTGCCGCAGGGTGACGAGGGCCACCGGCCGCCGAGCGGGTCGGGCCCCTACCTGTAGAGCCGCTCCAGCACCTGAGCGACGCCGTCCTCGTCGTTGGACGCGGTCACGTGATCGACCGCGGCCAGCACGTCGGGGTGGGCGTTCGCGACGGCGTACGACGTGCCTGCCCAGCTCAGCATGGGCAGGTCGTTCGGCATGTCGCCGAACGCGATCACCTGGGCCGGCTTGATCTCGTGCCGTCCGGCCAGCGTGGCCAGCGCCGTGGCCTTCGTCACGCCCTGGGCGCTCATCTCGACCAGGCCGCCGTGGCTGGAGTGGGTCGCGGTCACCAGATGTCCCACCAGCTCGTGCACGGTCGCGTGCAGCTCGTCGGCGTTCATGTCGGGATGGAGGGCGAGCAGCTTGGCGCAGGGCCGGGCAGTCAGTGCGTCCCGGTCAATCCGGACGATTCCGACACCCTTGCGATCCAGGCCGCCGAGCCTGAAATCGGACTCATGCGCAAAACCCACTTCATACTCGACCGAAAATGCGAGATCGGACACGTTCGCTCGTAGCTGAGCGACGACTTCCCCGACTACGTCGGCATCGATCAGGTGAGATTCAACTATCCGTTCGGTATGGAGGTCGTAGACCAGTGCGCCGTTGGCGCATATGGCCAGGCCACGATGCCGTACGGCGCCCGCGACCCCGCCCATCCACCTCGGCGGCCGGCCGGTCACGAAGACGAGCGCTGCCCCGGATTCCTCGACTTTCGCGAAGGCCGCAGCCGTCCGGGGAGACACGGTTCCGTCGGCGCGCAGAGCGGTGCCGTCGAGGTCGGTGGCCACTAGGCGCGGCGGTGCAAGGCTTCGCATAACAGGTTCCAGTTTGCCCGGTGATGCCGCGTGACAGAAATCTTCGTAGGGACGGGAACACCAACGCGCCAGAATGGTGTTAGATGTGATGGCGTTGTATTAGCTGATCCCGTAGTGAAAACCAGCATGACTTTGTCTGAGCCACCCCGGGTGCTTGCTGTACGACACACCGGGATCCACGAGGTGTGGGTCCCATAGATTCACATCCTGAGGGAGAGCTTTTATGGCTCAGGGAACCGTCAAGTGGTTCAACGCCGAGAAGGGCTTCGGCTTCATCGCCCCGGACGGCGGTGCGCCGGACGTGTTCGTGCACTTCTCCGAGATCGTCGGCAACGGCTACCGCAGCCTTGAAGACGGCCAGCGGGTCGAGTTCGAGATCACGCAGGGACAGAAGGGGCCGCAGGCCTCCCAGGTCCGTGCACTCTGACCTGTAGTTCGTAGTTCGACAAGTAAGACCGGGGTCCGCATTCCAGCGGACTCCGGTCTTTTTGCTTCTCACCCCACAGTGCCTTCGCGGACAACGGCCCCACACGCCGTCACCCGGGCGCCCTGCGGAGCCGTGACGGCTCTGACAGGCATCGTTCGCTCTCCTGCAATGTCCAGACATGCGCTCGCCCGTCAGGGCCCGTCTGGAGCCCCCACAGCGCCACGGCCATTTATCCACAAGTGCGCACAGCCCTGTGGATAACCCTCGCGCCGCGGAAGCCTCACAAATCAGTCACGGCCTCGGGGACGACCCAACTTCCCTCCATCCCCCGCCATCCACCCGTATATGAGGTACGCGTGGTTATGTCACCCCGTGACCATCACCGGGGTCATCGTGCTCTTGCTCAACGACCACCTCTTCAGCCGCTGTGGCCCGGCCTCCTCACCGGCAAGCTCAGTGACCTGGCCGGACTCGTGGTCGCCCCCGCCCTGACGGCACTGCTCCTCGGACGCCGCGCCGACCGCGCCCGTCCCGCCGCCGGCGGCCCTGTCCGTGGACGTGACCGGCACGGGCAAGATCGTCGTACGGACGACCGGCGCCCAACCCGGCTCCCGCCTCTCCGACGACGGCGGGACGACCTGGACCGACGGGGCGGCCCCCGACCCGGCCCCGGCCCGGACGTCGATCAGCGCCCAGTGCGTGCCCGGCCAGGCGATCCGCTGCTACCGCGTACGCCAGGACCGCCTGGGTGTGGACCAGTCGGACGACGGCGGCCGGACCTGGCAGCCCTCCTGGCCGTGTGCATGCTGCTCGGCGGCGTCGGCGCCGGGATGCGCAGGCATCAGGGCGGGTTCGCGGCGGCGGGGATGATCGGCTCGCTGGCCATGTTCGCCGCGCTGGACAGCGAGACCCACGGAGTGCTGCTCGTGAACGTCGCCGGCCTGTTCGGCTGGGCGGTGGCACTGGCGGCCGGGGTGGTGTGCGTCGTGCTGGCCTGGGACGGAAAGCCACGGCCGGTGAGCGCGGCGGTCGGCATGGTGGCCGCGCCGCTGGTCTATGCGGCCGTCTACCTGCCCTTCCACGGCTGGTCGCACGGCACGCCCGAGACCTACGGCACCGCCACCGCGCTCGCGGCCCTGCTGACCGGCCTGGTCGTGGTCGCGGGCGTCGCCGTCATCGCGATCGACGCCCGCCGCCACACCTACTTGGACGGCTCCAGCACGTCGAGCCCCACGTAGGGACGCAGCGCCTGCGGAACCACCACCGAGCCGTCGGCCTGCTGGTGGTTCTCCAGGATCGCCACGATCCACCGGGTGGTGGCCAGCGTCCCGTTGAGCGTGGCCAGATGCTGGGGCTTGCCGTCCTTGTCGCGATAACGGACGGCGAGCCTGCGCGACTGGAACTGGGTGCAGTTGGAGGTCGAGGTCAGCTCGCGGTAGCGGCCCTGGGTCGGGATCCACGCCTCGCAGTCGAACTTGCGCGCCGCCGACATGCCGAGATCGCCCGCCGCCGTGTCGATGATCCGGTAGGGCACCTCGATCTTGGCCAGCATCTCCTTCTCCCAGGCCAGCAGCCGCTGGTGCTCCTCGTGCGCGTCCTCGGGACGGACGTAGGAGAACATCTCCACCTTGTCGAACTGGTGGACCCTGATGATGCCCCGGGTGTCCTTGCCGTACGAGCCGGCCTCGCGGCGGAAGCACGACGACCAGCCGGCGTAGCGCAGCGGCAGCTCGTCGCCGCTGACGATCTCGTTGGCGTGGTAGCCGGCCAGCGCCACCTCGGAGGTGCCGACCAGGTAGAGGTCGTCCTCGGGCAGGCGGTAGATCTCCTTGTCGTGGGCGACGTGGAAGCCGGTGCCCTGCATGGTCTCCGGCTTGACCAGCACCGGCGTGATCATCGGCGTGAACCCGGCCTCGATCGCCTGCTGCATCGCCATGTTGAGCAGGCCGAGCTGGAGCCGGGCGCCGACGCCCTTGAGGAAGAAGAACCGCGAGCCGGACACCTTGGCGCCGCGCTCCATGTCGATCGCGCCGAGCGCCTCGCCCAGCTCCAGGTGGTCCTTCGGCTCGAAGTCGAACTCGCGCGGCGTCCCGGACGTCTCCAGGACGACGTAGTCGTCCTCGCCGCCCGGAGGGGCGCCCTCCTCGACGATGTTGGGCACCGTCTGCATGAGCTCGTCGAGCTCGGCCGCCAGTTTCTCCGCCTCGGCCTCGGCGGCCTTGACCTGGCTCGCGAGGTCTTTGGCCCGCTGGAGCAGCGCGGCCTTCTCCTCGCCCTGCGCCTTGGAGACCGACTTGCCCATGCTCTTTTGCTCAGCGCGCATCGACTCGAACGAGGTCAGCGCGGATCGGTGGCGCTCGTCGAGGTCGAGCAGCGTTGCGACGACGGAGTCGTCCTCACCGCGGGCACGCTGCGACGCCCGTAGCCGGTCGGGATCCTCACGAAGGGTACGCAGGTCAATCACAAGGAAAGGCTACCGGCGCGCGCCCCCGACCCGCCCCCGGATTCCCCGGCACGTCGCGCGGAAGCCGGACGGCCCGCAGGAACGCACGCCGAGGCGGGTCAGAGCTGCCCGGACCGGACGCGGGCCAGCCAGTCGGCGGCACCGGCGAACTCGGTGTCGGCCGTGCCCCTCTTGATCTGCGGCGCGACCCCGTCGGCGCGGGGGTAGCTGCCGAGGAAGCGCACCTCGCCGCAGATCCGGTGGAGCCCGGAGACGGCCTCGCCCACCCGCGCGTCGGCGATGTGCCCCTCGAAGTCGAAGTGGAAGAAGTAACGCCCGATGCCGTCGCCCGTCGGCCGCGACTCGATGCGGGTCAGGTTGACCCCGCGCACGGAGAACTCGGTCAGCATCTCCAGCAGCGCGCCCGGGTGGTCGTCGGCGAGGAAGACCACCAGCGTGGTGCGGTCGGACCCGGTCGCCTCCGGCAGCGGCCCCGGACGGCTCACCTTGACGAACCTGGTCACCGTGTCGGACCGGTCGCCGATGTCGGCGGCCAGCGGGACCAGCCCGTAGTGCTCGCCGGCGATGCGCGCGGCGATGGCGGCGTCGTACGGCGAGCCGGGCAGCGCGACCTCCTGGGCCGCGGCCGCCGTCGAAGGCGCGGCGACCACCACGGCGTCGGGCAGCTCGCGGGCGATGAAGGCGCGGCACTGCGTGATGGCCGCGGGATGCGTGTAGACCCGCTTGATGTGCACGATCTCGGTGTCGGGCCTGGCCAGCAGCGAGAACTGGACCGGGAGCAGCAGCTCGGCCGTGATCATCAACGGCTCGCCCCAGGCGAACTCGTCGAGCGTCGTGGTGATCGCGCCCTCGATCGAGTTCTCCAGCGGCACGACGGCGCCGTCGGCGTCACCGGAACGGGCGGCGTTGAGCGCCGCGCCGACCGTGGCGCAGGGCAGGCGCTCGGCGGCGGGGTCGAGGAGCCTCAGGGCCTCTTCGGTGAAGGTCCCTTCCGGTCCGAGATAGGCGAGTCTGGGCATGCATCCAGAGTATCCGCAGGTGGCCGCGGCACGCCGCCCTTTCGCCGACCGCGTACGGCAGCCGTACGGACACTCAGTGTGAGCTCTTGAGGACCCGCGGCGGGACCAGCGGCCCCAACCCGAGCCGGGCCGCCCGGACCGCCTGCTCCTCCTCCGGCGACAGCGGCTGCTGCCCCTTGCCGCCCACCACCGGCCGCACGTACGTGCGCGTCTCGCTGGTGCCGTTGATCGAGGTCAGGACGATGCCGTCGCCCAGCCCGTTGATCATGGCCACCGAGAACGAGAGCCTGCCGCTCATCTCGGCGAGCGCGTCGTAGCGGCACACGGCCACGTCCCTGATGGCCTTGAGGTCGCCGGCGCCCTCGCTCGTCTGCCTGGCCACCCTCCGCAGGCAGTCGTCGACGGCGGCCCTTGCCTGCCTGAGCCCCATGTAGCCGATGAACACGCCACTCGCCCCGGCCACGAGACCCACGACTACCCAAGCGGTGATGAGCACGCCACAGAGGGTAATACTTCGGTCAAGCCAGTTGTCGCCGTTCGGGCAACCAGGACGCCAGCAACCAGACCAGCACCAGCGCCCCCAGCCCGAACCCGTCCTGGACGATCTTCCCCAGGACCGGGCTCACCCCCGGGATCTTGGCGGCGATCAGCGACACCCCCCACCACGGGACGGGGACCACGTAGAACAGCCAGACCCCCGCGGCCACCCGCAGCCTGACCGGATCGCGCCCGTCGCCGACGATCGCCCCGAGCACCACGACCACCCATGCCAGATGGTGGATCCAGGCGACGGGCGAGAGCAGCACCGCCATCAGCGACGTGAGCGCGACCGCCGTCAGCTCGTCCTTCGCCTGGTACGCCGCCCGCGCCGCCCGGAACCCGTACCAGGCCACGGCCGCCACGACCACGGCCCAGATCACGAACGTCAGCGACTCCGGCATGTACAGCCGCAGCAGCATGCCCCTGATCGACTGGTTCGTGGTGGCCTTGTTCGCCCCCAGCCGCTCCGGATCGAGCAGCGCCGAGAACCAGAAGGTGGACGCGTCCTGCGGGATCACCACGAACGGCAGCAACGTCAGCACCGCCGCCACGAACGCCGCCATGAAGAACGGCCGCCACTGCTTGGTGACCAGGAAGTAGATCAGGAAGACGCCCGGCGTGAGCTTGACGGCCGTGGCCAGCCCGACCAGGAACCCCCGGGGCAGCCAGGGCCGCCGCGCCACGCAGTCCACCAGGCACAGGGCGACCAGCAGGATGTCCACCTGCCCGAACCGCACCTGGTCGCGGATCGGCATCAGGTACGTGCAGGCCACCATGAGCAGCCCGAACACCCACGGCACGTAGGCCCGCAGAGCCTGCCGGAAGGCGAACCAGACGGTGACGGCCAGCGCCACGAAGATCCCGGCCGTCCACACCCATTGGGCGGTGCCCCAGGACATCTCGGCCAGCGCCACGGCCAGCATCGCCGCGACGGGCGGATAGGTGAACGGCAGCAACTGGGGCGCGGGCGTGAAGAAGTCGTACACCGGACGGCCGTCGAGCAGCATCTGCCCGCCGGTACGGTAGACGTCGAGGTCGACGAGCCGCTGGTCGTCCGGGTTGGTCAGCCACGTGTGCACCAGGGGGGCCGCCGCCGCCGCGACGACGAGCGCCACGACAACCCACGCCCACCACTGCCGCCGGATCACCCGCACCTCGCCTCTTGTCACGATGTGGCACGTTACCGTGGCTGTTGATCGAGGGCGCAGACACTGGGGGTTCCGTACATGCCTTACGCCACGCTCGGGGCCGAGCACCGAGAGCATCGCGTACGCCCCGCGCGCCGCCCTCTCCCGCCTCTCCGTCCGACACCGGCCGCCCCCGCCCCTCGGCAGCGGTTCAGGCCGGCGGGACCTCGGGCGGGCCGCCCTCTGATCACTGTGATCCTCGGGCTCCTGCTCGCGGCCGTCCTGCTCCCCGGCACGGCTACCGCCGCCACTTCAAGCACCGCGACCCCTCGAACCGCCGCAGCCGTCCAGGCCGCCGCGACGGCCTCGGGCGGCGTGTACGGCCGATCCGGTCCGGCGGGCCGGCGGGTCGCGCTGGTCGGCGTCCCGGGCCTGCAGTGGAGCGACTTCAGCGAGTCAGGCACCCCCGCCCTGTGGAAGCTCGTCACCCAGGGCGGCTCGGCGTCACTGTCCACCCGCGCCGTCCCGCCCCCAGACCGCGGCATCACCTGTCCGGTCGCGGGCTGGCTGACCGTCTCCGCAGGCCAGCGCGCCGGCGCCCCCGGCCAAGGCTGCCCCTCCCCGGCGAACCCCGAGCCCTCCGGCGAAGGCGCCACCGTCCCCGGCTGGCGGGACCTGGTGGCCTTCCAGTCCGACACCGGTTACGCGGCCCAGTTGGGTACGCTCGGCCAGTTGGTGACGGACGGCGGGGGCAAGGTGGCGGCGATCGGCCCCGGAGCCGCCCTCGCCGCCGCCGACAAGACCGGAAAAATCACCAAATACGCCCCCACCCTCGACGGCCTGAACGACCTGACCCCCTACAACCTGATCGTCTTCGAGGCCGCCGACCTCGCCACCGCCTGGGCCAAGGGCCCTCTCGACGACGACGGCGTCCCGGCCTCCCTCCCTGCCGCCGAACGCCGAGCCGCCGCGACCCGGGCGGACCAGCGGATCGCCGCCCTGATCGGCAAGCTGCCGCCGGACACCACCCTCCTGCTCGCCGGCATCTCCGACGTCAACCCCAACGCCCACCTCCACGCGGCCGTCGCCACGGGACCGTCCCCGGCCGGGCAGCCGTACCCGCAGGGCTACCTCACGGCCACCTCCACCCGCCAGGACGGCCTGGTCACCATCACCGACCTCACCGCCACCGCCATCCAGCTCCTGGGCCTGACCGCCCCGCGCGACGTGGTCGGCCGCCCCTGGCAGCCCGACGGCAACGCCCCCGCCCCGGCCGCCGCCACGGTGACGCGGCTCGCCGACGGCGACCTGGCCAGTCAGGTGCTCCGTGACGTACGCGGGCCCTTCTTCACCGTCCTGGTCAGCGTCCAGCTGCTCTTCTACGCCCTCGCCGCCCTGGCGCTCCGCCGCCGCCGCTCCACCCGCGTCGGGGAGACACCGGCGTCCACCGACGACCGCAAGGCCCCGGCGAACGCCGCCACGGCGGTCGGCCGTCCCGTCTCGGGGGCGGGCGGCGAGCCGGCCGACGCCTCGAAGCTGCTGGCGGCGATCCAGGTGGTGGCGACCGTCAGCGGCGCCATCGCCGTCTCCACCTTCCTGGCCCAGCTCGTGCCCTGGTGGAGCCTGCCGACGCCGATGGCCTCGGTGATCGTGACGATCGTGGCCATCGCCGCCCTGATCACCGCCCTGGCCTTCGCCGGCCCATGGCGTACGCACGTGCTCGGCCCGCTCACCGTGGTCGCCGCCATCACCTCGCTCGCCCTCCTCATCGACGTGATGACCGGCTCGGCACTCCAGGTGAACGCCGTGACCGGCTACGAACCCGTCACCGGAGGACGTTTCTACGGCTTCAGCAACATCGCCTTCGCCGTCTACGCCACCGGCACGATCCTCGGCCTGGCCGGAGTGGCACATTGGCTGCTCGGCAGGGGTGTCTCCCGGACTGTGGTGGTGGCGCTGTGCGGCCTGTACGGCGCGTTCGCCGTCTTCGCGGACGGCTCGCCCTCGTGGGGCGCGGACTTCGGCGGTGTCCCGGCGTTCGTGATCGGGGTGGCGGTCTTCCTCATCCTGCTGTCCGGCAGGCGTGTGTCGGTGCTGAAGCTCCTCCTCGTCGGAGTGATCGCGGCCGCGCTGATCGCCGCCATCTCGTTCTTCGACTGGATGCGCCCCGCCGACAGGCGGACCCACCTCGGCGCCTTCGTCCAGCAGATCATCGACGGCCAGGCGTGGACCGTCGTCGCACGCAAGTTCGGGGCCATGATCGGCGTGACCGTGGGCAACTGGCCGCTGACGCTCCTGTCGCTGGTCGCGCTGGCGTTCCTGTTCCTGGTGCTGGCCCGCCCGTCGCGGTGGGGCGCCTCGGCGCTCGGTCAGGCGTACACGCTTGCCCCCCCGCTCAGGGCCGGCCTGTTCGGGGCGCTCACCTGCGCCTTCGTGGGCTTCCTCATGAACGACTCGGGCATCGCCATCCCGGCCATGGCGCTCACGGTGGCGGTGCCGCTGACGCTCGCGGCCTGCGTACGGGCCCTCCAGCTCGCCACGCCCACACCATCAGCAGAACGGTCAACGCCAGCAGCGCCCACGCGATCTGAGGCCTGAGGACGCCACTGAGCCATTCGGCACCCGGCGGCTGCCCGTCCACCCGGGCGGGCAGGTAGGCCAGGGACAGGACCAGCAGGTGGACGACCATGAACCCGTCAACAGCCGAGGCGCCCACCAGGGCGAGCATGCCGAACGCCAGCCCGTCGTACCAGGGCAGGATGTACGGCGTGGCGAACAGGTAGGCCACGACGAGCCCCGCCGCCACGACCGGCGCCTCCAGCCCCCCCGAATCCCGACCGGACGGGGATCGCCTGGACGCCAGGCGGAGCAGCAGCCAGGCGATGAGGGCGAGCACCACCAGAGCGCCGACCTGGATCTCCCCCCGGTACGCGCGGCCCGTGCCGACCAGGGCCCAGAGCCACCCCTGCACCAGCTTCCAGAACGACGCGTGCGAGATCGCCTTGCTGGTCGTCGTCACCGGCGTGATCGCCTCGGGCCCCACGATCGCGTAGCCGGCGACCACCACGGCCAGCGCGCCGACCGCCATGACGGCCAGCCGCCCCGGACGGCGGCGCAGCTCCCACGCGGGCCCCAGCGCCACCAGCCCCGCGTTGAGCTTCGTGGCCACCCCGAGCCCGAGCAGCACCCCCGACCGCACCGGATGTGCCCGGGCCAGCAACGCGGCCACCATGCAGACGATGGCGAGGGTGTCGGCGTGCATGCCCGCGACCAGGTGGTAGAGCAGGAGCGGATTGACCGCCCACAACAGGGCGGCACGCAGACGCCGGGCGGGGTCGTCCCGGGTGAACCGGTCGATCAGCAGCGCCGTGACGACGAAGGCGGCCGCGTTGAACACCGCCAGCACGAAGATGGTCAACCGGAGCGAGTCGCCGCCGACCCAGCTCGCCAGCGCCTGGAGCGCGGTGGCGACGGGCCCGTAGACGCTTGGCTCCTCGCGCCACGGCCGCTCGACCGCGTCGGCGACGGGATCACCCGGCAGGTCGTCGGCGCCGTGCGTGTAGGGGTTCAGCCCCAACGTGACCATCCGGCCGTACGCGGCGTAGTTGAGATGGTCGCCGGAACCCGAAGGAGGCAGGAACGCGAGCACCCCCGCCGCGAGACACCCGAGAAGCACCAGCAGCCGGGGGCTCAGCACAGGACGCGGATCGGCCAGCGCCGCGAGCAACCCGGCCCCGCCGATGACCACGGCCGCCGCGGCCAGCACGATCACCACATACGGATCAGGACCGGCATCCAGCCAGTACGGCGGCTGCCACCCCGGCCCGCCCAGCGCGGGAACCATGGGAGAGGGCCCGAGCGACCCGATCGTGATCGTCAGCAGCACCGAGACCGCGATCATCACCAGCCCGGGAACCGCGAGCCGCCCCCGAACCGCGTCGGCCAGCCGGCCCCCGTCGGCGGCAGACCAGGGAGGACGCGGCGACCCCACCCAGAAGGGTCGCGATTGTGCCTGTGTGCGGCGTCTCTCCGAAGTCACCCGCAAATTCCAGCACACTCACGACGAGCCCAGCCCCAGATCATCCACGCCTGTGGATAACCCGGAGCCCGAAAGTCAGCGCTTGGGGAGAAGTTTGCCGAGGTTTTCGACGACCACCGGCTCCCGGCTCGCCAGAGCCAGAGCCACGTCCCTCAGCTGCCGAGCCCGGTGCAACTGGGCCCGCCAGTCGTTGCCGGTGGCCCGGTGGGACATCTCCACCTCGACCTCGACGACCCTGAACCCCTTGCGCAGCAGGTCGATCGTCAGCGCCGTCTCCACGCCGAACCCGTGCGCCAGCGGCCGCGCGGCCTCGAAGGCGGCTCTGGTCAGGCAGCGCTGGCCGTTGAGCGGCTGGGCGGCCTCGAAGCCGGTGGCGCGACGGATGCCGTCCTTGGACACGCGCACGACTAAGCCGTGGCCGCCGAGCTTCACCCGCGTGCCGAACACCGCGATCGTCATGTCGGCCTTGCCCTCGCGCACGGGCTCCACCAGCGGCGCCGCGGCGCGCGCGGTGTCACCCAGGTCGGCGTCGAGGAAGAGCAGGTGGCGAGGGGTACGGCCCTCGTCGAGGAGGCGTACGGCTTCCGCACCCGTCTCCATGGCCGCGGCCTTGCCCCGGTTGCGGCTGTGGCGGACCACCCGCGCGCCCGCCGCCCGGGCCACCTTGCCGGTGCGGTCCGTCGAGCCGTCGTCGACGACCACGACGAGATCGACACCGGGCAGGCCGGCCGCCGCGGCGACGGTGGCCGCGATGCGATCGCCCTCGTTCACCGCGGGAATGACGACAGCCGTGTCAGCCTGCGTCATGATCCCTCGGTGATGAGGAACTCCTGCGGCAGCTCGTCATGCACGGTGAACACCGAGACGAGCCCCGTGACCTGCAGGATCTTACGGACGGCCGGACGCGGCGCGGCCACCTCCAGCACGCCTCCCCGCTCTTTCATGCGCTTGAGCGCCGAGAGCAGCACGTTCATCCCCGTGGAGTCGCAGAAATCCACGGCGGACATGTCGATGACCACCCGGCTGGGCCCGTCCTGCAGCAGCCGAGTGAACTCGGCCTGCAGGTGAGGCGCCGTATAGAGGTCGATTTCTCCGGTGATGGCAACGAGTGCGCACCCGGCATGTGATCGAGTCGAGACCTTGAGCTCCACATGGGCAGGCTAGCGGCGCGGAGGCTTCCGGTCACGTTGTCACGCCGAGAGGGGAACGACAGGTTTTTGTCCTCCGTTTGGGCTTCATCGAAACGGAGAGTACGCGAAGCTTGACAGCGTGACATCGGAACAGGCAACGCTTCATGGAGAAGGAGGGGCTGAGGCCCGCCCTATGGGCCTCGTATCGATGAATGCAGAGAAACCTGAAGATCCACAGCGTCAGGGGCTCCGCGAACGTCTGGAGACCATCCTCATCCGCACAGAAAAGGCCACGTCATGGCATGACGAAGCAGCGCGCCTGCGCGGTCTGCTGAACCACGAGGGCTACGTCCCGATCCGCACCAGGCTGGCGAGCGAAGACCTCGACTTCCTGGCCGGCTCACGCGCCGACCTGCTCAGGTTCGCCGAGCTCGGGCTGCGGCTGCTCGACCTGCACCAGCCGCGCGACGCGGGTGGCATCACGAGCGACACCGCCAACCCGATCCTGCGGTGCCGGAGCTGCATGTGGCGCTGGCCCTGCCCGACGTTCCGGGCGATGTCGGAGTCGTTCGGCCACCGCGACACAGCGCTCTCCGAACCCGCCTGACCCCGACAGCCAGCCCGGGGCAACCTGCGATCGAGGAGCGAAGCCACAAGCGGAAGATCGAGGCAGGACACGTGCGGGAACGTCAACCACCGGACACCAGGGGCAAGCGGATCTCGAACCGGCACCCCGGTCCTTCGTTGACCACCCCGATCATCCCATCATGCGCCTCGACGATCCCCTGGGCGATCGCCAGCCCGAGCCCGGCGCCGCCGTCGGCGGTGGGCGTACGCGCGGCCTCCCCCCGGAACGCCACCTCGAACACCCGAGGCAGATCCTCCTCGGGAATCCCCCCGCAACCGTCGGCCACCGAGAGACAGGCCATCCCCTGCTCGTCCACCCCGGCCCGCAGCACCACGACCCGGTCGGAGGGCGTGTGCCGGACGGCGTTGACGACCAGGTTCCGCAGCGCCCGGCCCAGCGCGGCCGCGTCGGCCTCCACGGGCACGGCCCCCGCCGCCTCCGCCGTGAGCACCACCCCCTTGGCCCTGGCCAGCGGCTCGACCCCGGCCAGCGTGTCGGCCACGAGGTCGGCGAGCCCGATCCTGGCCCGTGAGAGCCGCAACGCGCCCGCGTGGATCCGCGACAGCTCGAACAGGTCGTCCACCATGGCCGAGAGCCGTTCGACCTCCAGCTTGATCTGGTTGTGGTAGCGCGTGACCGTCGCGGGGTCGGCCACCACGCCGTCCTCCAGTGCCTCGGCCATGGCCCGCAGGCCGGCGAGCGGCGTGCGCAGGTCGTGGCTCACCCAGGCGACCAGTTCCCGGCGCGCGCCTTCCAGGGCGCGTTCCCGCTCGTACGCCTCCTCAAGGGTGCTCGCGATCTCCTGAAGCTCGGCCGGCAACCCCCGCGGCGCCCTGAACGGCACGTCCCGGACGGCCGCCACCAGCCGCCTGCTCTCGCCCACCACCCGCCTGGCCAGCACGAACGCCACCCCGAGCCCCACCAGGCCGCCCACCGCGACCACGCTGAGGACGAAGTCCTTGACCGCCCCCTCGATGATCATCTTCATGGTGATCGCGACCACGCCCGCCAGCGTCGCCGCCACCGCGACCACCACGACGACGGCCAGCATCACCCCGATGGACCTGGTCCGCAGCCGTCCCATCGCCCACACGCCGGCGGCCGCGATCAGCAGCCCCAGCACCGCCGAGACGGCCACGACCATGGGCAGCTCGCTCACCGACACCATGACCTCCGGGCACGTCTTCCCCAGGCACGGCTCGGCGGGCGTCACCCCGCGCTCTCCAGTGGCTCGTACCGGTATCCGACACCCCAGACCGTGACGATCCGCTGCGGCTCTGTCGGGTCCGCCTCGATCTTCTCCCGCAACCGCCGCACGTGCACGGTCACGGTCGAGGAGTCGCCGAACGACCAGCCCCACACCTGGTCGAGCAGCGCCGACCGGCTGAACGCCTGCCGCGGGTTGCGCATGAGGTAGGCCAGCAGGTCGAACTCCCTGGCCGTCAGCATCACCTGGCCGCCGCCCAGCCGCACCTCATGGGCACCGACGTCGACGACGAGGTCGCCGTCGCGCAGCACGCCGGTCCCGGCCGTGACGGACGCCCCCCGCGCCCGGCGCAGCACCGACTGGACGCGCAGCGCCAGCTCCCGCGGGCTGAACGGCTTCGTCACGTAGTCGTCCGCCCCGGTCTCCAGGCCCACCACCCGGTCGAGCTCCTCGCCGAGCGCGGTCAGCATGATCACCGGGACCGGCCACCGCTCCCTGAGCTTCCTGCACACCTGGAGCCCGTCGATCCTGGGCAGCATCAGGTCGAGCACCATGAGGTCGGGCGGATCGGCCAGCGCCCTGCGCAGCGCCTCGGCGCCGTCGCCCACGCACTCCACCTCGTGCCCGTCGCGCTCCAGATAACGCGCCACGACCTCGGACACGGTCGGATCGTCGTCGACCACCAGGATGCGGGTGTTCACCGTCTCACCGTACGGCTGAGCCCCACGTGGGCGACATGTACGTCACACATTCGTAAGCCTCGCGGATCATGCTCGGAGGACGTACGGTGGCCTCATGAGTAGAGTCGTGATGCTGGTTTTAGGGACCCTTCTCGGTCTCTTCGTGCTGTTCAACTTCCTTCTGCCCCTGCTGGCAGGTCTGTTCAAGCTCGTCCTGATCGTCGGTGTCGTGGCTCTGATCGTCTTCATCGCGGTCACCGTCGTCGGTAAGTCCCGTTCGTCGCAGTGACCTCGTTCCTGTTCGATCCGTGGCTGGTGGGGATCACCATGATGGCGATCCTCCTGCTGGCCACGTGGGCGGCCACGCTGCTGCCCGCCCTCGGCGGTGAGCGCTCCGGCTTCCCGCTGACCTACGCGCGCCGCACGGCCTTCCAGCGGCTGCGCGATCCCGACGCGGCCGGACGCCCGCGTCCAAGAGCGCCCTAGCCGAGCCCCGCTTCCGGTCAAGCGGGGCTCGCCATCATGTGTGAGCCCTGGTCCGTCGTCATGTCTGAAGGGCTCATGATCGATTCACTTGTCACGTTCGTCATCGACGTGTCCGGCGGCTACGCCGCGCTCGCCATCGTGCTGTTCACCCTCGCCGTACGCCTGGTCCTGCTGCCGCTCAACGTCCGCCAGGCGCGTACCAACCGGGTCAGGCAGCGGCTCGCGCCGGAGTTGCGGGAGTTGCGGGAGCGTCACGGGCGCGATCCCGAGCGGTTGTCCAAGGAGCTGACCGCGCTGTACGCCCGGGAAGGCACGTCCCCGTTCGCGGGGATCTTGCCGATGCTGGCGCAATTGCCGTTCATGTGGCTGATGTTCAGAGTGGCCACGCATCCGACCGCGCTGGCCGGTCACACTCTGCTCGGGGCTCCGCTGGGGCAGCAGTTCGCGGGCGTGGTGGCCAATTTCGGTCTGATCAGTTGGCCGGTTTCGGTCTTCGTCGTGATCGCGGGGCTCGTGCTGCTGGCATGGTTGTCGGCACGCTCGATCAAGGTCTCGGAGGAGCAGCCGGAGCTGCTGCGGAAGGTCATGCCGCTGCTGCCGTACGGCACGGCGCTGGCCGCGCTCGTGCTCCCCCTGGCGGCCGGCCTGTATCTCCTGGTCTCCACGGCATGGGCCGTCACCGAACGGGCCGTGCTCGCGGCCAGGACCGCCTAACCGGCCTCTTTCAGGGCCGCGACCTGCCCGTTCACCGACGCACCGTTGGGAGCGGGCAGGATGGCCCACACGGTCGTCGTGTCACCGTCGTGACGAACCCCCCAGCTCTCAGCCACGTATTCGACGATTCCCAGCCCCCGGCCCCCGAGCGAAGACAGGGTCGGGCGGCCCGCCCGCGGCTCTGTCGCCGCACCCCCGTCGCTCACCGCCACCTCGATGTGATCGTCGCTACGCATCCAGGCAACCCTCACCATGCCTGAAGGCAGCGGATGCGCGTGCCGCAGCGCGTTGCTCAGCAACTCGCTCACCACCAGCACCGCATCGTCGATCGCGGCAGTGTAGACCCCACAATCCTGCAGGTCAGTGCTCAGACGCTGGCGGGCGACGGCGACGCTGGACGGCGCGTACGGCAGCAGCACCACGCTTGACACACCCACCTCCCCGTTCCCTGTGCCCCCCGCGGGAACACTCCCCGGTACGACCGAAATGCCCCGTTAGCCAATCGCAGAAACCGCATCTCGATCACAGCTTGTACACATTGGACGATAGATCAGCTCAACTGTGACCACCTCGTTACCGCATCGGTGTGTCGGATCGGATAGGGGAAGAGCGCCTCAGAATCAACCGCATCCTCGTCCCCCCTCCGGACCTCGGTTGAGCACTCACTTCTCCCCCCTGTGCCCTGGCCAGGCTGCGCACGATGTAGAGCCCGAGCCCCACTCCACCAAAGCGCCTCCGGTCCCCGCTGTCCACCTGGACGAAGCGCTCAAAGATCCGTTCGCGGTCAGGCGGTGAGATTCCGACCCCCTCGTCATCCACCACTACGACCACGCTGTCGTCCTCAGGCCAGGCTTCAACACAGATCAATCCACCCATTGGAGAATATTTAAACGCGTTCTCCAGCAATTGCCCCAAAACGATGTCGGTTGCCAGGGCGTCGCCCAGCACCGGCGGCAATTCGTCCGGGATGCGGACCTCGACGCGGTGGCGGTCGGACAACACGGGAAGGCCGAGCGTGGCCGCGTGGATCCGGGCCGCGAGGTCGAACGCCTCGATCCGCACCGCCAGCTCGTCCGCGCCCGCCCTGGCCCCCAGCAGCAGGTGGTCCATGAGCTGCCCCAGCGAGCCGGCCCGCTCGGCGATCGTGTGCACGGCCGAGCGCCGTTCGGAGTCGCTCATCTTGTCCCAGCGCGCGTCGAGCGTGCCGGCGAACCCCCGCACGATCGTGATCGGCGTACGCAGCTCGTGGCTGGTCGTGGCCAGGAAGAGGTCTTTGGCCTCCTCCAGCTCCTTGGCCCTGGTGACGTCGCGGAAGTCGATGACGATCTCGCCGGTCTCCTCGATCTTCGCGCTCACCACGTCCAGCCACCGGCCGTTGTCCATCTGGAACGTCAGCTTCTCCCCGGGGCCGGGCAGCGGGAACGGCGGCGGCCCGCCGATCACGGCCTCGGCCGGGAAGGCGGTCAGCTCGGCCGCGGCGGGGTTCCAGCGCACGACCCGGCCGGCGTCGTCCAGCACGGCGATGCCGTCGGCGCTGGCGTCGAACACGGCCCGCTCGTGCGCTCGCTGCCGGACCGCCTCCTGGTAGGCCACCGCGTTGCCGACCGCGATGCCGGCGTGCCCGGCCAGCAGTTCGAGCAGCTCCAGCTCCAGGTGGCCCGGGGCAGGTCCGGCGAACAGCGCGTAGAGGGCGCCGTAGGGGCGGCCGCCGACCGCGGCCAGGCCGAGCGCTATCGTGTGCAGCCCGTTGAGCCTGGCCCACACCAGGTCGTCGAGCCCGTGGGACTCCAGCATCACGGTCTTGCCCGTGCGTAAGAGCTTGTCCACCAGGCTCGTCCGCAGGCCGGTGGTGGTGCCCCTGAGCGTCTCCGGCAGCCGGTACGTGCTCACCAGCCGCAGCCGCTCCCCCTCGATCAGCACGAACCCGCCCGCGTCCGCGCCCGTCAGCTCGGTGAGGCTGGCCGAGATCCGGTCGAGCACGGCCGGCAGCTCCAGCTCGGAGTTGATGTCGGCGACCACGTCGGTGAGCCGGCGCACCAGCCTGGCCCGGCGTTCCATGCGCAGCCCGGCCGCCTCGTCGGCGCGGGCGAGGTGGTGGACGCAGACGTAGCCGACCACGGAGTTGCCCATGCGCAGGGCGTTGATGTCCACCCGCAGGTCGAGCGCGCTGCCGTCCTTGTGGACGCGCTTGGTGCGGACCGACACCTGCCCTCCGGTCCGTACGCGCTCCAGCACCGCGTTGTGCTCGGCGGTCAGCTCGTCGGGGACGATCGGGGCCCGGCGCCCCAGCATCTCGGCGGCGGTCCAGCCGAACAGCTGCTCGGCCGCCGCGTTCCAGACCAGCACGCTCTGGTCGCGGTCGAGCGCCACCACGGCGTTGGGGGAACCGGCGAGCACGGCACGAGCGATCTCCTCGTCACTACCGACCCATGCGTACCCCACACCTCCATAGTGCACGTGGCGTGGTGGGTCTGACGGGCGATCCGTCCGATACGCTGCGCTCACGAAGATTCCGGTGGCTGAAACGGGTGAGAGGCATGTCGAGCAGCGACCTCGATGCCCTGCTGAGAGTGACCTCCAGCACCTACAGGGGCGAGGGGCCGCCTGACATCGCGTTCGGCACCTACGACGGCGCCGTGGGCAGGCTGGTCCTGGCGGTGACCGGCAAAGGCATCGCGGCCTGCAGTTTCGAGGCCGAGAACACCGTGTACGAGCGGGTGGCCAAGGAGGTCGGCACGTTCATCGGGCCCGACGCCCGCCGCCTCGACCCGGTGCGCCGGGAGCTCGACGCGTACTTCTCCGGGCGCCTGCGCACGTTCGCCACGCCGGTCGACCTCGCGCTGGCCACATCGTTCGCCCGTACCGTGCTGCAGAAGACCATGGCCGTCCCTTACGGCACGACCACGACGTACGAGGAGATCGGCGCGAGCATCGGACGGCCGCGCGCGCTGCGCGCGGTCGGCAACGCGGTCGGCGCCAACCCGGTGTGCGTGATCGTGCCCTGTCATCGGGTGGTCCGCGAGGGCGGCGAGCTCGGCGACTACGCCGGAGGCGTGGCCGCCAAGCAGCACCTGCTCAACGTCGAGCGCCGCGTCTCAGCGGGCCTCTGACCGGCGCAGGCCCCGGGTGAGCCCGCCGATGAGCAGCGTCACCAGGGCGGCGACCAGCGCGCCGCCGAGCGCGCCGTTCATCCACGTCTCCCGCGTGAAGCCGACCGCGTCACGGGCGCCCGCCCAGAAATCGTCCCAACCGGCGACCGTGGGCGTCGAGGTGGTGAACCAGTAGGCGGCGAAGCCGAGCGCCCACGGCAGCAGCATCAGCCAGCGCGAGGGCGCGTCCTCGGCGGTGTTCCACCGGGCGGCGCCGCCGAGCACGAAGTAGTCGACGGCCAGCACCGCGAACATCGGCACGAACACCGCGCCGATCACCCCGAGGAAGGCGCCGTAGGAGGTGACGTCCACGACCAGGGCGATCGCGGTGGTGAGCACGCCGATCGCGGTCGAGACGACCCGCCGGTCCACGTTCGGCATCAGGTTCTGGAGCGAGACGGTGGTGGAGTAGACGTTGGCGAAGGACTGGTCGGTCTCGCGCAGCACCAGGATGCCGAAGAACAGCGCGCCCAGCGGCGCCGCGACGAACGGCTGGAACACGACCATGCCGTCGGCCGCGACCGCCTGCGCGCCCGCGACGGCCACCGCGTACACGCCGAGGGCCAGGCAGGCCACCTGGGCGACGGTGTAGCCGCCGACGACGCCGGTGAAGGCGGCCCGGCTGGAGCGCGAGTGCCTGGCGAAGTCGGCGGCCATCGGCACCCACGACACCGACAGGGCGATCACGTAGTCGACGGCCGGGGCGAAGGCCGTCCACGACCCGCCCGTGTACGTCGGCGCCTCGCCCAGGAACGACACGGTGAACCAGATCAGCGACACGATCACGCCCGCGGTCACGTACCGGCGCAGCAGCCTGATCGACCCGAGCGGCCAGACGGCGAGCGCGGTGGTCAGCACCCCCGCCACCACCACCCACACCTGGTACGGGACGCTCCCGAAGATCGCGCTCGCGGCCTTGGCGATCACCCAGAGCTCGAAGGCCCCCCAGCCGAGCATCTGCACGATGTTCAGCACGGACGGGACGTACGACATCTTCGCCCCGAACAGCCCGCGCAGCAGCACCATCGCCGGCCGTCCGGTCTGCGTGCCGGGAATGGCCGACAGGCCGACCATGGCCGTGCCGATGAGGCTGCCGACCACGGCGGCCGTGAGCGCGGCCACGAGACTGAGCGGCGCGCCGCCCAGCGGGTCGATCAGGATGAGCGCCCCGGAGAAGCCGAGGAGACTGACGCCGAGGTTGGCCCAGAGCGCGCCCTGGTCGAGGACGCCGAGGGTCTTGGGGGGCGCGCCGTCAAGGGTCAGCGGAACTTCGTCGACGACATGCGTCATCGCACACTCCCTACGCCGGCATTACCCGGACAGGTTCAGGCGGTCGGCAGCGGCTGTGTTGCTGCCCTCTCAGCCCGGCACCCCGAGCTCCCGCGACTATGCAGTTGGCGCCCTCATCATGCCTCAATGGCGGCAGAACCGCCACAGCGGGGCATTCAGGCCACGAACGGCTGCTGCCCGGTCTCGCTGACCATCGGACGGCGCGCGAACTCCCACGACTGCATGCCGCCGCCCACGTTGACGGCGTCGCGCCCGAGCTGGTTGAGCCACGCCGCGACCTGCAACGACCGGCCGCCCACCCGGCACACCACGTAGACCGTGCGGTCGGCGGGCACCTCCTCGACCCTGCCCTGGATCTGCGACATGGGGATGTGCACGGCCTCGGGGGCATGGCCGGCGAGCCATTCGTCCTGCTCGCGGACGTCGAGCAGGAAGGCGTCGTCGGGGACGGCGGTGGCCTCGATCTCTGGAACGGTCATGCGTCCATCATCCCGCGCCCCGGACCCTACTTGAGCAGGCGCGACATCCGCCGGTCGGCCAGCGGCCTACCGCCCGTCTGGCAGGTCGGGCAGTACTGGAGCGAGGAGTCGGCGAACGACACCTCGCGGATCGTGTCGCCGCACACGTCGCACGGCTGGCCCGCCCGGTTGTGCACGCGCAGCCCGGACTTCTTCTCGGCCTTGAGGTCCTTGGCCGCCAGCCCGTGCGCCCGCTCGACGGCGTCGCGCAACGTCGTCACGATGGCCTCGTGCAGGTCGGCGATCTGCGCGTCGGTCAGTGTCGCCGCGATCTTGAACGGTGACATCCTGGCGGCGTGCAGCACCTCGTCGGAGTAGGCGTTGCCGATGCCGGCGATCACCTTCTGGTCGCGCAGCAGGCCCTTGATCTGGGTACGGTTGCCGCCCACGATGCGCTTGAGCGCCTCGACGGTGAAGGAGTCGTCGAGCGGGTCGGGGCCCAGGACGGCGACGCCCGGGACGTCCTCCGGCTTGTCGGTGACGTAGACGGCCAGCCGTTTCTGCGTGCCGGCCTCGGTGAGCTCGAACCCGGGGGCCAGGCCGTCGTCGTCGGGCGCCAGCCGTACGCGTACGGCCAGCGGCCCCTTGCCCGGACGCACCGGCCGCGCGCCGGACAGGTCGTCACGCCAGCGCAGCCAGCCGGCGCGGGCCAGGTGGATGATCAGGTGCAGTCCGTCGCAGTCGAGGTCGAGGAACTTGCCGTGCCTCGACACGCCCGTGACGGTGAGCCCGCCGAGCGCGGTGACCGGCGGGTCGAACGTCTTGAGCGCCTGGAAGGCGACGACGTCCACGCCCGCGATCGAACGGCCGACCGCCCGCTCGCGCAGGAAGTGGGTGAGCGACTCCACTTCGGGAAGTTCCGGCATGCCACCAGGGTATGGCGCGCGCCGGACCGGCACGCGACTACGGCACGTCCCAGAAGGCGAGTTCGTGGGCCATGCCCTCGGCGAACAGCGCCTCCGCCCGTACGGGGTCGGCGTCGGCCTCGTCGATCATCTGCGCGATCCGTACGGTCAGCGCCGCGAACCCGGGATCGGCGTACGTGTCCACCCAGGCCCGGTACCGCGGCTCGGCGGGCGGGTTCTCCGCAAGAATCTTCCCAAGGCTCGAATATCCCCACATGCACGGATAAAGCGCGGCCAGCCCCTCCCCGTAGGACCCCGCCGACTCCAACAGGAACGCGGTGTATGCCATACACGCCGGCCCCTTCACCGCGTTGTCCAGGTCTGCCCCGAACTCCGCCGACAACGACCGATGCAGGCGCAACTCGTCGTGGTACGTCGCGTGCGCCAGGTCGACCAGATCCCCCACATGCCCGTCCGGCGCCTGCCAGGCCAGCTTGGAGAACACCCGCACGTAGTCGAGCAGGTACAGGTAGTCCTGCTCCAGCCAGGACCGGAAGACCGGCTCCGGCAGGTCGCCACGCCCGATCCCGGCCACCGTGGGATGGTCGAGCTGCGCCTGGAGCAACGGACGGCCGATCGCGTGAAGTCTTTCCGAAATGCTCATGCTGGGAGGTTAGTGTCGAGGCATGACCGTGACGATCGCCGAAGAACTCCTCCTCCTGGCCTACAGCGAGGAAGAAGGCAAGCAGCTCATCGGGGGCATCCAGCTCGACCCCGCGCTCGGCGGCGCGATCCTCGCCGAGCTGGCCGCCGCGGGCCGCGTGGAACTGGCCGACGACAAGGTGACCGTCAAGGACCCGGCCCCGCTGGGCGACGAGGAGCTCGACGCGGCCCTCGCCCGCATGGCCGAGGACGGCAAGGCCAGGAAGCCCGCGTGGTGGGTGCAGCGGTTGCAGTCGGGCAAGCTGCGTAGGCGGCTGCTCACCAGGCTCGCCGGGTCGGGCGTGCTGGCCGAGGAGCGCGGGAAGGTCCTGGGCGTCTTCCCGACCACCCGCTGGCCGGAGTCCGACCCGCAGGTGGAGGCCGACGTACGCGAACGCGTGACGGCCGCCCTCGCGGGCGCCGAGCCCGACGAGCGCACGGCCACGCTGATCGCGATCATGTACGCGGCGAAGCTCGACCGCAAGGCGTTCCCCGGCGCCGACCGCGAGCGCGTCAAGGAGATCGCCGAGGGCGAGTGGGCCGGCCAGGCGGTCGCCAAGACGATCACCGCCATCACCGCGGCCATCGCCGTCACCGCCTCCACCGCCGCGACCGTCGCCGCCACGAGCTGACCCGTCGCCCCTGCCCCTGCCGTCGCGTCAGGAGCGGACCCGCCGACCACAAGGGTGAGGCGCGCCGGTGGGCGCGCCTCACGCGATCGGGTCAACCGGCGTCCACGATCTCCTTCGGCACCGGCTTGTCGGCCTTCAGGGCGTCGAAGAGGGCCAGCGCCTTGAGCCGGTCCCACTTGATCGCCGCGCCGCCCCCGGCGACGATCTCGTTCCCGCCGAACGGCACCACGGTCGTGACCGGGCTGTCGCCCATGGCCAGCCCCAGCGACAACATGTCGAACGCGCCCGTGCTCGAGTCCACCTCGACGGCGTCCGTGGCGCTCATGGCCAGCGGGATCGACGTGAACGGGTTGATCAGCACACCGGGGCTGGCGGCCTTCTTCACCACCGCGCCGAGGAACTGCCGCTGCCGCTTGGTGCGCTCGAAGTCCGGCAGCGCGCCGCCCTTGCGGGTGCGTACATAGCCGAGAGCCTGGGCGCCGTTGAGCACCTGCTTGCCCTTCTTCAGCTTGAGCCCGGCCTTGGGGTCGTCGACGTCGGCCCGGACGTTGATCTCGACGCCGCCGATGGCGTCCACGATGTCCACGAAGCCGGCGAAGCCGATCTCCATGTAGTTGTCGACGTGCACGCCGGTGACGGTCTCGACCGTACGGACCAGCAGCTTCGGCCCGCCGGACGCGTACGCCGCGTTGAGCTTGTCGCGCCCCCGCCCCGGGATGGTCACCGCCGAGTCGCGCGGCAGGCTGACCAGGGTGGGCTTGTCGCCGTTGTCGGAGATGTGCAGCAGCATCATCGAGTCGGTGCGCTGCCCGACCGCGCGCCCGGTGGCCAGCTTCTTGCGCTCGGCCGCGGTCAGGCCCTTACGGCTGTCGGAGCCGACCAGCAGCCAATTGGTGCCGGGCGTGTCGGCGGGCCGGCCCCCGTAGTCGTCGAGCACGCCGTCGATGCCCGCCAGCCTGGAGTCGATCCAGAAGAACAGGCCCACGGCCGCCACCAGGAGCAGCGCGACCAGACCGGCGACGATCTTCAGCACGGTCCTGCCGCGCACCCGCGGCCTTCTGGGCCCGCGCGGCTCCTCCGGCGCGGGCTCGCCGGACGACCTGAGCGGCTTGACCGGGCTGTTCCCGGCGCGCTCCCGTCCGTAGACCTTCCCCGATCTGGGCGGCGGCGGAGGCGGCGACTGCTGCTGCGGCTCGTCGGAGTAGGCGGGCAGCTTGTGGGTGGGCGCGTTCGGCGTCCCAGGCGGGACGCGGTGGGCGGGTGCGCCACCGGAGCGCTGCCCGTCGCCGGGCCTCGGTGGCAGCGGGCGGCCGTCGCCCGGCGAGCGCATGGCCCGCGTACGGTCGTCCTCAGACACTTCGCCTTCTTCCCTTCGGTTTGCCATAGACGCTACGTCCAACCCCCTGGCAGTGAAGACATCTCACCAAGTTTCTCCCACGGACAAGTACACAGAACTGGCGGAGAGTCACTGCGGAAACATAGACGCGGACTGCGTCGTTAGCGTTATGGACGACCTCTATCGAAGGGATGATCGTGTCCGCTCCGGACTCGTGGAGTCTTGGCCCGTGCCTCGGCACGGGTTCCTCTGAGGGCTCACTCTGGTGAGCGCCTATCTCGGCCTGCTGGCCCTATTCCTCCTCACCGCCGCCACCGGGTACTTCGTCGCCCAGGAGTTCGCCTTCGTCGCCGCCGACCGGGGCCTCCTGCGCGAGCAGGCCGCCGCCGGTGACGCCGCGGCCGAGAAGGCCCTGAAGGTGACCTCCCGGCTCTCGTTCATGCTCTCGGGCGCGCAGCTCGGCATCACCGTCACGGCCCTGCTCGTCGGCTTCCTGGCCGAGCCCGCCATCGCCGTCCTGGTACGGCCCTGGCTCGACACCACGGGCCTGCCCGACGCCGCGATCACGGGACTGTCCGTGGCCGCCGGCGTGTTCGTGGCGACCGTGGTGCAGATGGTGCTCGGCGAGCTGGCACCGAAGAACCTCGGCATCGCCAGGCCAGAGACGGTGGCCAAGTTCCTGGCCGGGTCCACGCTGGTCTACCTGGCGGTCGTGGGGCCGGTGGTCAAGCTGTTCGACTCGGCAGCCACCGGGCTGCTGCGCCGCGTCGGCATCGAGCCGGTCGAGGAGATCGAGCACGGCGCGACCCCGGAGGAGCTGTCCCGGATCATCGAGGAGTCGACCCAGGCGGGCGAGCTGCCCCCGAGGCTGTCGGAGCTGCTGGAGCGCGCCCTGGAGTTCGGCGACCACAGCGCCGAGGAGATCATGGTGCCGCGCCCCCGCGTGGTGGCGCTGCGCGACTCCCAGCCCATCTCGGACCTGCTGGAGGTCATGCGCGAACGCGGCCACTCCCGCTACCCCGTGGTCGGGGACGACGGCGACGTCGTGGGCGTGACCGGCGTGCGCGAGCTGCTTGAGTCCGGCCTGGACGAGGGCCTGATCGGCAGCATCACCCGTCCCGCGCTGCTGGTGCCCGACTCGCTGCCGCTGCCGGCCGTGCTCGACCGGATGCGCGCGGCCAACGACGACATCGTCTGCGTCATCGACGAGTACGGCGGCCTGGCCGGCGTCCTGACCGTCGAGGACCTGGCCGAGGAGCTGGTCGGCGAGCTCGTCGACGAGAACGACCCCGAGCCGGCGGGCGCCGTCGAGCGGCCCGGCGGCGTCTGGGAGGTGCCCGGCTGGCTCAGGCTCGACGAGGTCGAGCGCGCGACCGGCGTCGCGCTGCCGGAGAGCGACGACTACGACACCCTCGCCGGCCTGATGCTGGCCCGGCTGGGCCGGATGCCCGACCCCGGTGACGTGGTGACCGTCCCGATCGAGGGGGACACCGACCCGTTCGCCGACGAGGCGGCCGAGCACCTGGCGGAGCTGACCGTCATGTCGCTCAACCGCCGGGTCCCCGAATGGGTGCGGCTCGCGCCCGTGCAGCACGCGGAGGCGTCCCGATGACGATGATCCTCATCAGCCTCGCGCTGCTGTTCTTCAACGCGCTGTTCGTGGCCGCCGAGTTCGCGTTCGTCTCCGCCAGGCGGCACCGCCTTGAGGAGATGGCCTCGGGCGGCAACCGCCTGGTCAGGGTCGCGGCCAAGTCGGCCGTGGGCGGCGGGCGTCAGCTCTCGCTCATGCTGGCCGGCGCGCAGCTCGGCATCACGCTGTGCACGCTGGGCCTGGGCCAGGTCACCGAGCCCGCCATCGAGCACTTCCTGGAGCCGGCCTTCGCGGCCGTCGGCGTGCCGGAGTCGCTGCGCTTGCCGATCGCGCTGACGATCGCGCTGGCGCTGGTGACGTTCCTGCACATGGTGGTGGGCGAGATGGCGCCCAAGTCGTGGGCGCTGACGCACCCCGAGCGGGCGGCGCTGGTGCTGACGCTGCCGTTCCGCGGGTTCACGCAGCTCATGCGCCCGCTGCTGTCGTCGCTGAACGCGCTGACCAACCTCATACTGCGCCTGTTCGGCGTGCAGCCGCGCGATGAGCTGGCCACCACCAGGACGCCCAGGCAGCTCGCCATGCTGGTGGGCGAGTCGGGCCGGATGGGCCTGCTCGACCGGGAGGAGCACGACCTGCTCACCCGTGCGCTGCGGCTGCAGGCCGAGGGCATCGAGCGTCTGATGGTGCCGATCGACCGGGCCGTGAAGGTGCCCCCGGCCGCCGGCGCGGCCCAGATCAGGGCCAGGGCGGCGGGCAGCGGCCACCTGCGGCTGCTGGTGGGCGGCCCCGGCGGGATCGAGGGCGTCCTTCACGCCCGCGACGCCCTCCTGCAGCCCGCGCGGACGGCCGGCGAGCTGGCCAGGCCGCTGCCGAGGCTCGCGTGCGTCACGCAGGTCCCCGAGGCCGTGACGGCCCTTCAGGAGGCCCGCGCGCACCTGGCGCTGGTCACCGGCCAGGGCGGCGCGGTCATCGGCATGGTGAGCCTCACGGACCTGCTGGGCGAGCTCCTCGACACCAAGGCCGCCTCGCGGGCCTAATCCCCGGCGGCGAACCCGTCGAGGTAGGCGGCGTGCTGGGCCCGCTCGGCCTCGATCAGCGCGTGCGGCTCGGCGTAGACGTGTTCGAACATCGCAGAAGGGACGGGGTCGGGCAGTTCGAGGCAGCGCCTCCGCAGCTCGGCCCCGATCTTGGCGGCGTCGGCCTCGGCCTCGGCGAAGAACTCCTCCCCGGTGCCGGCCGCGATCAGGTACGCCCTGACCCGCTCGATGGGGTCGCGCCGCCGCCACGCCTCCACGTCGTCCTTGGCCCTGTAGCGGGTGGGGTCGTCGGAGGTGGTGTGCGCGCCCATCCGGTACGTGAACGCCTCGACGAGCGTGGGCCCCTGCCCCGACCGCGCGTCGGCCAGCGCCTTGCGGGTCACCGCGAGGCAGGCCAGCACGTCGTTCCCGTCGACCCGGACGCCGGGGAAGCCGTAGCCCTCGGCCCTGCGGTACAGCGGGATCCGCGACTGGCGTTCCTGCGGCTCGGAGATGGCCCACTGGTTGTTCTGGCAGAAGAACACGATCGGCGCGTTGCAGGCCCCGGCGAAGACGAACGCCTCGTTCACGTCGCCCTGGGAGGTGGCGCCGTCGCCGAAGTAGACGATGGTCGCCCCGGCCTTGTCGGTGCCGATGACGCCGTCGCGCTGCATGCCCATCGCGTATCCGGTGGCGTGCAGCGCCTGCGTCCCGATCACGATCGTGTACAGGAAGAAGTTGTGCCGGGCCGGGTCCCAGCCGCCGTGGTTGACGCCCCGCCACATGGCGACCACGTCGAGCGGGTCCATCCCGCGGCAGTAGGCGACCCCGTGCTCCCGGTACGAGGGGAAGACGGCGTCCAGATCCCCGACGGCACGCCCGGAACCGACCTGGGCGGCCTCCTGACCGAGCAGGGACGTCCACAGCCCCAGCTCCCCCTGCCGCGCGAGCGCGACGGCCTCGGAATCGATCTGCCGGACGATGACGAGGTCCCGATAAAGACCCCGAATCTCATCATCCGAGATGAGCAACGGATATTCCGGATGCTCCACGCGCTCACCGGAGGGCGTGAGCAACTGAACCATCGAGTCATCCATGAGTGGCAACCCCCCTGAACGGAACCCAGCGGCCACAGTTTGCCGTAGCCCTCAGGATCACTCGAACCCGCCCACCAAACCAATGTGACCTAAATCACGCAAGCCACCCGAAAGCCCCCTGCAAGGACCCTGACCTAAAGTCCAAGAGCCACGTCACAAGAAAGAAATCACAGGACCCTTGCGAAGCAGCACGCGGTACGCAACTGTGAGCCAGACCCAAGAGGCGAGCAACCATCATGGATGGGGGTCCGGGGGAGAATCCCCCGAAGCTTGTCCCCCTGGGGGTCCGGGGTTATCCCCCGGGCAAAATGACGAGGGGACCCGAGGAAGCCGACCTGTAAGGCCGGCGACCAAGGATCCCCTAGTCACCGAGTGGGCGAGGAGGGATTTGAACCCTCACGTCCTTTCGGACACACGGACCTGAACCGTGCGCGTCTGCCGTTCCGCCACCCGCCCGTTTGTGGGTGCGGAGAAACAGTAGCACGGAACAGCCACTGGTACTGAACCCGGATACGATCGCATAAGACACGGGAGCGGAGGAGCTGGGCGCGACTGGCAACGAGCGTCACGACGCCGCCACGTGGGACGAGCGGAAACCGGGCGCCGGAAGCGTCTGGGGCCGCGATCATATGCAGGGAAGAAGGGAGGTACCCGGTGGGAGTCCTTCAGCGCTTCGAGCGAAGGCTCGAAGGCTTGGTTGAGGGGGCCTTTGCGCGGGCGTTCAAATCTGACCTTCAGCCGGTCGAGGTCGCCAGCGCGGTTCAACGGGAGATGGACGAGCGGGCGGCGATCGTCGCGCAGGGCAGGACGCTCGTGCCCAACGACTTCGTGGTGGAGCTGTCCACGACCGACAGCGAGAGGCTTGAGGTCTACGCCGACAGCATCAGCCACGAACTGGCCAACCTCGCCAGGGAGTACGCCAAGGAACAGGGCTACTCCTTCGTGGGACCGGTCCGGGTGCGCTTCGAGACCGCCGGAGACCTGGCTGTGGGCCTGTTCCGCATCCGGTCAGGCGTCATCCGCGGCGCGACGGTCGAGCAGGACGAGATCCGCCAGCCGGCGAGCGACCTGCCCCCGTCCAGGCCCGGGGCCTTCAACGGGCGGCCCAGGCTGCTCGTCTCCACCCAGGACGACCCGCAGGGCGACCGCTCCTACGAGCTCACCACGCCGGTGACCTTGCTCGGCAGGGGCACCGACTGCGATCTTCGTCTTGTCGATCCAGGAGTGTCGCGGCACCATGCGGAGCTGCGCGTCGAGGGGCAGCTCGTGGCCCTCGTCGATCTCGGATCGACGAACGGCACCTTCGTCAACGGCCAGCCGGTACGCAGAATCGAGCTCCAGAACGGCACGCGAGTGACGCTGGGACGCACGACTCTGGTGTTCCGGCGCGATTAGGGGTAGACAGACGGTCCATGTCCGAGCTCACGCTGCTGCTGATCCGGCTCGCCTTCCTGGCGGTGCTGTGGTTTTTCGTCATTGCCGCAGTCGGCGTGATCCGGACTGACTTGTTCGGTTCACGCACGGCTCCCGCGGGCCCACGCAAAGCCGTGAAGCCCGCCAAACCGGTGGCCAAGCCCAAGAACAAGAAGGGCGAGCCACGCCAGCTCATCGTTACCGGTGGCCCATTGCAGGGCACCACCATTAACCTCACGGAGACGCCCATCACCATTGGCCGGGCGAACGACGCCACGCTGGTAGTCAGCGACGACTACGCATCCAGCCGGCATGCCCGGCTCTTCCCTCAGGACGGTCAGTGGATCGTGGAAGATCTCGGTTCGACCAACGGCACGTATCTCGACCGCTCGAAAGTCACCCGTCCGACCCCGGTGCCGCTCGGTGTTCCGATCCGCGTCGGCAAGACAGTCATTGAATTGCGCAAATGACCATCGCACTCCGCTACGCCGCCCGCTCGGACGTCGGCCTCCTCCGCGAAGGGAACGAGGACTCGGCGTACGCTAGCGGCCGCCTGCTGGCCGTCGCCGACGGCATGGGCGGGCACGCACACGGCGAGGTGGCGAGCTCTGTCGCCATCGCCGCCATGGCCTCTCTGGAAGAGGCCCAACAGGGGGGTGACCTGCTCAACGCCATCGAGGCCGCGGTCCGCGACGCCAATCGCCGACTGCACGAGATGGTCGGGCGGGATCCCAGCCTCAAAGGCATGGGCACGACGCTCACCGCCATGCTCTGGAACGGCACCCAGGTCGCCCTGGTGCACGTGGGCGACTCGCGCGCCTACCTCCTGAGACGCGGCGAGCTCTACCAGATCACCCATGACCACACCCTGGTGCAGCAGCTCGTCGACGACGGGCGCATCACGCCCGAAGAGGCGGCCACGCACCCCCAACGATCGATCCTGCTGCGCGCCCTCGACGGCAGCGGCGAGGTCGATCCCGACCTCACGCTGCGCGAGGCGCAGGTGGGCGACCGCTACCTGCTCTGTTCCGACGGCCTGTCGGGCGTGGTCAGCGCGGAGACGCTGCACGCCACGCTCACCAACATCGACGACCCCGAAGAGGTGGTCCGCCAGCTCATCGATCTGGCGAACCGGGGCGGCGGGCCCGACAACATCACATGCGTGCTCGCCGACGTGGTGGAGATCACCGACGGCCAGGAGGTTCCCGTGGAGGCCGCTGTGGTCGGCGCCGCGGGGATGACCAGGCTACGAGGAAGCGCCCCGGAGACCCAGCCGGGGCGAGTGAGCGCGGTGACCGCACCCCAGCCGGCGATCACCGACGGCGACGACCTCGATGAGCCGGTCGCGCAGGCGACCCGGCGTTCGGGGCGGCGTCGTCGCGTGTGGCCCGTGCTGGTCACCGTGCTCGGGGTGGGCGCCGTCGCCTTGGGCGCCGGCGGTTACCTCGGTTGGCAGTGGACCCAGGACCAGTTCTTCGTCGGTGCCAGGGGCGACGAAGTGGTCATCTTCCAGGGGATCAAGCAGGAGGTGGGCCCGATCGAGTTCTTCCACGTGGAGAAGCGCACGGGCCGTCCGGTCTCCAAGTTGTCCCCGGCGGACCAGGCCCTGATCAAGAGCGGCATCCCCGTAACCGACGTCAACGAAGGCGTGACGAAGATAAACGGATTGAAGTTCTCCCAGGACGACACGGGTGACTCGGGCGACACGAGCACCACGGCCACGTCGCCCACGCCCACCGCCACCAAGACGAAATCGCAGTAAATGGCAGAAATGCTCGCGACCCCCGTCCCGATGCCGGCCAAACGGCGGGTGGCCCAGCTGGTCCTGCTCGCCCTGGCGGTGCTGGTCATCATGGGCGCCTACGCCAACGTCGGCCTGGCCGTCGACGGCAAGGTGCCCGCCGGCATGCTGGCCTACGGGCTGGGCCTGGGCGGCCTGATGCTGGCGGCCTACCTGGTGCTGGCCAAGTTCGCGCCCTGGGCCGACCCGCTGATCCTGCCGCTGGTGACCCTGATCAACGGCCTCGGGCTGGTGATGATCTACCGGCTAGAGGCCGCGAAGATGGATCTGGCCTCCACGAACAACCAGATCATGTGGACAGCCGTGGGCGTGGTCATGTTCACGATCACTCTGATCGTGCTGCGTGACCACCGCATGCTGCAGCGCCTCACCTACACCGCCGGCGCCGTCGGGCTGGTCCTGCTCGCGCTCCCCGCGGTGCTGCCCGGTTCCATCAGCGAGGTGCAGGGCGCCAAGATCTGGATCCGCTTCGGCAGCTTCGCCTCCATCCAGCCGGGCGAGTTCGCCAAGCTGGCGCTGGTGGTCTTCTTCGCCGGCTACCTGGTGGCCAAGCGTGACGTGCTGGCGCTGGCCGGACGGCGGCTGTTCTTCATCGACCTGCCGCGGGCCAGAGACCTCGGCCCGGTTCTGGTCACCTGGGGGCTCAGCCTGCTGGTGCTGGTCTTCGAGAAGGACCTGGGCACCTCGCTGCTGCTGTTCGGCACGTTCATCGCGATGCTCTACGTCGCCACCCAGCGCACCTCGTGGGTGCTCATCGGCATCCTGCTGTTCGTCGGCGGCGCCTTCCTCGCCGGGCAGGTCTTCGACCACGTGGGCGCGCGCTTCGACGCCTGGCTCGACCCGAGCAACCCGGTCTACTACGGCACCGCCCCCGTGTGCCTGGAGGACCCGCCGGGCGACCCGATGTGCAGCAAGAGCTACCAGATCATGCAGGGGCTGTTCGGGTTCGGCGCGGGCGGCATCCTCGGCACCGGGCTCGGTCAGGGCCACCCCGACCTGATCCCGCTGAGCTTCTCCGACTTCATCTTCGCCGCGACCGGCGAGGAACTCGGGCTGACCGGCCTGATGGCGCTGCTCATGCTCTACGCCCTGCTGGTCGAGCGCGGCCTGCGCACCTCGCTCGTGGCCCGCGACCCGTTCTCGAAGCTGCTGGCGGGCGGCCTGTCGTTCATCCTGGCCTGGCAGGTGTTCATCATCGTCGGCGGCGTGACGAACCTCATCCCGCTGACCGGCCTGGTCACCCCGTTCATGTCGCAGGGCGGCTCGGCGCTGCTGGCTAACTGGATCCTTATCGCGCTCCTGGTACGCATGTCAGACGCGGCGCGACGGCCCCCGCCCCAGGCGATCCAGAACGAAGGACTCACCCAGGTGTTCCAGCGATGAACAGCACTCTGAAGCGCACGGCCGTGGCCTGTCTGGTGATGTTCGCGCTCCTGATGATCAACGTGAACATCCTCCAGGCGGTCCGGGCCGACGACTACCGCTCCAACCAGAACAACCGCCGCAACTACTACGAGCGGTACGCCGTCGAACGCGGCCGGATCACCGCCGGCGGCAAGGTGATCGCCCAGTCGGTGGAGACCGACAACAAGAACTTCAAGTTCATCAGGAAGTACTCCGACGGGAAGCTCTACGCGCACGTCACGGGCTACTTCTCGCCCGAGAGCGCGAGCGCGATCGAGGGCACCCAGAACAAGCTGCTCGACGGCTCCAGCGCCGACCTGCTGCTGCGGCGGAGCATCGACCTGTTCACGGGCGAGCCGACCAGGGGCGCGAACGTCGATCTCACGATCAACCCCAAGGCGCAGAAGGCCGCCTACGACGCGTTGCGCGCGAGCGGCAAGCGCGGCGCGCTGGTGGCGCTCAATCCCAAGACCGGCGGGATCCTGGCGATGGTGTCGCTGCCCACGTTCGACCCGGCCGAGCTGTCGGGCACCGACAAGGGCAAGGTGTTCACCCGCTACAACGAGCTGGACAAGGACAAGAACCAGCCGCTGCTCAACCGGGCCATCGCCCAGACGTACCCGCCGGGGTCGACGTTCAAGGTGGTGACGGCGGCGGCGTACCTGGAGGACGACTCCTCGCGCGGCGGCGACACCACGGTCGAGGCGCCGCAGCGGCTGCCGCTGCCCAACACCAACATCAGCCTGCCCAACTACGGCGGCGCGGCCTGCGGCGCCGGCCAGGTGCAGCTCGTGTACGCGCTGGAGAAGTCCTGCAACACGCCGTTCGCCAAGATCGGCATGGAGCTGGGCTACGACAAGCTCAACGAGCAGACCGAGAAGTTCGGCATGGGCAAGCAGATCGGCGTGCCCATGTCGGTGGCCCAGAGCGACTTCGGCAGCAAGTACGACGACGCGGCGCTCGCGATGGCCTCGATCGGGCAGCGCGACAACCGGATGACTCCGCTGCAGATGGCCATGATCGCCGCCGGCATCGCCAACGACGGCAAGGTCATGAAGCCGTACCTGGTGAACAAGATCACCGACTCCAAGAACGACACGATGGAGGAGGCCAAGCCCGAGGAGCTGACCGAGGCGGTCAGCTCCGAGACGGCGCGCAAGCTGCGCGACATGATGGTCAGCGTGGTCAACAACGGCACGGCCAACCTCGCGCAGGTGCCGGGCGTCCAAGTGGGCGGGAAGACCGGCACCGCGGAGACCGCCGACGGCGCGCCGCCGCACGCCTGGTTCATCTCCTTCGCGCCTGCCGACGACCCGCAGGTGGCGCTGGCGGTCATCGTGGAGTCCGGCGCGGCCAACGTCGGCGCGGAGGCCACGGGCGGCCACACCGCCGCCCCGATCGCAAAGGCTGTGCTGGAGGCGGTGCTGAACAAGTGAGTGACGGTAACGTGCTGGGTCATGCGGCTCCGTAACCGCTATTTCCTGCTCTCCCGCATCGCCACGGGCGGTATGGGAGAGGTGTGGCGCGCCCGTGACGAGCTTCTGGGCCGCGAGGTCGCGGTCAAGATCCTGCGCAGCCACATGCACGCCGACCCCACGTTCCGCGAGCGCTTCCGCAACGAGGCGCGACTCACCGCCGCCCTGGCCGACCCCGGGGTGGCCCAGATCTTCGACTACGGCGAGCAGAGCGACCTGGCCTACCTCGTGATGGAGCTGGTGCACGGCGAGCCGCTGTCGGCCATCCTGGCGCGCAACGGCGCGCTCGGGCCCGAGGTGGCGCTCGACGTGGTGCACCAGACCGCCAAGGCGCTGCACGCGGCCCACTCCTCCGGGATCATCCACAGGGACGTCAAGCCCGGCAACCTGCTGGTCACCCGCGAGGGCACGATCAAGGTGACCGACTTCGGCATCGCCCGCGCCCTGGAGGCCGCGCCGGTGACGCAGACCGGCACGGTCCTCGGCACGGCCCAGTACGTCAGCCCCGAGCAGGCCCAGGGTTTCCCGCTCACGCCCGCGACCGACCTCTACTCGCTGGGTGTGGTGGCCTACGAGTGCCTGGCGGGCCACACGCCGTTCCGGGCCGACAGCCAGGTGGCGATCGCGCTGCTGCACCTCAACGAGCAGCCGCCGCCGCTCGGCGCGGACGTGCCCGTCCCGGTGCGCGACCTGGTCATGACGCTGCTGGCCAAGGAGCCGGGGATGCGTCCCGCCTCGGCGCTGGAGGCGGCCGACCGGGCGTACGTGCTGCGCCAGTCGCTGGTCGAGGGCGTCGAGCAGGGCGCCGACCTGAGCATGTTCACCGATCCCGCGGGTTTCCGGGTGCGCGAGCCGGCCACGGAGGACCAGCGGGCGACCGAGAGCCTGGCTCCGGCGACGACGGTCCAGAGCCCGCCCGAGCCGCCGGCCCGCAGCCGCCGCGGCGCGAGGACGCTGGCGCTGGTCGCCACGGCCGGTTGCGTGGCCGCGGTGGGCCTGAGCGCGATCACGTTCGCCAACCGCGATACGACGCCGCCGCCCCTTCCGGAGATCGCCGAGCCCAGCCACTCCCCGATGCAGTCGCCTGAGCTGCTCAGGCCCACGCGGACGAAGAAACACACGCGCCGCCCCCCCGCGCTTCCGGTGAAGTCGACGCGGCCGGTACCCTCGCGGTCGGCTACGGTAAGCAAGTCGGCTACTCCCACGAAGAAGCCGACGCCGAAGCCAACCCCGACCACCCGTACCCCGACTCCCACCCCCACCACCCCAACGCCCACCAGAACACCGACAACTCCGACACCAACCGCTTCGCCGGACCCGGGTGGCACAAACCCGCCGAAGGAGGAGACGTGATGCGCTACGGGGTCGATGATGGACACCGGCGGCCCCCCGAGCAGGCCGGTACCCAAGATGAACGGTAAGGGACAGTGCAGGAAATGACTCAGCCTCGGCTACTCGGAGGTCGTTACGAGCTCGACGGTGTCGTCGGGCGCGGCGGCATGGCCGAGGTGTATCGCGCCCGAGACATCCGGCTGGACCGCATAGTCGCGATCAAGACCCTCCGCTCCGACCTGGCGCGCGATCACACCTTCCAGGCCCGCTTCCGCCGCGAGGCGCAGTCGGCGGCCTCACTGAACCACCCTGCCGTCGTCGCGGTCTACGACACCGGCGAAGACGTCACCGACGGCACCCCGGTGCCCTACATCGTGATGGAGTACGTCGACGGCAGGACGCTGCGCGACCTGCTGCGCCAGGACCGCCGGTTGCTGCCCGAGCGGGCGTCCGAGCTGGTCGACGGCATCCTGCGCGCCCTCGACTACAGCCACCGCGGCGGCATCGTCCACCGTGACATCAAGCCGGCCAACGTGATGATCACGCGTGCCGGCGACGTCAAGGTGATGGACTTCGGCATCGCGCGCGCGATGGCCGACTCGGCCGCCACCATGACCCAGACCGCGCAGGTGATAGGGACCGCCCAGTACCTGTCGCCCGAGCAGGCCCGCGGCGAGCGCGTCGACGCCCGCAGCGACATCTACTCCACCGGCTGCGTGCTGTACGAGCTGCTCACCGGCCAGCCGCCGTTCACCGGCGACTCCCCGGTGGCGATCGCCTACCAGCACGTCCGCGAAGACCCGATCCCGCCCTCGCAGATCGACCGCGAGATCCCGGCGTGGGCCGACGCGATCGTGCTCAAGGCCATGGCCAAGGACCCGGCCCACCGCTACCAGAACGCCGGCGAGATGCGGGCCGACATCCAGCGGGCCATGTCCGGCATGCCGGTCGACGCCCAGACGATGGCGATGACCGGGAACTTCAACCAGGGCACCCGCATGATGACCGCCACCCAGGCGGCCCAGGGCCCGGCCACCCAGCGCACCGGCGCGGTCCCGCCGTACGAGTACGGCGACGGCGACGGCGGCACCCGCGTGGGGCGGCGCAGGGCGTCCGGCGGCGGTGGCGGCAACGCGGTCAAGACAGCGCTGTGGATCATCATCCCGCTGCTGATCATCGGCGCCTTCGTCACGGTCGGCTACCTGGTGTTCGGCACCAAGACCGCACCCACCGACGCCTCGATCCCCATCCCGGCCCTGGCCACGCAGAAGCTGGACCCCGCGCAGCGCGCGCTCATCACCCTGGGCCTGAAGCCCGAGGTGGTGCAGGAGGCCAGCGACGAGTTCGGCAAGGGCACGGTGATCAGGACCGAGCCCGCGGAGGGCGAGAAGGTCGAGAAGGGCACCACGGTCAAGCTGTTCGTCTCCAAGGGCAAGGAGAAGGTCGCCGTTCCCGACGGGCTCATCGGCATGAGCACCGCGGACGCGATCAAGGCCCTCGACGACGTCGGACTGAAGGGCGTGGTCAAGACCAAGCAGTCCGCCAAGCCTCAGGGCAAGGTCTTCGAGACCAAGCCGGCGGCCGGCACCGAGATCGAGAAGGACACCAGCGTCACCCTCTACGTGCCCTTCGAGCTGACCGAGCTGCCTGACGTGACCGGCTACACCCAACAGGACGCCACCGCCACGCTCAGGGGCGCCGGCTTCAAGGTGAAGGCCTCGCCGCAGGCCAACGACCAGGCCGAGGGCACGGTCATCCAGCAGAACCCGCCCGCGGGCCAGAAGCTGCAGCCGGGCACGACGATCACGATCGTGGTGTCCACCGGTCCCGAGACGGCCCCGCCGCCCACCAACGAGCAGCCGACCGACGAGCCGACCGACGAGCAGACGGACATCCCGTCCGACGAACCGACCGAGGACAACCCGATCGGCGACGACGGGCTCAACGGCTGACGACGCACGACGGGCCGCTCTCCCCTGCGGGGGAGGGCGGCCTTCGGCGTTCTGTGGGAAGGGACTCCTGGCACGAAGCAGCGGGCGTCCGGGCGCGAGGCCGGAGGACCGGGGACCGGGGCTGGGCGCGGAGCCGGGTTCGGGGGTGAGCCCGGGGGACGGGTGTGGAGAGCGCCCCCGCCGCTCGGGGGCAACGGCGGGGGCGCTCACTTGGTAGTCGCTCTGCGCGAGCCGGGCGTTACACGATCCCGCGCAGCCAATTCCCGAGCAGCCGGTGGCCGTGCTCGGACAGCACCGACTCGGGGTGGAACTGGATGCCCTCGATCGGCGCGTGGCGGTGGCGCAGGCCCATGATGACCCCGTCGTCGGTGCGGGCGGTCACGTCGAGGACGTCGGGGACGGTCTCCGGCAGCACGGCGAGCGAGTGGTAGCGGGTCATGGGCACCGGCGACGGCAGGCTCTCGAAGACGCCCTTGCCGTCGTGGAGGACGGGGCTGGTGCGCCCGTGGACCAACTCGGGCGCGCGGGCCACGGTGGCGCCGAAGGCGACCGCGACGGCCTGGTGGCCGAGGCAGACGCCGAGCAGGGGCGTGCCGCGCTCGGCGGCGCGCAGCACCAGGGGCACGCTCACGCCGGCCGCCTCCGGCGTGCCGGGCCCGGGGCTGACGAGGACGCCGTCGAAGCCGTCGCCGTCGCGCACGCCCACGACGTCGCGGGGGCGTACGTCGCAGTCGGCGCCCAGGACGCGCAGGTACTGGACGATCGTGTGGACGAAGCTGTCGTGGTTGTCCACGACCAGCACGCGGGTCATCTTCTTACGGTCACCTCGTCGAGCGTCACCGCGGGCTCCAGGAGCGGGAACACGGCATACCAGAGTACGACGCCCACGACCACGGCCAGCACGGCGGCCGTCAGCAGCTTGGCGCGGGTGTCGCCGGGCAGTTTGCGCCAGATCCAGCCGTACATGTCAGTCCTTTCTGAGCTCGGTCTTCTTGAGCACGCCGTACACGATGAGGCGTTGGGCGGCGGAGTACTCGGGGTGGCAGGTGGAGAGCGTGATGTAGGCGCGGATGGGGCGGATGTCGGGCTTGCCGGGCACGGGGGCGAGCACGTCCACCTCGGTGGGCTCCACGATGTCCTGGGAGGTGACGCGGTAGGTGTAGCGGGCCTCGCGGGCGTCCACGATGATCTCGTCGCCGCGTTCGAGCTCGTCGAGCTCGTTGAACGGGGCCGCGTACGTGGTCCGGTGGCCCGAGACCACGAAGTTGCCGATCTGGCCGGGCATGGCGCTGTCGGGGTAGTGTCCCGGGCCGCTCTTCAGGTGCTCGGCGTCCACGCCCTCCACGATGGCGTACCGGTAGTCGCGGCCGAGTCTCGGGATGCTCAGCATGGCGACGGCCTTGCCGAGCTCGATCTTGTCGAGGCGGCCGCGGTCGCGCTCAGCCTTGTCGGCGGCCAGCTCGCGCTGGAGCAGCAGCTGCTGGCTCTTGGTGTAGGCGCCGGTGCCCCAGAGCAGGTAGGCGCAGAACAGCATGAGGACCAGGCCCGCGGTGATGCTCAGCTCCCCCACGGCCCGGAAGATGGACCGCATGTCGTCAGCGTATTCGTGACATCTCCCGACGTGGGGGATCGCCATGTCGTGCGCGTGGCGACTATCCTGGGGCACGCTTCAACTACGCTTAACGAAGAGCCTGTGGACGATCCGGAAGCCCAGGCCCTCAGCAGGAGTTACCCAGTGCCCAAGTCCAAGGCTCGCAAGAAGGCGGTTTACACGCCGCCGCAGAAGTCCCAGCAGGTCAAGGTCAGCCCGCGCTGGCTGGCGCCCACCATGGTGGTGTCGTGGATCATCGGCATCCTGTGGATCGCGATCTACTACGTCGCCCCGCAGGCGCCCTTCTTCAGCGACCTCCAGAACTGGAACCTGCTGATCGGGTTTGTTTTCATCATCTTCGGTGTGGTTCTTTCCACCCGCTGGCGTTAGTTTTTTCCACAGTCTTTTCCACAGCCTGGGGAAGTCAGATCGAGCTCAGGATCGCCGAGGTCCGGGCCATCACGAGCACGGCTAGCACGGCCAGCGCTCCCGCGATCGCCAGCACCTGCCACAGGGTCCGGTTGTTCTTGGGGGCGTAGGCCATCGCTCCCGCCAGCACCGAGCCGGTGATCAGGCCGCCGACGTGCCCGGTCCAGCTGATGCCGGGGAACACGAACGTGATCACCAGGTTGATCACGATGAGCATGGCGATGCCGCGTACGTCCATGTTGAGCTTGCGGCCCACCACGAAGACGGCGCCGAACAGGCCGAAAATGGCTCCGGACGCGCCCACCGTCGGCTGGCCGAGCGGGTCGAGCCAGAGGCTGAGCGTGCTGCCGCCGACGGCGCTGACGAGGTAGAGGGCCGTGTAGCGCACGTGGCCGAAGGCGCGCTCCAGGTAGGGGCCGATGACGTAGAGGGCCCAGCAGTTGAACAGGATGTGGAAGACGCCCGCGTGCACGAACGCGGAGCTGATCAGCCGGTAGTAGTCGCCGAAGACCGCCACTCCGGCCGGCCACATCTGCAGCGCGCCGGTGACGGCGGGCATGACGTACTGGGCGCCGAAGACGAGGACGTTGAGGGCCAGGATGGCCCACGTGACGTACGGCGTGCTGACGACCTGGCCGCCGAAGGTGGAGCGGGCCTGGCGGAAGCCCTGGTTGCCCTGTGCGACGCATTCGGGGCACTGGAAGCCCACGGCGGCGTCGCGCATGCAGTCGGGGCAGATGGGACGGTCGCAGCGCTGGCAGCGGACCCAGGTCTCCCTGCCGGGATGCCGGAAGCACGTGGGGACCGCCTCGGCGGGCTGCTCGGGCTGCGAGGGCGGGCTGGGCGGCTGGCTGGTCATGACCAGAGCCTATGACGTACCAGACCCAGCTGTGTGCCGTCGATCAGGGGTTCGGGAGCTTCCCCAGAGGGCGGGACCCGAGGGTGGCCCGCCCCCCGTCAGGGATGCCTCAGCCTTGCACGCGCTCGATGGTGACCGACTCCAGGACGACGTCCTGGACGGGCCGGTCGCGCCGGTCGGTGTCGGTCTTGGCGATGGCGTCGATGACCTCCTTGCCCTCGACGACCTCACCGAAGATCGTGTGCTTGCCGTTGAGGTGCGGCGTGGGCACGACCGTGATGAAGAACTGCGAGCCGTTGGTGCCCTTGCCGAAGCGGACGCCCGCGTTGGCCATGGCCAGCAGGTAGGGCCGGTTGAAGTAGAGATCCGGGTGGATCTCGTCGTCGAACTCGTAGCCGGGGCCGCCGATGCCCTGGCCGAGCGGGTCACCGCCCTGGATCATGAAGCCGGAGATGACCCGGTGGAAAATGGTTCCGTCGTAGTAGCGTGCGGTGCTCTTCTCACCCGATTCGGGATGCGTCCACTCACGGGTGCCCTCGGCGAGCTCCACGAAGTTCCGGACCGTCTTCGGCGCCTGGTTCGGGAAAAGCTCCACCTTGACATCGCCGCGATTGGTCTTCAGGTTAGCGATCAGCTTCTCAGCCACGAGACAGCTGCCCCCCTCTATGTACAGGGTTGTTTGTGATGTTCTGAGGAATATGGCCGTTCGGCCTCCTCGGCCATCCTCCCATGGACCGCCATGATTGAGCCGCCTTGTCCAGGGAAGGTCAAGCGCGGGGCCCCAACGACAGGGGAGGTTGTCGTGTCCCTGACACTGAAGAGACGCCGCGTGGTAATAGAGGTACCCGCCACGTGGATGGGCCGAATGAAGGCCCAGGCCGTCAAGACCGGCCATCGCATGGCGCCAATGGCGGACCAGGCCAAGGTGGCCACCGCACAGCGCATCGAAGACGCCCGTTACTGGGCGGCGCCTCGGCTTGACGCCGCGGCGCACGGGTTCGAGGATCAGGTCGCTCCCAAGGTCAGCAGGATGCTGACGGCGGCGGCCAAGCGAATCGACCCGAAACCGTCCCGGTCACGGCGGTGGCCGACGATGGTGTTGCTGACCGGTCTTGCGGTCGGCGCGATCGGCTACATGGCCTACCGTCGCAACGCCCAGCAGTGGACCGAGCACATGAAGGACTCTGCCTCCGATGCGTCACGCTGGGTCAGCGAGAAGGCGGACAGGTCCGCGCAGTCGGCGGACCGGATGGCGTCCAACGTGCAGAACAAGACGGACCAGGCATCTCGCAACATGCCCTGATCCGGCTCGTAAGCGCGCCCCCGCTCTCCTGAGAGCGGGGGCGCGCTTCGCGTTCCGGCCGTTGTCGACTCACCAAGCGCTTGCTACAAACCCGAGCATGGCGCTGTCACCGCTCGATGATCACCCCGTGCACCAGACCGCCCAGGTCATGCGGCACGTCGCCACCTCCGACCGCAACTTCTACGACCGCTACTACTTCAACTGCCACGCCGGCACCGACGAGCTCATGCTGATCGTCGGCCTCGGCCAGTACCCCAACCTCGGCGTCAACCGACGCCTTCGCCTGCGTACGGCACGGCGACCTGCACCGCGTCGTACGGGCCTCGCGCGAGCTGGGCCCCGACCGGCTGAACACCCGGATCGGCCCCTTCCGCGTCGAGGTCCTCGAAGGGCTCAAGCGGCTCCGCGTGAACCTGGAGCCGAACGAGCATGGCCTGTCCTTCGAGCTCGACTGGGAAGGGACGATCCCGGCGACCCTCGAACCCCGCCACTTCCTGAGGTGGCAGGAGCGGGTCATGTTCGACTCGGTCCGGCTCGCCCAGACCGGCCGCTGGTCGGGCAGCATCACCGAGGAGGAGTACCTCGGCCGGCCGGACTACCGCCCGGTCTACGCCCCGGGCACCCGGGACGTCGTGGAGGCGGTGATCGCCTTCGCGCCGCCGGGCGGCAAGCCGTTCGAGGTGCGCTGCACGCCGGTGCTGCCGGTCCACCTCATGGTCGGCACCGGTTACGGGCCGGAGCCGGACTGGAGGCACGGCATGTACCAGGGGCCGGGGCCGGTCGTGCAGGGAGTGACGTACCGGCTGCCCGACGACGCCGCCAGGATGTGGGGCCTGGTCGACGCCGTCGGCCGCTTCGAGTACGACGGGCTCGTCGGCCACGGCCTGTACGAGTACTGGGCCTTGGGTCCGCACCCGTCGTTCCCCGGGATAGACCTACTCGGCGGGCTTCGCCGGCGCGCAGACGATGTGGACGACCTTGCCGAGGTCGTCCGCGTTCACGGCGCCCGGAGGAAGCTCGGTCGCGGGCAGCGCGGGGACGGCCCGTACCATCTCGCCCTCGGGGAGGGTGGCGCTCGGCGCGGCTTCGGGAGCGGCCGGGGCGGTGGGCGCGGCCTCGGTCCCGGCCAACGGGGAGATCTCGATCATGAGGCCCTGCTCGGCGCCGGGCGCCGGCGCACCCTCCTTCGGCTCCCCGTTCTCGTCGCGGGCGACGAACACTCGGGCCGCCACGCTGTCGACGGCCTTGATCTCCTTGCCGTCCGGCGTCCGGCAGGACATCGCGGCCGTGGTGACGGCGACGGTTACGTCGGGAGCGGGGGTTCCGTCGGCCAGGGCGGAGCCGCCCAGGACCGCGAGCGCGAGCACCCCCACCGTGCCGAGGACCGCGAGACGTCGCTTGAACATGCATTCTCCTCAGTGGAATCCATCCGAACGCCCCGATCGTGCTCGCCCGCACCTGAAGCGACCCTGAACGCGCCCTAAATGATCTTCAGGTTGGCTTTAGGTTCGCTCAGGCACTCTGGACGTCGTGCGAGTGCTGCTGGTGGAGGACGAGGAACGGCTGGCCGGCCTGATCAAGGGCGGGCTGGCGGGCGAGGGCTTCGCCGTCGACGTGGCCCACGACGGGCGCGACGGCCTGTGGATGGCGACCGAGAACGCCTACGACGTGATCGTCCTGGACGTGATGCTGCCCAGGATGAACGGCTACACGGTCTGCTCCCGGCTGCGCGAGGCCGGCGACTGGACCCCGATCATGATGCTCACCGCCAAGGACGGCGTCTACGACGAGGCCGAGTCGCTCGACAACGGCGCCGACGACTACCTGGCCAAGCCGTTCTCGTACGTGGTGCTGCTGGCCCGGCTGCGCGCCCTGGTGCGGCGCGGCGGCACCGAGCGGCCGGTGACGATCACGGTCGGCGACCTGGTGGTCGATCCGGCCGGCCTGCGTTGCCGCAGGGACGGGGTGGAGATCGCCCTGACGCCGAAGGAGTTCGCGGTGCTGCACGCGCTCGCCCGCCGGCCCGGGGAGGTGGTCTCCAAGGGCGAGCTGCTGGCCCAGGCGTGGGACTTCTCCTACGACGGCGACCCGAACATCGTCGAGGTCTACATCAGCGCCCTGCGCAGGAAGATCGACCTGCCGTTCGGCCGGACGACGCTGGTGACCGTCCGGGGGGCCGGCTACCGGTTGGAGGCGGTGTGAGGGCTCTGCTCGATGGGCGGCTGAGCTGGGGCCGGGTGTCGGCCGGGCTGTCGTCGGTGCGGCTGCGGGCCACCGTAGCGGCGACGCTGGTGGTGGCCCTGGCGCTCGGCGTCGCCGCCCTGGTGCTGGTCATGGCGTTGCGCGGCACGCTGGAGGGCAACGCGGGCGAGGAGGCGGCCAGGCGGGCCGCGGCGGCGGTGCCGTACGCGGAGACGGTGCCGATCACGCCCGAGGGGGTGACGCCGGCGGCGAGGACGACCACCGTCCAGGCGAGCGAGATCCTGGTGGACGACGCGTCCGTGGTCCGGCTCGCCGATCCCGACCTCGTCCTGGCCGGCCGGGCCACCGGCTCGCCCGCCCTGTGGGCGCAGCCGGCGAACTACGCCGTCGCTGGCCTACAGGTGAGCACGCCGACCGGCCCGGCCACGCTCTGGTCGCGGGTCTCCCTGGACGGCGTGCAGAAGGCCGTCGAGGCCCTCTACGGCGCGCTGCTGCCCGGCGTGCCCGCGCTGCTGCTGGTGGTGGCCGGCATGACCTGGTTCTCCGTGGGCCGCGCGCTGGCCCCCGTGGCCGGGATCAGAGCCAAGGTGGCCGACATCACGGCCCGCGACCTGCACCAGCGGGTGCCGGTGCCGGGTTCCAAGGACGAGATCGCGGCCCTGGCCACCACCGTGAACGGCACCCTCGACCGCCTGGAGACGGCCGTGGGCCGGCACAAGCGGTTCGTCGCCGACGCCGCGCACGAGCTGCGCAGCCCCATCGCCACCCTGCGGGCCCGGCTCGAACTGGCCGAGCAGAGCGAGCTCACCCGCGAGGCGCTGGCCGACGTCGAACGCCTGCAGGCGCTGGCCGCCGACCTGCTCATGCTGGCCAAGCTGGACGCCGGCGAGCCGCTGCGCACCGGTGAGCTGGACCTGGGTCAGGTGGCGGCCGAGGAGTCGCTGCGCGCCAGGCGGCGGCCCGAGGTCCGGGTGGAGCTGGACATCGAGCCCGACGTGGTGCTGAACGGCTCCCGCGCCCACCTCGACCGGCTGGTCACCAACCTGGCCGACAACGCCGTACGGCACGCCGCCTCGGCCGTACGCGTACGGGTGCGCGCCGAGGAGGACCAGGCCGTGCTCGAAGTGCAGGACGACGGCCCCGGGATCCCGCCGGACCAGCGCGAGGCCGTCTTCGGCCGCTTCACCCGCCTGGACGAGGCCCGTGCGAGGGACGCCGGCGGCGCGGGGCTCGGCCTGCCCATCGCCAGGGACATCGCCCATCTGCACGGCGGCACGCTGACGTACACGGACACCGGGTTCGTGGCCCGGTTCCCCCTCGCGGAGGGGGCGCTCAGTCCGTCTTGACGGTCAGGGCGTAGTTCGTGCTGCGCTCGAAGATCTCGAAGCCGGAGCGGGAGTAGACGCTGACGGCTCCCGTGGGGTTGTCGGCGTCGACGCCCAGCCCGGCCGTGTCGAACCCCTGCGCGCGGAAGGCGGCCAGGGCGTGCGCGATCAGCGCGCTGGCCACGCCCTTGCCGCGCCACTCCCGGAGCGTGCCGATGATCTGGATCCAGGCCCGGCGCCGGCCGGCCTGCTCGTTGTAGCCCTCGAAGGTGTGGGTGATGAGCGCGCCCACCGGCCGCCCGCCGTGCAGGGCCACGAACGACGACTCCGGCAGGAAGTTCCGGGAGCCGACGATGTAGTCCTGCCAGCTCTCGGGGGTGTGCGGGACGCTGCCCCAGTGGTCGAGGAACGCCTCGTTGCGTACGTGGCGGGCGCCCTCGTCCAGCTCGGGCGACCAAGGGGCGACGGACACCCCGGCGGGCGGCGTGAAGTCCGGCAGGTCGCCCGCCAACGACCGTCCCATGTGGGCGAACCACCGGTTGGCGGCGAAACCGGCCCCCTCCGCCAGCGCCTTCAACCCGAGGTTGGTGTCGGGCACGTACAGATGGATCTCCGGCGGGACGCCCGGGAAGGCCCTCTCGCTCAGCCCCGGCGCCACGGCCAGGCTCCAGTCGACGATCCGCCGGCCCAGCCCGCGCCCGCGATGGCCCGGGTGCACGCCGCCCGACAGCCGCATGACGTGGGTGTCGGTGGCGGACTGCCGGACCGGTAGGTAACCGTAGGCGACGATCCTGCCGCCCTCCCTGGCCGCGAGCGTGCCCGCGGCCAGGTCGATCAGGCGGTGGCCGAGCTGCTCCCTGACGTCGTCGAGGTCGTGGACCTCGCCGGTGCGGTCCTCGGCCTCGATCGCGGCCAGGAGGTCGGCGAGCGCCTCGGTGTCGTCAGGGGTCAGCGGTTCCCACGCCAGGCTCATGGCCAGCAGCCTAGGCCAGCCCGGTGAAGCCCCCCAATCGTTTTCCCATCCCCGCGATCCGCTCGGTCACGTCGTGGACGCGGTGCTCCACGCGGGCGATCATCCCGGCCACCTCGGCCGTTTCCTCATGGCCTGCTCACCCGGCTGTTCTGGAAGGAGGCGAACCGCCAGCCCTCCGGCGTGCGCAGCGCGGTCAGCGTGATGACGGACTGCCTGCTCGGGTCGGGCACGCCGTCGACCGACGAGTTGCCGCCCGCGATCACCAGCGCGACGTCGCCGGTCAGCGGCCTGACGATCGGCGCGGGGCCGCCCTCGGCGAGCTTGACGGAGGTCCTGAACAGCGCGCGGTGGGTCTCCTCGATCGCCTTCCTGCCCTTGAGGTGCAGGCCGAAGAACGTGATGTAGTCGGCGTCCTCGGTGAACAGGCCGGCGTAGCCGGCGGAGTCGCCGGCGTTCCAGGTCTCCGTCATCCGCTCCACCAGGCGGGTGATGTCTTCGGACATGGCACAGCTCCTTTCGTCGCGGCGCCTATCCTGGGAGTCGCGCGTCCGGGCAGGGCAGGCGCCGTGTTCGGATGTCGGCCGCCGGGGTGTTGGCGCACCCCGGCGGCCCTTCTCTCACCCCTCGGCCGTGCTCGTCCAGGCGAGCTCGCCCCGGTCGAGCCGGTCGAGAAGCCTCCTGATCCAGGCGAGCTCGGCGGCGTGCAGCGCCTGCTCGCACTCGACCTCCAGCATGAGGATCTCCGGCAGGCCACTGTCGTTCATGGCCTTGATGTGCCCTTCCATCCCGGCGAGCGTGCCTTCGAGCGTGGCGGCGCGGGCGCGCAGCGCCCGCTGGGCCTCGGACAGCGGCAGGCAGCCGATCAGCGAGATGGCCGCCACGAAGGCGCGCCGGTCGGGGTCGGGCTGCTCCAGCAGCCGCCGGAGCCGGGTGACCAGCTCCTGGCGGCCCTCGTCGGTGATCTCGTAGACCGTGCGTTCGGGCCGGCGGCCCTCGCGGTCGGTCTTGGCGGGGACGATCAGCTCGTCCCTGGCCAGCCGCTCGACCGCGTGGTAGAGGCTGCGCGGCAGGCCGGTGATGTAGTCCTTGTGCGTGTCGATGATGAAGCGGTGGAGCTCGTAGGGGTGGCTCGGGTGCACCGTGAGCAGGGCGAGCACGGTCAGGTCGACCAGGCCCTTGCGTTGTGCCATGTTGCCTCCCCCTATATTGCAATGTGCAATATAGCCTACCCGTCGAGCTGGAGGAAGGCCCGCTCGATCGCCTGCCGCGCCACCTCCTCCGGGTACGGGAACCGCGTGATCGAGTCGCGCAGCCCCTCCACGTGGGCCTTCGCGGCCAGCTCCGCCACCAGCGCCAGCTCGGCCTGCTGCTCCTGGACGAACGCCCGGCCGACCACCGCGCCGTGCCCCGGCACGAACACCTGCTCGGGCAGCGCGTCGAGCATCGCGGCCGTCGTGACCGGCCAGTCGAGCGGGTAGGAGTCGCCGAACGCCGGCGGCGCGCCCTCCTCGACCAGGTCACCGGCGAACACCACGCCGGCGTCCGGCACGTGCAGGACGATGTCGTTGCTGCTGTGCCCGAGCCCGAAATGCTGCAGGTGCACCATGCGCCCGCCGATGTCGAGGCTGGCCGAGGCGGTGAAGGTGTGGTCGGGCGGCACGATGGCGATCTCCTCCATCTCCGCGCGGCGGTCGGGCCGCCGTTCCACGACGTTCGCGCGGTGCTGCTCGCCGTAGACGTCGATCTCCTCGGCGCACCGGACGTGGCTCCAGATCTCGGCGGGACGGAAGAGGGCGTTGCCGAAGTAGTGGTCGAAATGCGAGTGACTGTTCACCACCGTCCACGGATGGCCGGTGATCGTCCTGATCGCGTCGATCAGGTCGGCCGCCTCCCGGTGGGAGCTGCGGGTGTCGAGCACCAGACAGTGCCCGTCGCCCACGATCAGGCCCGTGTTCATGTCGAAGGACTCATGGCGGCGCACGTAGACCCGGTCGCCGACCTCCTGCCACCGCTCGTTCATGCCAACGAACCTTACTTTTCGGACTTCCTGCCGGTCATCCCTGAAGGTAGGCGAGCACGGCCAGGACCCGGCGGTGCCCGTCGGACTCCGGCGGCAGGTCGAGCTTGGTGAAGATGCCGGCGATGTGCTTGGCCACGGCGGCCTCGGTGACGACCAGCTCCCTGGCGATCGAGGCGTTCGCGCGGCCCTCGGCGATCAGGCCGAGCACCTGCTGCTCGCGCGGGGTGAGCCGGGCCAGCGGGTCGCGCCGCCGCCGCAGGAGCTGGCGCACCACCTCCGGGTCCACGACCGTGCCGCTCGCGGCCACCCGGTCGAGCGCGTCCACGAACTCGCGCACGTCGCCGATGCGGTCCTTCAGCAGGTAGCCGACGCCCGCGCTGTCGCCGGACTCCAACAGCTCGGCCGCGTACGTCTGCTCGACGTACTGGCTGAGCACGAGCACGGCCGGCGCGGGGTGGCTGCGGCGCAGGGCGAGCGCGGCGCGCAGGCCCTCGTCGGTGAAGTTCGGGGGCATCCGCACGTCGGTCACCACGGCGTCGGGGCGGTGCTCGGCGACCGCCGCGACCAGGGCGTCCGCGTCGCCGACCGAGGCCGCCACGGTGTGGCCGAAGCGTTCGAGCAACCCGGCCAGCCCCTCGCGGAGCAGCACGGCATCTTCCGCGATCACGACGCGCACGGGATCTCCACTCTCACCAGGGTCGGGCCGCCCGGCGGGCTGGACACCGACAATCTTCCCTCCACCACGGCTAGCCTGTCGGCCAGGCCGGTCAGCCCGGTCCCCCTGGCCGGGTCGGCGCCGCCCACGCCGTCGTCGCGCACCTCGACGGCCAGCGTGCGGGCCGCCGTCCGGGCGGTGACCGCGGCTCTGGTGGCTCGGCTGTGCCTGGCCACGTTCGCCAGCGCCTCGGTGACCACGTAGTACGCGGTGACCTCGACCGGCGCGGGCAGCCGGCCCAGCCCGTCGACGTCCACGTCCACGGGCACGGGCGAGCGTCCGGCGACGTCACGGACCGCCGCGCCCAGCCCCCGGTCGGTCAGCACCTGCGAATGCACGCCCCTGATCAGCTCGCGCAGCTCGGCCAGCGCCTGCCTGGCCTCGTCGTGCGCCAGGTCGAGCGTCCGGGCCATGGGCGAGTCGTCGGGCACGTCCAGCCTGGCGACGCCGAGCGTCATCGACAGCGCGACCAGCCGCTGCTGCGCGCCGTCGTGCAGGTCCCGCTCGATCCTGCGGCGCTCGGTCTCGAACGCGTCCACCAGGCGCGCCCGCGACCGCATGACCTCGCCCAGCTCCGACCCGGCGGGCGCGAGCACCGCCCGGACCATCGCGCCGCGCGCCCCGCCCCACGCCGTGATCGTGTACGCCGCCACCGGCAGCAGCAGCACCCCCGCCACGCTCGCCACGGCCCCGACGGCCGGGACGGCCTCCGGCTGCACCACGGGCGACAGGATCAGCAGCACCGGCCCCCCGACGGTGAACCCCAGCATGACCAGGTCGATCCACCACATCGCGAACACCGTCATGACCGCGACCCCGGCCTCCCGCCGGCGCCGGTCGGGCACCGGCGGCAGCGGCACGGTGTCCACCAGGCGCAGCCGCACGCGTTCGAACCGGGCGATCAGCGGCACGGCCGGCGCCAGCAGCACCGGCACCAGCAGCAGGCTCACCGGCGGCCCGGCGAGCCCGACCACCGTGACGCCGAGGCCGACGGCCGCGCCCGGGACCACGCTGCCCAGCAGGTACGCCACGCACCGCCACGGCCAGGCCGACCGGAGGAAGGCGGGCGGGCGCTGCGTGAGCGCTTCGAGCGCGGTCCTGTTTGCCACCCGATGACCGTATCCGGCGACGGGAACGGCACGCAGTAGTGCAGGGTCTACCCTCGGCGGCTCAGCCCACCATCAGCGGCTCGGCGGCCGTACGCAGCTCCGCGCTGAACGGCGTGGGCCGGAAGGTCTGCGGGTCGATGTTGACGTTCACGCGGTAACCCTCGGCGTGCACGACGGAGCGGTCCTCGGACAGGACGCGGAAGCCGTACACGCCGCTGGTCCGGCCCATGCGGTCGATCCAGAAGTCGACCAGCACCTGGCCCGCGCCCATGACCGGCACGTTGTAGGTGATCTTGAACTCGCGTACGGCCAGGTAGAGGTCCTTGAACTTGGAGATCGCCGGGTCGAAGCTCCAGCCCTGCTCGGCCCAGTAGGCGGAGATGGCGCGCTCGACCAGCAGGGCGTAGCGCGAGTTGTGCAGCAGGCCCATCGCGTCGAGGTCGTCGAAGTGCACCTGGGCGGGTCGGGTCTGGGTCACAAGAGCTCCTTCAGTCGGTCGTGGACGGCACGGCGGGCCCGCCCGTAGGCGGCGTCGCCCCTGCCGAGCAGGCGGGTGTGGGTGACCACGGCCTCCCCTAGGGCGTCGATCTCGTACGCGAGCTGCGCCGGGTCGGTCTCCGGCGGCAGCTGGCCCAGCTCGACCGCCTCGCGCACCAGCCGCTCGATGAACGTGAGCCAGTCGGCCGCCGCCTCGGCCACCCGGTCCCTGACCGGGCCGGGACGGTCGTCGAACTCGGCCTGCGCGGTGTAGAAGAAGCACCCGCCGGGGAGCACGCCGTTCTCGTAGAAACTCAGGCGGGCCTCGTGCAGGGCCAGGACGCGGGCCACGCCGGGCGGGGCCTTGAGCGCGGGCTTGATGATCTCGTCCGTCCACTGGCGGACGGCCCATTCGACGGTGTCGAGCTGGAGCTGTTCCTTGTCGCGCCAGTGGGCGAAAAATCCGGATTTGCTGACCCCGACGGCTTCGGCCAGCCGGCCCAGGGTCAGCCCTTCCAGGCCGTGCACCGAGGCCAGCGACACGGCCCGTTCGAGGATCGCCTCGCGGCTGCGCTGCCCGCGCGCCCGGCGACCGTCTTCCTTCACGTCGGCCATGTCGCCCAGCATACATTAACGACCGATCGTTCAGATTGAGAGGGTCAGCTCCTCCCGTAGCGCACCGCGACCGAGTCGAACATATGGACCACCTCGGCCGCGTCCGCCTCCGCCAGCGACCGGCCGAGCTGGGGATCGCTGCCGTCGAGCCCCGACTCCCGCTCGACGATCCGCGCCACCTGGTACATCAGGTCCACGACCCGGCTCGCGGCGTCACCGTGCCACCAGTAGGGCACGCTGATCCCCCAGCCACCCTCCCAGTGGTTCACGGAGATGCCGGTGCCCTCGTGTTCGAGGTCCCAGTTGGGCGGGTCCTCGAAGATCTTCACGTCGCCGAGGAGCGCGCGGGCCTGGGTGACGACGTTGTTCCAGGCCACCAGGTCCGGCGGGCGCGGCTCGTCGTCCTCCGAGCCGAAGTACAGGTCGTAGCTCATGGTGCACGAAACTAGTGCCGATCCCCGACGAACCTCCGCAAAATACGCCGAACGACCACAACCAGCGCGAGCACCACCCCGACCCGCACCGCCACGGAACCTCCCCGGCGGGGCGCCGCCACCACGGGCGCCGCCGCTCCGCCTTCGGTCACCTCCGAGTAGACGTCGTCGATGATCAGGTTGAACCGGCGCTCCCTGCGCGACCCGGCGCTCGTCATCCGCAACGCCCTCACCTGCCTCCAGAACCCGCCCCCGATCGGCCCGGCGAGCACGGTCGCGGCGACCTCCCGCAGGTGCGCCTCGGTGATCGAGCGCAGCTCCCACATCAGCAGCCAGTGGTTGAGGATCATGTTCACGTACAGGTGGGCCCGCTGGCCCTCCTCGTCGCCGGAGGCGAAGAACGCCCCCCAGCACGCCCGGTAGACGGGGTCGTCCATCGCCATCTTCATCAGGTCGCCGTGCAGTGTGCGCAGCGCCTGCTCCCTGGCGGACTTGGCCTCCCTGGCCTGGAGCACGAGCGAGAACGCCACGCCGATGAGCGCGAGGACGGCCAGGATGGCGGAGGCAGCGCCGTACGTCTGGCCGATGTCGCCGAGCACCGACCAGTCGCCGCGGCTGCGCCCCAGCGCGGCCAGGAAGAAGGGGGAGGCGACGACCAGGCCGGCTGCGGCGACGACCGACAGCAGGAGCAGGATGGTCACCCAATAGCGCCCGAACGACCGCCTGTTCACCGGGCTAGAACGTGGCCGAGTGACGCAGGGGCGGAGGAAGGACGTCGCGTTCGGCGGTCATGTACGGAATGAGCTCCGCCCCCTGGCCGAAGAGCTTCTCCATGTCGTCTCCGCAGCTCTCGATCAACGACCGGTCGAGGATCTTGCGCGCTCCGGTCAGTGTGCCGTCCTGGTTGTAGAGCACCTCGTACATGACCGTCGAGTCGAGGATGACCACTTCGGGCAGCGCCTGGGGGAAGCCGAGCGCCGGCAGGCCGTCGGCCTCCAGTACGCGGATGTGCTCGCCGGCCAGGGCCCGCAGGCGGATGTAGTAGAGCTCCCACTGCAGGTAACGGCTGAAGGGCCGCTCGACGAGCCGGACGCGCCGCATCGCGAACTCCCCCGCCTCGCGCAGCGGTCGCTGGATCTCCTGCCGTCGTTCGTCGATGAGCCGGATCGCCTCGCCCCAGTCGCCGGCGTCGAGGGCCAGCCAGCTCGGCTCGTCGGGCTCGCGATAGTTCTGGCGCGTCTCCAGCTTCCAGAACACCCGTTCGAGCCCGCGAAAGTACGGCCAGAAATCCGAGAAATACTCGTCAGGCGTGAGGAGCTGGGACTTCGCCGCAGCGACGTTTCTAAGCATCAGGGATATCCGGCTTGGCGGCTACGAGCATCTTGCGGGGAATGACGACCAGGCGTTCGTCACGGGCAATACTAACCCCCGCGGGCAGCCGGCTCCGGTAACTCTCCGTAAGGTCGCGTCCGATTACCGCGATATCGCCGTTGGACAGCTCCCAGATATCAGGACATGAGGGACTTGCCGTGGTATCGCCCAGCTCAAGGGCCGACCTCCCCAGACGTCGTCGCAGCTCGGCCGATACGTCAGCTTCCCATGGACGCGCCACGGCAAAACCCCTTTTCCCTGGTGGCGTTACGCATGAGTGTGACATCGAATACGATGACCGACAATGTCCCGTCACGGAAGAGTGAATTCACCGGGAAGGCAGTAATGCTTCCAGGGGGACGATCGGGTCATTCTCCCTCCGCGCGCTTGCGGAACTCCAGCCCCTCGAACGTTCCCGACGTGCGCCATCCGTCGATATACGCGAAGTACGCCATTGCGCCCTGCGGGTGGCCGATGTTCAGGCGGCCTTTCCTGCCGGGGTCGCGGCCCTCGTTGTTGTAGTAGCCGGGTGTGCAGTCGGCGGAGGCGCCGAGGATGCTCCCGGGGCCGGACAGCAGCAGCTCGATCCAGGCGTCCTCGGCCTCCTCGGTCACCTCGATCTCGTCGAAGCCGTGGTCGAGCGCGTGGCGGACGGTCATGGCGATCGTGCGGGCGGCCTCGGTGAGGTTGTGCGGGATGTTGGAGATGAGGTTCGCGCCCTGCGTGGGCTGGACGACGAAGGCGTTCGGGAAGCCGTGCACGTGGATGCCGTGCAGGGTGCGCATGCCGTCCGCCCAGTGGTCGGTGAGCCGGACGCCGTCGCGGCCGGTCAGCTCGTAGCCCGCGCGCCGGGTGTAGTCGGTGGTCACCTCGAAGCCGGAGGCGTAGATGACGCAGTCGACCTCGTACTCGACGCCCGCGACCACCACGCCGCGCTCGGTGACGCGCTCCACGCCCTTGCCGTCGGTGTCCACGAGGTAGGTTCCGGGCACGTTGAAGGACTGCAGGTACTCGTCGTGGAAGCAGGGACGCTTGCAGAGCTGGCCGTACCAGGCCTTGAGCTTCGCGGCGGTCTCCCGGTCGCCGACGATCGCGTCGACGCGGGCCCGGATCTCCTCCATCTTCTCGAAGTCGGAGTCCTCGTACGCCTGCGCCATCTTCTCCGGGGTCAGGTCCTCGGGCGGGAGGGCCGCGATGCGGGCGCGGACCCGGCGGGCGATGTCGGTCCAGCCGTCCATCACCAGGTCCTCGCCGGTCAGGCCGCCGGTCTGGTTGCCGGTGAAGTTCTCCAGCCAGCGCTGCTGCCAGCCCGGGGTGGCGATCCCGGCGAACCAGGCGGGGTCGGTGGGCCGGTTGTCGCGTACGTCCACCGAGGAGGGGGTGCGCTGGAACACGTACAGCTCGGCGCAGGCGCGGGCCAGGTGCGGCACGCACTGGACGGCCGTCGCGCCCGTGCCGATGACCGCGACGCGTTTGTCCGCCAGCCGGTCCATGGGCGCGCCCGTGGGGTCGCCGCCGGTGTAGTCGTAGTCCCATCGGCTGGTGTGGAACGAATGCCCGCGAAAGTCGTCGATGCCCGGGATGCCGGGGAGTTTGGGCACGTGCAGCGGGCCGATCCCCATGACCACGAACCGGGCGGTGAAGGCGTCGCCGCGGTTCGTGCGGACGGTCCAGCGCGACCGGGACGCGTCCCACTCCAGGTCCTGGACCTCGGTGTGGAAGAGGGCGTCGTCGTACAGGCCGTAGTGCTTGCCGATGCGGCGGCAGTGTTCGAGGATCTCGGGGGCGTGCGCGTACTTCTCCGTCGGCATGTGGCCGGTCTCCTCCAGGAGCGGCATGTACACGAACGACGCGGTGTCGCACTGGGCTCCCGGGTAGCGGTTCCAGTACCAGGTGCCGCCGAAGTCGCCGCCCTTCTCGACGATCCGCACGTCGTCGATCCCGGCCTCCTTGAGCCGGGCGCCGGTGACGAGCCCGGCGAACCCTCCGCCGACGAAGGCCACCGTCACGTGGTCGCTCTTCGGGTCGCGCTCGGCCCTCGGCGTGTACGGGTCGTCGAGGTAGTGGGCGAAGCGGCCGGTGAGGCGGACGTACTGGTCGTTGCCGTCCGGGCGCAGCCGCTTGTCGCGCTCTTCGAGGTATTTGCGACGGAGGGCTTCTTTGTCCATGCGTCCTCCGGGGACGGGATTCCGAATTCCAGAATGTCATTCGCGAATCTCGTTCGACAAGGGCCGCGGGCGGGAGAAGCGGGCGCGCAGCCGGCCGAGGACCGGCGGGCCGCCCGCGAAGCACCACAGCGCGATCACCGGGTCGCAGACGGCGCAGCCGAAGGAGGAGTCCGCGGCGAAGGTCAGCAGCGGGCTGCCCTGGAGGTGGTGCAGCACGTCCCAGGCGGTGTGCAGCAGCCAGCCGATCCCGATGAACGTCCAGCTCTCCAGCCCGCGGTAGGCGACGTAGGTCATCACGACCGGCAACAGGAACTCCCAGTAGCCGAGGCCGCCGCCGCTCAGGTAGGCGGCGCCCGCGCCGGCCACCAGCACGGCGTTGGCGCGACGGCCGTGCGGCTCGGGGATCAGGGAGACGAGGGAGACGGCGACCAGGCCGATGAGGATCGGCATGAGGATGGACATGGGGTACTTCCTGCCGGTTGCGGGGAACGCCGCCAGGCTAGGCGGGCCGCACGGCCTGGAGGCCACCGACCACGGCGTGGAGCGGATCGCCGCGCAGGCCGGGTTCGGCTCGGCCACCGCCTTCCGTGAGCGGTTCAAGCGGGTCGTCGGCGTGCCGCCGCAGTCCTACCGCGCCTCCTTCCGCCCCCTCGCAACGGACGCGGCGCCGTGAGCGCGCCGTCCCGCTACGGACGCAGCGCCGTGAGCGGACCCTCCCGCTACGGACGCAGCGCCGTGAGCGCGCTCTCCCAGACGTAGGTGTCGTTGCCGTCGGCCGCGCTCGGGGCGTGCGGCTCGAACTGCCCCGGGCCGATCAGGACGCGCACCCCCTCCGACCGCAGCTCCTCGACGCTGCGCAGGAAGGGCGCGCGGGCGGCGAGCGCGCTGTTGACGAACGGCAGGACGACCACGGGGATGCCCAGCCCCGGAGCCTCGGCCAGCAGCCCCAGCGCGTAGGTGTCGGCGACGCCCATGGCGAACTTGTTGATCGTGTTGTACGTGGCCGGGGCGACGACGATCGCGTCGGCCCTGGGCGGCCTGGGCTCGTGCGGCTTGCGGTAGCGGCTGCGGACCGGGCGTCCGGTCAGGCGCTCCAGCTCCGGCACGTCGATGAAGTCGAGCGCCGACGGCGTGGCGACGACCTGGACGACCCAGCCCTCGTCCTGGGCCGGGCCGACGAGCCTGGCGACGTCGCCGGCCGGGCCGGCCGCGCACACGATGACGTAGAGGGTCCTGCCGGAGGCGGTCACGGTTGAGATCGTACGGCGGTAGCCGCCGCGTCGACGGCGCGTACGCGGGCGGCGACCTCCGGCGTGAGGTGGCGGGCCAGCACCGCCAGGGCCGCGGTGACCTCGCCGACCGCCTCGGGGCCCGGGTCGGGGAGTGCGGCGGCGAGGGCGTCGTCGATCGTGGCGGCCCTGACCTCGGCGACCCGGGCGGAGGGCGCCTCGGCGGGACGGATGAGCCGCCGCCGCCGGTCGGCCGCGTCGGGCACGCCCTCGACGGACCCGGTGGACTCCAGCCGCGCGACGGCCGTGGACACCTGGCTCTGCGGCAGACCGGTCCGCGCCGCGATCTCGCTGACCGTCGTGCCGGGATGGGCGACCACGTCCCCGAGGACCACGAGCACCGTACGGACCGAGCCCCGTGGGCCGTCGCCCTTCGGCTGGGGCATCGCCTGCTCGCCGATCTTCATGAGGGTGCGGCCGAGGAGGAACAGTTCGACTGCGTTCATGGGGACATGATACATCTATATCGATGCATCGATTTAGATGCTTTTTGTAGAGGAGACCCCCATGAACGCGCTTCCCGTGCCCGGCGCCACCCTCCACTTCCAGGTCGAGGGCAGCGGTCCCGTCCTGCTGCTGTCGCAGAGCGGCGAGGGCGACGCCGACCGCACCGCCGACCTCGTGCCGCTCCTGGCCGACGCCTTCACGGTCGTCACCTACGACCGGCGCGGCCTGTCGCGCAGCACCCTCGACCCCGCCGCGCCGCCCGTCACCATGGCCGACCACGCCGAGGACGTCGCGCGGCTGCTCGCCGAGGTCGCCGACGGGCCCGCCCTGATGGCCGGGTTCAGCATGGGAGGCGCGATCGGCCTCCAGGTCGCGGCGCGGCACCCCGGCGTGCTCGGCACCCTGGTCGCGCACGAGCCCGTGACGCCGAACCTGCTGCCCGCGGCCGACCGGGCCGAGCACGTGGGCGAGCTGACGGCCATCCAGCGGGCGTACGCGTCCGGCGGACTGGCGGCGGCCCTCCCCGCGATCACCCGGCACCTCGGCATCGACCCGGCCCACGACGAGACCGAGGAAGGGCTCACCTCGCAGCCGCTCACGGCCAGGCGGCAGGCCAACTTCGGGTTCTTCATCGGGACGGAGTTCACCGCGGTCATGGAGGACGACCTCGCCCCGGCGGAGCTGGCGCACACCGGCACGCGGGTGATCCCGGCGATCGGACGTACCACCCGGCCTTCGGTGCACACCTACCGGTGCGCGCTCGCGCTGGCGGAGCTGCTCGGCACCGAGCCGGTCACGCTGCCGGGCGGGCACAACGGCAACACCGCCTTTCCGCGAGCGACGGCGGAGACGATCAAGGCGGTGCTCGCCGGGCAGGCGTGAACGCGGCCGCCCGGACCTTCTGACGGCGCCCGGCTTAGTGCCACTCCCCGTCGCCGCTCTCGCGCCAGAGGCAGGCGGTCACCAGCGGCAGGCCGTCCTCGTCGCGGAACGCGGGCTCCCGCACGCAGTCGAGGAAGACGTCCGGGACCGAGTCGAGCACCCCGGGCCACGGCCCGTCGTTCACGTACGGGCTCATCTCGGACTCGTGGTCGAAGGCGCGGACGTAGGCGCCCTCCGGCGAGAAGACGATCGCGTAGTCGTCGCCGGACCCGTTCCGCCAGGAGGCCATCTCCGCGCCCGGGCTCCAGTGGGCGTCGAAGGAGCGGCGGCGGTACTCCCATTCCGGGCTCAGGACGGCCTCCAGCACCGCCGTCGATCGGCAGAGGTCACGCAGCACCGGGATGTCGGGCAGCCTCCTGGCCACCTCGTGAGCAGTCATGCACCCCATCCAACCGCCGGTCGGGAGCACCCCTGCCGCACGGTCAGCAGGTGCGGAGCATGTTGGACAGCGCCACGCGCTCGCTGCGCGTCACGAACAGCCGGTAATGGTGTTTCACGGTGATCCATGAGGTCGCGTAGCGGCACCAGTAGGCGCGGCGGCGCGGACGCCAGCTCTGCGGCCCCTGCCCGCCCTTGGCGATGTTGGCGGAATGGCTGACGGTGACCAGCTCAGGACGGGTGAGGTCGTTGGCGAAGGCCCGCCGCCGCGCCTGGCTCCACCTCTTGGCGCCGGAGCGCCAGGCGTAGGCCAGCGGCACGACGTGGTCGACGTCCACCAGGCGCTCGCTCTTCAACCGCCTGCCGTCGTACGGGCTGTACCAGACGCCCTTCACCGGGTGGCAGGCGGCGTTCCTGCGCACCCGCCGCCCGTCGCGGGACAGGACGGTCTCCCGCACGTCGCACCTTCCTTTGTGACGTCCCCACCGAGGCTGGAACCGGCGATGGGTGTAGCCGCGCAGCGATAAGGGCCTGGCGACGCGGAGCTGGGCCAGCATGCGGCGGGCCCGCGCCGCACCGGCCTGCGCGTCGGCACGGGACTGCGCCGCGGCCGGCCGCGGGGCGGCGGCGACCTCGGCGATCGGGATGACCAGGAAGGCGAGGACGGCCATCAGGACGGCCCGTCTCAGGAAGATCATGCTTTACCCCATACCCACACACGGCGGACGTCCTCCAAGTGGATGGCCAGCCCTCCGCAAGTGGAGGTGCGTACCTTCCCGAACCATGAGAAGAAGTCTTCTGCTCCTCGCCGTCCTGGCCGCGGCCGCCGTGCCGCCCGCGACCGCGTCCGCCGCTTCGGCCTCCTCCACCTCTCTCGCCGGGCAGGTCAGGACGCTCTTCTTCCGCGGCATGACCCTGCGGATCCCCGCCGACTGGCAGGTGCACCGGTCGCGCGACCACGTCGTGGTGGTGACCGGGTTGTTGTGCAAGAAGCCGGAGCCGTTCGCCCCCGACTGCGAGAGCTTCTGGATCTTCGGGCCCAAGGAGTACACGAACGTGCCGGTCGGCGGCGGTTCCTTCACGTACACGGGCAAGGAGCAGTTCCATCCGTTCAGCGGGGTGATCCCGTGCCCGTTCAACTCCAACCTGAGCTGGTACCCCGGCGAGAGGGCCTCCTACCGGGGGCTGCGGCCGATGGGCGCCGGGCACAAGGCGAAGTACACGACCTGGCCGAACCGCTGCGTGACGAACGACACCGGCCGCACGACCTCGAAGTGGACCGAGCGGGAGTGGTTCCTGCCGCAGTCCAGGATCCTGGTGGTGGACGCCTGGAACACCTACGGGCTGGCCGGGGTGCTCAAGCGCGCCACGTGGAGCTGATCCGGCGGGTCCGGGGGCTCATCGTACGGCGCCGACCACCGCCCAGCGGCCCGACCGCAGCCTGGCCAGCAGGGTGATCATCCGTACCAGCAGGAACACCGACAACCCTGTCCAGATCCCCGCCAGCCCCCACCCGAACCGCAGCGAGGCCCACACCACCGGCAGGAACCCGAGCACCGCCCCGGCCGCCGTCGCCGTCCGCAGGTACGCCACGTCGCCGGCGCCGAGCAGCACGCCGTCCAGAGCGAACACGACGCCGCCGATCGGCTGCAAGGCGACGAAGAACCACCAGATGCCGTCCATCTCGGCCAGCACCGTGGCGTCCGAGGTGAACACGCGGGGCAGGACGCCGGCCAGCCCCGCGAACCCCAGGCCGAGCAACGTACCGAAGACCAGGCCGCAGCCGGTCACCTGCCGGGCCAGCCGCCGCGCCCGCCCGGCCTCGCCCGCGCCGAGGGCGGTGCCGACCAGCGCCTGGGCGGCGATCGCGAGCGCGTCCAGCACGAACGCCAGGAACATCCACAGCTGGAACACCACCTGGTGCGCGCCGGACGCGGCCGGCGAGGTGTGCGCCGCCACCGCCGTCGCCGACACCCAGCACGCCTGGAACGCCAGCCCGAGCAGCACCACGTCACGCGCGACCCCGAGCTGGGCACGCATCGCGGCCGGGACGGGTGCCAACGCCGCCCTCTCCGCCCGCAGGGCCCGGACGAACAGAGCTGCGGAGACCAGTTGCCCGGCCACGTTGGCGACCGCCGAGCCGTCGAGCCCCCAGCCGAGCCCGTGCACCAGCATCGGGCACAGCGCCGCGGAGATCCCGTTGCCGACCAGGACGTAGCGGAGCGGACGCCGCAGGTCCTGCACGCCGCGCAGCCAGCCGTTGCCCGCCATCGTGATCAGGATCATCGGGGCGCCGAGCAGGGCGATCCGCAGCCAGCCCACCGCCGCGGCGGCGACCTGCTCGTCGTCGGCGAGCAGGCGGGCGACGGGTGCGGCGGCCACTTGCCCGATCCCGGCCAGGATCAGCCCTGCGACCGCGCCGAGCCATGTCGCCTGCACACCCTCCGCCACGGCGTCGGCCCTGCGGCCCGCGCCGTGCAGCCGGGCGGCGCGGGCGGTCGTGCTGAAGGACAGGAACGTCATCTGGGTGGCGATCTGCGCCAGCACGATCGCGCCCACCGAGAGCCCGGCCAGCGGGATCGCCCCCAGATGACCGACCACGGCGGTGTTGACCAGCAGGTAGAGCGGCTCGGCGGCCAGGACGCCCAGGGCGGGGAGGGCGAGGGTGAGTATCTGGCGGAGGGGGGACGTCGCCTGGCCCGCTTCTCCGGGTGGGGTGCCCTTGAACATATGTGCGAGTCTTTCGCTGTTGCGAGTTATTCGCAATAGCTGCGGGATATCCGTCCGCCCTGTTTCCGACACGATGGACCATCGCAACGGCAGGGAGGTGACAGGTGACGAGCCGCTTCTTCATCGGTGAGTGGCGACGTAGACGCAGATTGAGCCGGTCTACGTCGCTGCCGCTGCTCCGCGTGTCAGGGCGAGGACCGGGTCGTACAGGCGGGTGAACCTCAGGCGTCCGAGGGCGGGGGTGAAGGTCTGTTGAGACATGACCGCAGTCTCGGCCGCGCGCCACCCGCCGGTCTTGAACGAAACGCTCGAACAGCCACAATCACTCTGTGCGCCGACCGCCCTGATCGCCTCGGCGGCTACCCGCTACCCGCATGTCCTGGTTCGGGACGCGAGGTCCTCAAGCCCGTATTCCGACAAGAGCCTCACCCCTTGGAGAAGGCACTCGCGGTCGAACACCTGGCTCACCCCGGGCATACCCGCCAGCCGGTGACGCCATGGTCTCCGATTCACCTCCGGCCGAACCGAAACCCGATACGACTCAGGCATGTCCGACACTCTGGTGGCCGCGACGAGCGTCTCGTTGTCCGCGTACTCCTCGACGAAATTCTGATACGCCGCCTTCTGATCCTCGTACTCATATGACACGAGCCCGGGAAAACGCTCGATGACGGCCACGACGGCCTTCTTCTCCTTGGCCGTGGCCGCCGCTTTGTTCGCCCTGCCCCGACCGTGCCGGCACTCTTTGATGAACGAATCCTTCATGCAGAGAAACACGGAGACCTCCGCGTTCCGCGACGACATGGCCACGGCATCACCCTCCACCTGGTCGATGACCAGCCCCACACCCCGCCGCGAATTCGCCACGGCGACAATGCGCGCCCGATCGGCCACCCCGGAGACCCGTACCCGGAACGAATCCGGCATGTCCTCGGCCCGTACCTCGGCGAGCAACTTCTTCTGATCGGCGTACTCCCGCCGGAACCTCGCGTACGCCGCCGCCCGGCTCACGAACCGCACCTCGGTCACCTCGGGTGTGCTCTTCAGAAACGCCTCGACATCCCGCCGCTGCCTCGCCGTCGCATACCGCTTGTCGCACCTCGACGAGGACGGCGTGCACAAGAAGACCGCGATCTCCGAATCCTCACCGACACCACCCTCATGACCGGGCCCCGCCTCGGCCGCCGCCTGCCCCGCCATTCCTGAGAACACCACGACGAACGCGACCAGCACCCGCCACAACCAGCGCTTCACCGAACTTCTCGCTCTACGAATCAGCCCGGGAACCGAAATTCGGGACGAGACAGAATTCGTTCACCTGCGCCTGCGCGCACGCCGCTGACGTACCGGCGCGGTTCGGGAATCATAACCGGCCCATCGCAGCAGGACGATGGCCAGGCCGACGACCGTCGTCATCGCCCCTGAGATGGTCGCCAGAAAAGCCAAGGCGCTCTCGCCGTCCGGATCACCTATCCCGGCCGGCCGTCCGCCGGCCCATTCGCCCATGGCCCACGCCTGAGTGGCGACGAGGATTCCGAAGGCGACCGTGACGGCCCCCAGCAGATGGCCGGGAGTACGCGCCCACACCCCTCTCGCCGCGAGCACGAACCCCACCACCAGCGCGACCGGTACGGTGACGAACTGCCCCATCTCCAGCGCCATCAGCGCTGCGAGCCGCGCGTGCTGAAAGCCGTCGCCACGCAGCGGCAGCCAAAGGAACGGCCACGCCACGACACCGGCAAGAAAGCCGATCGCCGACAACCGGAGCATCGCCATAGGCGCCATAATTCCGGACCAATCCACCAAAATGCCACCAAACACGCAGCCGAACCGCCAGGACTTTCCCATCACCCCCAAAAGCCGCCAACCCGTGTACGCATCCCCTCCAAACCGAGTGGTACGGTATGCGTCATGCGGATGACCCATTCATTTCTCGGCTGGTGGCGCCCCTAACAGGGCGGCACTGCTCATCCGCGCAGACCCAACCAAGCGGCCGCCCAGTCCCGGGCGGCCCGTTGGTGTCCTCGTACCTCGGCCGGCCCAGGACGAGAGGCGGCTCCCGACCTGAGGGAGCTCCACCGATGCCACGACGTCTCACAGGATTCACGCCGTCCGGCGACCTGCACCTCGGCAACTACTTCGGCGCCATCGCCCCGATCATCGCCGAACAGACCACCACGGACACCGTCGTCTTCATCTCCGACCTGCACGCGCTCACCCTGGACCACGACCCCACCCAGGTACACCGGCGAACCCTGGAATTCGCCACCCTGCTGCTCGCCGCCGGCACGGACCCGGAGTCCTGTCTGTTCCTCGTCCAGTCACACGTCCCGGAGCACACCGAACTGCACTACCTGCTGGAATGCACCACGGGCTACGGCGAGGCCCAGCGGATGATCCAGTTCAAGGAGAAGTCCAGCCGCCAGCAGCAGGTCCGCATGTCCCTGTTGACCTACCCGATCCTCATGGCCGCCGACATCCTGCTGTACGACACCGACGAAGTTCCCGTCGGCGAGGACCAGCGCCAGCACGTCGAACTGGCCAGGACCGTCGCCCAGCGGTTCAACACCCGATACGCCCCCGTCTTCACCATCCCCACGACGGTCAATCCGCCGGTGGCCGCCCGGCTCATGGACCTGGCCTCCCCCACCGACAAGATGAGCAAGTCAGCCGCCACGCCGGGCGGCGTCCTGCGCCTGCTCGACGACCCCGACGTGCTCCGGCGCAAGGTGATGCGCGCCGTCACCGACGCGGACAGCACGATCGCCTACGACCCCGACCGCAAACCCGGCGTCTCGAACCTCCTGTCCATCCTGGCCGCCTGCACCGACCGCGCCCCCGAGGACCTGGCGTCCCGGTTCGACCGCTACGGCGAACTCAAGGAAGCAGTGGCCGACGCGGTGGTGGCCACCCTCGCCCCCATCCGCGACCGCTACCTGTACCTGTCTGAGGACCCCGGCCACGTCCAGAAGGCCCTGCGGTCCGGCGCCGAACGAGCCCGTGACCTGGCCGGCGCCAAGATCCGCCAGACCAAGGCAGCCATCGGCCTGCTCCCCGCCTGACTGCGACGCCACCACCTGCACACCAGGCCCGCCTCCGGCCCACTCCGGAGGCGGCCGAACACCGGCCTCCGCTCCAAGGCAAGAGCTCATCCGCCGATCAGGACGTCGGACCCGTGAAAGCCTTCCCGCATCCGGCCGATCGCCAGTCATCGGGACGTCCAGTGTGATCGTGGACTCGCCCGTTGCCGTGCTACCTCGCCGAGCCAGTAGCTGCACTTCGCGATCGCACAGGCATGCCCGTCGGGAGGAGGTGAACCCTTCACCTGGGACGGAGCCAAGACCTGCTGCCTCCTGCCTGCAAGGCGCACGCCGATCTTGCGCCACCAGCGAAGGCGCACCCCTGGGCACGCCGGCCAGAGTGTCCGTCGGGCCGGAGCTGAGAAACGACTCGCCTTCATTCGGGGAGTCGTCAGACCAGCGTCAGACAGAGCGCGAACGGGAGGGGGATCAGTGTTGCCGTACCGAGCCATGCCGCAAGCCCCCGTCTGCGCCGCAGCGGGAGAACCACGTCGACCACAACCACCAGTGTCAAGGTGACGACGCCGGTCACCGCCAGGAGGAGCATGACAACGCCTGAGTGGTCGAGCGTCGTGTAGTTGCAGTTGACGAGTCCAGGCTTGGCAAGGTCGTCCGTGCTCCTGCAGTCCATGGGCAGGTACTCGGTCAGCAGCCACCACCCCAGACAGAGCGGGATGCTCGCGGGCACGCCGAGAGCGAGGTTGACCAAGGCGGGACCGAGGAGGCCGCGTCCCTTGCGTCGAGAAGGTGCATCAGCCATCAAACCGCCCCTGCTCTTGGTGGCCTGGAAGGGTCATATGATGCACGCCCGGAGCGCCCTGCAGATCACGAGGCTCGCCTTGACCGCACGGTGGGGTCTCTCGTCGCTTCGAGCTGTCGCAGACCCGACGCCACCTCGATGTGCCGAACGACGTGCCGGAGATCCCATGAGTGCAACCGTTGCTCAAGCTCGCCCACTCGGACGCCGAGGAACTCGCGTTGTGCTTCCGTGAGGACGCCACCGGCGTCCAGGCACTCGCTGACGCATTCACTGATCTCCAGGAGAACTGGATCTTCGGAGGGCAGCAGTTCAGGGAAGCGTTGACGGCGCCAGAACCCCAATGCGTGCAACGCGGCTTTCCTGGGATCGCCGTACCAGTACCAGCGAACCTGAGAGTTGGGATACGGAACGCTGACACCCGCCATCGGTGAGGCAGTGCAGGATCACGCACTCTACGGGCGAAGTTTCCGAAGCTCACCAGTGAAGGCTAGCCAGCTCCTGTATGCCCCTTGATTCCGTCCGCTCCACGAAAGAGATCCGAACTCCTGACTGCCTGCTCGCGAACACGTACGACGATCCTGAAGTGAAGGGTCCGATGAGCGACGGCAGTTGACCTCCTCAATCACCGGACCGTCCGAGGGCGGAGAGCCCTCCGGCAGCACATCCCACTCCAACGAGATCGATCGCCGTCGGGACGCCTCGAATGAGCTGGGCGAGGATCACCGCCGGCCCTACGCCCTTCGCTCCCACCGATCAGCCGGGGACTGCGCTCGATACGCGCGAATGAGTCCCTGGCACCGTAAGCCCCCACCATTCCGCCGCCCGTTCTTCTCTGCATCCGCCGCGCCCAGGGCGAAGAAGCCATGCCTCGGGCAGCCCTGGGAAGACCTCGATCCAGGCCCGCTCCCGAGGCGACAGAACGAGGCAGGCGCCTCGGTGGCGACTGCAGCGGGAATCCGACCCGCCGAACTCACCACCCGTACGCATCTGGACGTTGGCGCTCAAACGAGTGCCGGCGCCGGCGAAGTCCTCTTCCTCAGCGTTGCGACGCCGACGCCCGCCAGCCACATGGCGGCGATGCCGTTGAACATCGCGACCGCCCCCCATCCGTTGGAGGCGTAGAACTCCGACGAGTTGAAGCCGAAGAACATCGACGGCACTCCGGCCAGGTGCAGTGCGGCGATGCCGAACGACGACCAGCCGACCCACCGAGGAAGAGCGCGGGAGCGCAGCACCGCGTACCCGAAGGCGACACCGAAGACAACCAGCGTCAGGTGGGTGATGGAACCGTAGAGCAGGTAAGTGGGCACGGTCCGGGTCGGGTCGATCAACTCGGTGGCCTTGATGGCGCTGCTGCCCTCGATTCCCTTGGCGACCATGTCGATGATCGTCCATGCCACGCCGGCGATACCGGCGACCGCGCCGAACCATTCGTACCGGGCGTCGGCCCGCGCGATCAGGAAGCGGACGCCGCTCATGAACACCATGAACAGCGTGAGCGCGGAGAAGTTGAAGAGCGTACGGGTGAGGATCAGCCAGTCCGGCATGAGACTGCCGGTCTCGACACCGCATGCCGGAGGGTCGCAGGTAGGGACCACGAAATAGAGCGGAAGTTCGGCCATCGCGAAAACGGCGCCGAAGATCGCGGCCAGACCGATCCAGCGACGGGCGACAGGAGGGAGATGTATCTGTGCATGCCATGAAGTGTTCATGCCATGCACAGTAATAGCAACTGTATAAGGCGTCTACTATTTCTCTCGGATCGTCGAGAGGATGCCGGCCATGACCCCACGCAAGAGCCCCGGACGCGAGATCGCACCGGATCGCGCGCACACCGACGACGCCGACTTCGAGGCTCTGCCGCCAGGCCTGGCCGCGGCCTGGGGCGTCGTCGACACCGGGGGGCGGCGCGGTCCCAAGCCGGCGCACAGCGTCGAGAAGATCATCGCGGTCGCGACCGAACTGGCCGACAAGGAAGGCATCGCCGCCGCCTCGCTGCCGAAGGTGGCCGCCCGGATCGGCGTGACCACCAACGCGCTGTATCGCTACGTCAGCTCCAAGGACGAGCTCATCGTTCTCCTGGCCGACCGCGCCTGGGGCGACCCGCCCACGCTGCCGGACGGCGATTGGCGAGAGGCGGCCGCGCTGTGGTCACGCCAGCTCTTCGAACGCTTCCTCTCCCGTCCATGGCTGCTGGACGTGCCCACCACCGTCTCCCTGACCCCGCACAACGCGGCCTGGCTGGACGCCTTGATCACCGTGCTCAAGTCGACCGGCATGGAGGCGCAACAGATGCTGAACTGCGCATACCTCCTCGACAGCCACGCCCGGTACGGCGCCAACCTACGGCGCAACACCCCGACACCGGCCGCGTTGCGCCGCGCGAACCCCGATCAGCAACGAGCGGTACGTGCGGTCCAAGTGTTCCTGGACAGCCAACTCCGCTCCCGCAACCTGAACGCCGTCGCGGACGCGATGGAGGACCCGATGTTCCTCGCCGACGAACCCCCGCTCGACGGCTTCGAATTCGGCCTTGCAAGAATTCTCGACGGCATCGAGGCATACGTGCAGCGGTAAGAACGTCACAACAGTTGCCCTGTCGGATGGGAAGCCGCCGAAGCCGGAACGCCATCACCTCGCGCCGAACCAGTCACCCCAGCCGGCCTCGACATTCGGGCGTCGCCCCGCACGCCGGGTCATCAACGGAGCATCAGGTGCGCATAGACGACCGGCCATGATGCCGGTCTTCTCTGATCACCGTTCAAGACATGGACGACAACGCAGCGTCAGGGTCGCGGCAACCTGCGCAGCTCGTTGAAGCCTCGGTGTGGACGAGCGGCGGGATCGGCGGCTGTCACCGACCCCCTCGCTGCCGAACGGCCCCTCATCGGCAACATGCCCGTCAACCGAGCAGCCCCCTGCCCAACGACGGTGCCTCCCGCCTCGGCAATCGCTTCCACCCGGCTGTCGGATATCGAGGTCGCCTGCACGGATTTCCACGCTCGGCTGCACCCCTGTCCGGGCGCGACGAGACGTGCGCCGAGGAACGAGCTATGCACCGTCGTTGCCATCACGCAGGGAACGAATCATGCTCTGCAGAATCCGGAACGCGTCTGACTGCTCGCCCTCAGTCATACCGGCCAGCATTCTGACCTCGACGGACCGGACCGCTGCGCTGGCCTTCTCCAGGCTCCGCCGGCCGCGAGCCGTGAGCCGCGCGGGAAGAACCTTCCCGACGGGCGCCTCCGCGGGCCTGGTCACGTAGCCGTCCCGTTCCAGGGTCTGGAGCAGTACGTTCATCGACTGCCGTGTCACGAACGCGCCACGCGCGAGCTCGGAGTTCGACAAGCCCGGCCGTTGAGCCAACAGCTCGAGGCAGGAGTAGTGCGTCACGCTCATCCCGAGCGGCCGCAGCACCTCCTCCATGGCTGCGCGCAGGGCGCTCGACGCCTCTTTCAGCAGGTAGCCCAGTGATTTGTCCAGGTCGACGCCGGCACCGTTTTGACTCATGTCAGTATTCTGACATACATTGGCTCATGTCAGTATCCTGACACGTAGCGAAGGAGCATCACCATGCCCGCCACCGGCCCCGACTTCATCTCCCTGCAAGCGCGCGACCTCGACGCTTCGCAGGCGTTCTACGAGCAGTACCTCGGCCTCGTCCGCTCGCAGGCCGGACCTCCGCACGCCGTCGTCTTCGAGACGAAGCCGATCGCCTTCGCCCTCCGCGACATCGTTCCCGGCACCGATCTCGCATCCGTTGCCCAACCCGGCATCGGTGCCGCGATCTGGCTCCACGCCACCGACGTCCAGGCCATCCACGACGCTCTCGTCGCCGACGGTCACACCATCGTCTCCGCACCGATCGACGGCCCCTTCGGCCGGACCTTCACCTTCGCCGACCCCGACGGCTACCAGATCACTCTCCACGACCGTGCCTGAGGCGAGCACCCTGGTATTTGGGGCCACCGGAGCACTCGGTCGCCACGTCCTGGACGCGCTGGTAGCCCGGGGAATCATTCCCGAGACGATCACCGCGGTCGGACGGAATCAATTGCGCCTCGGGGAACTCGCTTCCGCCGGGTTCAGCACCGCTGCCGTCGACCTGTCGGATTCAGTAGGCGTCGCAGAACTGGTTGCCAGGCACTCTGACATTGTGTTGATCTCGGGCAGAGACCCGGATCGCTTTGCTCAGCACGAGTCGGTCATCGCAGCTGCGAAGAAGGCGAATGTCCGACACGTCTACTACATCAGCGGAGTTCGAGCCGACGATGACCGGTTCGACATCAACGCGGACCACAGGGCGACAGAGAAAGCTCTTATCGCTTCCGGTGTGACGTACACGATCCTGCGGAACACCTGGTACATCGAGAACTACATCCAGGCGCTGGCAGGCCCCCGCTTCACCGGCGTTCTCGCCGCGGCGACCGGTGACGCCGTCGTTGCGGCAGCCAGCCGGAAGGACCTGGCTGAGGCATTGGCCATCGTTGTCACCACAGGTGGGCACGGCAATGTCGCCTACACCCTCTCAGGCGACACGAACTTCACCTACGCCGACATCGCCGAAGCGATGTCGGTCGTGCTGAAGCGAGAGGTCACTTACCAGGCCGTCACTCCCGAAGAGTTGCAGGTAGCGCTCATCAATTCGGGGATGGACGGCGAGCTGGCCGGCTTCTTGGTAAGTCTCGATGAAACCATCGCCGCCGGGGTCTTCGCTCGGGCCGGTGACGATCTTTCTCGCCTCCTCGGCAGGCCAACGACCGGCCTTGTCGAGGGACTGACGGCAGAGTGAACAGCGGGGCCGGGGCGGGTGAGTCGGCATCCTCAGCTCGCGTTCGCGCGCTCGTCCTCCCCGTCCTCGTCTGTGCGCCACAGTGCGGGCTGGTCGTGCTCCTGGTGGACGGTCTGTGGTCGGTGGCCGACCCGGTCGCTCGCACCTTGCACGACCGCCTCGCTGATACTCGGGTCGTCCGCGACTTGCTGTAGCTGCCGCCATCGCGTGCGGTGTCTCGCGGCGCTCGACGAGGGGCGCCGGTAAGAACGCGTGGTCGCTTTCTCCCCTGCCATCCGGAGGCTGTGCTTGAGGACTCCCTGAAACCGACGGCCTGGTCCCCCGCCACAGCCGGCACCTCAAGACGTCGGCTGCCGTGCGGCGCGGGTCCGTGGCCGCCAACGGCGCTGGCCGCCCAAGTCCTGACCGGATCCATGAACCCCCTCGATTCGTTGGCGGGCTCCCCTGCCCTGGATGTTCAGGCGCAACGGCGGCGGGGCATGCGCAGCACGACTGAAGGTGTGCTAGGTTGGATCCAGTTGCAGTTGTGGTACCCATAAGAACTTGTGTGCACCTGACGGTATGTAGCCTCAGGTGCATTTTTTGTTTTCCGGTCATCTCCGGGTGTGTGGTCCTATCGCGGCGACGCGGAATCCGTCCAATGCGGATTTCGGCTTTGCACCCATCAAAAGGAGATCAACATGGCTTCTGGCACCGTGAAGTGGTTCAACGCGGAAAAGGGCTTCGGCTTCATCGAGCAGGACGGCGGCGGCGCCGACGTCTTCGCGCACTACTCCAACATCGTCGCCAACGGCGGCTACCGTGAGCTGCGCGAGGGCCAGAAGGTGGCCTTCGACGTCACCCAGGGCCAGAAGGGCCCGCAGGCCGAGAACATCGTTCCCGCCTGACACCGCGCACCACGCAGCCGGGGCCCGCGCCGCAGGGCGCGGTCCCCGGCGCGTCGCTTTTGTGGCATCCATCGTGCCGTGACGACCTCACAACCCGCGCAGGACAGCATGTCTGTTCTCCCGCCGCACACCGGATGCACCACCGATGGCTCCGGTTCG